>NZ_ADNY01000020.1 GCF_000178475.1 Lactobacillus amylolyticus DSM 11664 | reverse complement strand
AAAATTAATTAATACAAGAAGATTTAATCATTTTAACTCCTATTTGTATTGTTTTAATATCATATTTAAATTAATGAAACGAATTTGCGTTAGAATAAGCTACTTATGACAGAAAGTTCATATAGAATAGTACCATGCTATAATTACTTATGTAAGTTACGAAAAGGTAGTTGAGTAACTTATAGATATTAGAATAAGTTGATTTATGAGGGAAAAGAAAATGAAAATTCTCAATAAAAAGAACTTATTATCATCCGCAGTTGTTGCAGGTATGCTTTTTACTGTTAGTACTAAGACTGTTTATGCTGATTCAACAAATGGAAATCAAGGATCAACAAATACATTACAAGTAAACAAAGAAGTTTCAGTTCCTGACAAATCTTTGATTATGCCAGTAGCAAGTCGTGATAATCAAACTCTTCGTCAGGTCGCTCAAGCTAATAATACTTCTTTAAGTGTACTAGAAAAATTAAATGGCAACATTGATCCAGATACTGTTATTGCTAATGGTACTTGGTTGTATCTCCCACAAAACGAAGATCTTTCACTTTTGTTTACAGCTTTATATACTGCACATAGTGGCATTTCAAGTTCACAATATCGTAAGTACTATGGTAGATTATCAGCCAGTGAGCGTGCAGCAAAGTTATGGATTGCTAAAAGAGAATCTGGCTATAATTATCATGCACGTAATGGTAAATACTACGGACGTTTCCAATTAGATTCATCATATTTGCATGGTAATTATAGTGTGGCAAACCAAGAACGTACAGCCGATAGATATGTAAAGGGACGTTACGGTTCTTGGGCTGCAGCTAAAAGATTTTGGTTAGCACATAACTGGTATTAAAAATATAAATTAAATAAAGAAAGTTGTGATAACAATGAAGTTTCAGAAATTAATAGTTGGAGCAATTTTGCTAACAGGAAGTTTAGCTGTACTTTCAGTAGTACCTCAATCGGTAAGTGCTACAAGTACTGAATCTACACCTGTGGCAGTAGTCAAAAACAAGGCTAGTTTTACCAAGGAAGGCTACATCATGCGCATTCTTAATGATAAAGATGCGTCAAAGATTTATGTTGGTAAGTCCAACTACAAGAAATTAGTTAAAAATATCATGCCTTCAAAGAAAGCAAAAACTATTAGTCCTAAAAAGGTTCAAAAAGTTAAGTTTAGAATAGAAAAAGTTCTTAACGTTAAGGGCCGTGGTGCTGGTGCACCAGTATATTTGGTTGCCTCTAAGGATAAGAAGTATTCTAGTTGGACTACTCAATCTGGTTTGCAATACTATTACTTAAATAGCAAAGCAATGAAGAATGTGAAAAAGCCACTGATGAGAATTGCTAATAGATTGAATACTAGTCTTAAGAAAGCAAACAACAAACGTGACTTTAATGCTGCTATGAAGGCTGCTAAAAAGTTACATGGTAATCAAAGAAAGTTTGTTTTACGTTTTTTGAAGCAGTTAAAGAAAGATGGCTCAATGAACGTGGGTGGAACTAATTTGTTAATTTTTGGTTTGCAATAAAATAAATAAGCCCAGCATTTGCTGGGCTTTATTTTTTGCATAATTTATCTTTTCACATTAATCCAGCGACCATGAACTTCAATTTTGCCATCTTTTTCTAGTTCTTTTAACTTACGGCTGAATGTCTCCGGCGTAATTCCTAAATAACTGGCTAAGTCCTTTTTCTTTAGTTCTAATTTTACTTCATTTTTGCCTTGCTCATTGGCAAGGTCATTCAAGTAAGCTAATATCCGTTCTTTGGCATCCAAGGTGTTTCTAAGCACCGAATTATGTTCAATTGCGGCTAACTTTTTACCGAAATTATTTAAAAGCTTCAATGACAAAACTGGTGTTTTCTGCAAAAGTTTTTGAAAATCTGCGCGGTTAATTGAGCAAACCCAGGTGTCCTCCACAGCTTCAACAAAGTTTTCATTTTCGCTTTGTTTGAATAAATGTTGTTGTCCTTCAATGTCACCATTTTGGAGTATACCTAGCACGACTTCCTTGCCATCTTTTGATAGGTTGTAGACTTTTGCCTTTCCCTGATCGATGACAATCATGCCATCTTTACCATCATCAGGTTGTCTAATAATACTTCCTTTAGGAAATTTCTGTTGATGTGTAGAGACGGCTACTAATTTTTTCTTTAAATCTATGGGTAAATCTGTAAAAAGTGCTGCTTTGCTTAAACAAGCGACAGGTGAATGCTTTGTCATAAAAACCATCTTTCCTAATTTTCTTGATTTAAATCAATTTTATCATAATAACTTCTTATTATAATTAATTGCGACAAACGTTAAGACAACGAATTGTAACTCAAAGGTTGTATGATGATTTTGAAAACATCATAGTATAGAAAGGATTCATCAAGATGAAAAAATATATTGCACACATTACCCCATTAAATGCAGATAAGATTGGCTGCGAAGCTCACGGCACAGCTGAATTTACTGAAGATGGAGATAAGCTTCATGTTAAAGTAGAAATGTTTGATACTCCTAAGAATATTGAACACTGGGAACACTTCCATGGCTTTCCTGATGGTAAGGAAGCCAATGTTCCAACTATGGCGCAAGATAAGAATCATGATGGCTTTATTGATTTGCCAGAAACTGAAGAAGTATCAGGTACAACTATGGTGCCATTAGATGATGCACCACAAGATATGAACATCCCTCACGATGGTTATCCTGTCGCAGACGAAAAAGGTCATTACGAATATGAAATCGATGTTCCGTTGAAAAAGTTGCAAGCTAAGTTCAAGGATGCTTTTGGCAGCGAAGATCTTCAACTAGATAAGCGTGTAGTTTACGTACACGGTGTACCAAAAGATCTTGAATTACCTGACACCGTTGGTGGCTGCGTAATGAGCTATGACGCACACACTACTTTGCCAATTGCTGCAGGTAAGATTGAAGAAGTTTAATAAATATAATCCTATTCATGAGTTACTGTAATTTCTGAATAGGATTTTTTCATGCATAAATTTGTATAAATTGAGCCGACCATCAAAGAAGTATAGAATTAGATGTATCTTAATGAAAGTATTGGAAAGTGAAGATATAGATATGAGCAAATACGATCAATTATGGCAGTACATTAAAGATAACAAAACTGGCGACTTTGAGCTCTCATTTGATGAGATTGAAAAAGCATCAGGACTGCCAATTGACCATTCATTTTTGCGCTATAAGAAAGAGCTGCCTGACTATGGTTTTGAGGTAAAAAAGATTTCACTCAAGAACAAGACAGTTAAGTTTCATCAATTATAGAGGCAGGACATGGCATACGATTTTAAAAAAGAAGAAAAGCAGTTTTATCGTCCAGGCAAAAAGCCTGAATTAATTGATATTCCGCAGATGCAATATCTTGCTGTTCAAGGTCAGGGCGATCCAAATCAAGAGGGCGGAGAATAGAAGCAGGATCTACAATTGTTGTATAGTTTAGCCTATACAATTAAAATGAGTAAAAAGGGCTCACATCAGATTAAAGATTATTTTGACTTCGTGGTTCCACCGCTTGAAGGATTTTGGTGGCAGGATAGCGTTGAAGGCATTGATTATGCTCATAAAGAAAGATTCAATTTTATTTCCTGCATTCGAATGTCTGAGTTTGTGACAGATGAAGTTTTGGCTTGGGCTAAAAAAGAATCTGCAATTAAAAAAGGCTTGGATTTTTCATCAGTCAAGTTAATTACTTTGACAGAAGGAAAATGCGTACAAATTATGCATCATGGTAGTTATGATGATGAGCCTGCTACTATCGCTAAGATGCACCAATTCATTGCTAAAAATGATTTGGAATTAGACTTTTCAGATCAGCATCGTCATCATGAGATCTATTTATCAAATCCTCAACGCACAAAGTTAGAAAATTTAAAAACGATTATTTGCTTGCCAGTTAAAGAAAAGAAGATGAAAAATGACTAAAAAAGTTACACCACGTTTGGTGATGGCGATTTTATCGGCGGGGATGCTCTCATTTTTGGGAATCCTTGATGAAACGGCAACGACAGTTACTTTTCCAATCTTGACTAGAGACTTTGCGATTACTACCGATCAAGTTCAATGGGTTAATACCCTGGTGTTGCTAGTGATTGCAACGATTGTGCCAATTAGTTCACAGATTAGGTTGAGAATTCCTATCAAAAAACATTTATTCTAGGAGTTTCATTATTTATATTGGGCTTACTGATTGATATCGTTACTCCATGGTTTGATCTCTTGTTAGTAGGTCGAGCCTTGCAAGGAATTGGTACCGGTATAGGCTTGCCGCTGATGTATAACATTATCTTGGCTGAGGTGCCAAAAGAAAAGCTGGGCTTCATGATGGGAATCGTGACGATAATTACCGCTTGTGCCGTAGCCTTTGGTCCGGTGTTCGGTGGTATCGTGACTGATGCGCTTAATTGGCGCTGGTATTTGTACCGAAGCAAAGTAAATAATTGAATAGTTAAAAGGGGAAGTCTATGAATTTAAATAATGACAAAAATTTAAAATTTTTAGATACTGCGGAAGCATTACAAGGCAAAAAAAGTAGAAATTCATGCCATTACTAAAATTGGTAGTTTAAAAGATCTAGATCAGTGGATAGATAGTTTATGATTTGTAAGTTCAGTGAAAGCTGAACTTTTTTATTTTGCTTTGTTTAATAATTAAAATCTTTGAAAAATTGATCAATACATTAAGCTAAATTATGGTAATTTTGATTAATATAGAAGGCATAAAGTAAAAGGCCCAACATAAGTTGAGTCTTTTAAATTTCTCTGAAAAATTGATACAAGTATTCCCGATAAGCGAAGGCCATGATGACGTTGCGCAGCATTTGTTTTTGACTGGTATTATTGTGACCGATCTTTTGCAGTTCTTTCTTTTGGTTGAAAACATATAATAAGACATTCTGCAATTCAGCAGCAAAGTAATTATAAGCTACTTCGGTTGAATAGGTCTTTTGCTGGATAGCAATCGCCTTGCGCAGGTCTTCTTGATCCATCACGTTTTTGGCAATGGTGATAAAAAGTAGGGTGGCGATTTGCTCACGGCTGTATAGGCGGCCTTCAGGGGATGCAATTAGATCATGTTTAACATAATTGCTGACCATTGAACTCGTAATCTTGATATTTCCTAAGGGCATTAAACATTGATTAATGTAGTTCACTACTTGCTTTAAATATAATCCCATCGCGGGAATTTCTTGGTATGAAGGAAATTTTAATTGTTCTACTGCTACTTCCTTTTTCATATTTTTCCCCTCATTTTAGTTAAATTAATTATTTTCTATTTTGAGAGTTCTGTCAATTAATATCTTACTATAAATTTTTTAAAAACCGTTGACATAATATTTAAAAACGTATATTATCAAAGCCATAAGTGAGGTAACGAAAATGACGATAAAGATAATTACAGATTCCGGTGCTGATGCCTTTGTGTCTTCGATCGAAGGCGTAGCACATCAATCCGTTCCATTAACAATTAGAGCAGGTTCATCTTCTTGGATCGACGATGGCAAGCTTAATATTCCAGAGTTTGTCACTGCATTGAAGCAGACTAATGAACGGACGTCGACTGCTTGTCCCAGTGTTCACGACTGGTTAGATGCTTTTGCTGGCGCAGATGAAATTTTTGTATTAACGATTACTAGTGCATTGTCAGGAACATATAATTCTGCAGTGCAAGCAGCCAAGATCTTTACTGAAAAACATACTAATGTGAAGATTCATGTATTCGATACCTTGTCAGCAGGACCACAGATTCGGTTGCTTGCGGAAGATATTGCGACGATGATCAATGATGGATTGCATTTTGACCAAGTTGTTGAAACGATGAAGTATCGCATTCGTCAGACGGATTTGCTTTTTGTATTGGAGAACCTGGATAATATAGCCAATAATGGTCGGATCAATCCTGCAATGGCGCGGATCGCACATGCACTTAAGTTGAATATTGTTGGTACAGCTAGCGATGCTGGTAAGTTTGAGATGCTCGGCAAGATTCGCGGTAGTAAGAAGATCTTTTCAAAAATGCTTAAGATCATGGAAAAATCTGGTTATTGTGGCGGCAGAGTATTGATCGATTATGTTGGCTTTAGCGATAAGGCAGCTAAGATGAAGGAGACTATCCTATCTGTATATCCATCAGCTCAGGTTTCTTTGTCTGAATGTGGTGGGCTTTGTACTTATTATGCCGAAGATGGCGGCTTGATGATTGGTTACGAGAAAAATTAGTAATGTAAAAGCCCAAGGTGTGTAGTATACCTTGAGCTTTTTGAATGAAATTAAAACTCAATTTTCATTTGCTTATTACTGAAGAAACTACCAATCATTATGATTTTTTGTTTTTCATCTACTCGATAAAAGATAGCATATTTTTTACCAATAGTAATACGATAGGTAGGGATCGGAAAATGATAAATTGAACTTACATCTTGGCTGATAAAAGGAAAATCACTGAGTAAGTGAATATTTTTAGAAATCAGTGAAATATAATTTTGAATTGTATCATCGGAAAATCCTAAATCCATTTGCCAATAAGTTATGGTTTGAGATAACGATGAAGCGAAGCTCTCACTATATTTAATTTGATACATTATCCCATCCATACTTTCCAAACTTTGCTTGCATGTCTTGTTCCGTCAATGATTTTTTATCAAATTCGGCAAAGCTTTTTTCTATTAGTTCACGATCATGTTTAACAGCAGTAGAATTTAAATCAATAATTACTTTATGATGTTGCTGATCGACCTTGTATTCCAATTTAGCACCATCTTCAACACCCCAATCTTTAGGGAAAATGCTTCCTAAAGAGTTACCAATTTTTCTAACTTTAAGTTCTTTCATGATAATCACCTCTCGTATTATTTATGTTAATTAGATTATAACATGTTATAACATGGAAAATTCCATTAATCCTTATCGATTATTCTTCCGATACTGACTCGGAGAAATCTTCATAATTTGATGAAAGCAACGTTCAAAATGATTAGGCGAACTATAGCAGGTCAAGTTGCTTATTTCTGCAATGCTATGATCAGTAAATTGCAGAAGTTGGCAGCTTTTTTTAATGCGATAATAATCGCAAATTGCAATAATAAATTGAACACTTTTAGTTAAGCTGCTTGATAGATTAGATCTAATTCTCTCTCAAAGATTTCATCTGGTGTATGATAGGCCAGTATCTTTCTTGGCAAAGAATTGCACCAGGTTTCAATATTAATGATGTCTTGTAAAGAATAGTTAGCTATTGCTTCTCCTTTAGGAATGAATCTGCGAATAAGACCATTGTGTCTTTCAACTGTTCCCTTATCACAAGAAGTGTAAGGATGGGCATAGTAAACCAGTGTATTGGATGCTTTTTCTAGGTTGGAAAGATCTGCAAACTCTGAGCCATTATCAGTGGTAATGGTTTTAAAAATATCATTCCAATGTTCGCTGTATTGCCTTTGGAGTTCTTTAAAGGCCTGCATGACACTGACAGAAGTCTTGTCAGGAATACAAAGAATTAAAAACTCACGACTCATACGCTCAGATAAGGTTAGCAGCACCTCATCATCTTTGCTCTTATGTCCGAGAACTAAATCGCATTCCCAATGACCGAATTCATTACGTTTATTGATCTCTTTAGGACGTTCTTCAATGCTTCTGCCAAGTTTTTTCTTATTTTTGCGAATACGATGAAGCTTGGTATTGCGTTTAAGCTTCTCTGGCAAGTCGTAATTATGTATATCTAATAGACCTTGGTCGACATAATTGTAAAGAGTCTTAGTACAGACAACATCTCTGCTGCTAAATGCGCCAACAGCAGTGGCACGATTACTGCACACATCAAGCGACCAGCCGTCTTTAAAGAAATGCTTGTGGACATAGCGCATGAATTGAGTTTTCCTGAGAAAGTCTGATTTGCGCCCACAATTTTTACAATGAGCTTGATATGCATCATGCCCTTGAGTAGCCTTATATCTTTTGACTTTGCCATGATACAGTTCTACAGTACCGCGCTTAACCTCATAGCTGATAGTAGAAGGAGAACAGTTTAATTCACGGGCGATGGCACGCAAAGAATAGCCATCTTTCAAACGCAATTGAACAATAACTCTTTCCTCGAATGATAAATGCTTGCCTTTAATGTGCTGATTCATGGTAGAATGTGAAGAGTCCATTTTGACCTCGTTTCTAAATGTTGTGTGGTAACTACATTCTATCAAAAAGGTTCGAATGGACTTTTTATTTTTTATCAAGTGTTCAATTTAATTTTACAATCAGCGTATTTTTATCTTTAATATCAAGCGCAAATTTAATACAATTATTTAAAGAGGACATAGTACACACCTTTACTTATAAAATGTTTAGTGGAATAGATTTTTTATTACAGAGGACTATGTCCTCTGTAATAAAAAACCTGTTAACAGCTTATCATATTGATAAGCAGTCAACAGGAAAAATTATAGAGCCAAAAAAACTAGCCATGTTGTTAAAACATGACTAGTTTTTATCTTTATAATTTATTTTTATTAACGATTAAATTAGAATCTTGCCATACCTAATGCATGTTGAGCAGCTAGGTTAAGCAAACTCCATTGACGGTCAAATCCTGGTTGGAAGAAGAAGTCTTGTTCAGCCAAGTCTTCCAAGCGCATCTTATGACTAATTGCCAAAGCTAAAACATTGCCTTGAGCAGTAATATCATACTTAGAAAGGACAGCACCGCCTAAGATTTGGTGAGTATATGGATTAAAGGTTAAGCTGACATATACCTTAGGATTATCTGCTTCTGGAACATAAGCTGGACGCATATGATCTTCATAGAAGCTAGTTTGATAATCAAGCTTATTCTTAGCAGCTGAAAACTTATTTAATCCCGCAGTAGCGAAGTGATAGTCAAAGACGCTAAGAGCCGAAGCACCGATAACACCCTTGAAAGCGCAATCTGGCTTATCTTCAAAGATATGATCAACCACATATTGTGCTTCTCTTCTAGCAGTAGTAGCTAAAGCAATTGGCATTGGCTTACCTACTGGAATAGAAAGCGGCAAAATTGCATCTCCAATAGCGTAAACGTCTTTAACATTCGTTCTCAAGTATGGATCAGTCTTAATCCAGCCTCTTTGATCTAAATCAACTGTGCCCTTTAGCCAATCAGTATTAGGAGTTACCCCTGCTGAAACAACAACCAAGTCAGCTGGTACATCGCCTTGATCGGTCTTGACGCTTTCAACTTTTTCATTACCGTTGAAGCCTTCAATTTTAACACCCATCTTCAAGTCCATATTCTTCTTAAAGGTAGGTTCCAAAACATCAAGCAATTCAGGGTTCAAGTAAGTTCCTAATGGACGATCAATCATGTCCATTAAAGTTACATGCTTGCCAGCTTTAGCAAATACTTCACTAGCTTCAGTACCAATATAACCAGCACCAACAATAGCAACATTCTTAATTGCTGGATTGTTAACAGCACTCATTAACTTAGAAGCCCAATCACGTCCACGCATTAAATAGATATTCTTAAGATCATTGCCAGGTACTGGTAAAACCTTTGGCGTTACACCTGATGAAAGAATTAACTTATCATATTGAACTTCTTCTTCAGAATTATTGGTTAAATCCTTAACTGTTACTGTCTTATGTTCAGGATGAATCGCGGTTACTTCATGGTTGGCATAAACATGACCGCCCTTCTTTTCAACATCTTCAGGAGCAAAGTTTCTGACGTCATCTTCAGCCGTAACTTTATTTTCTAAGTATAATTGCATACCACAGGACATAAATGAAATGAAGTCGCCAGCTTCATAAACAGTTACATCTACATCATTATATTTATCCAACAGCTCAATTGCTGATTCATGACCACCATGTGAAGCACCAACAATTACAATTTTACGTTTATCCATAAAATCCTCCTAACACAATAGTTTCTTCATTACATTTTCAAGGGTAACACTTATTACTTAATGTCTATCATATTTTGCTCAATAAATTGATTAAAAATAAAAGTTTGGAGTTGACGCTCCAAACTTTTTTGCTATATCTTCTGCTCAACATCATGAATCTTCACAACTAATACAGCGCGAATCCAATCAAATTGGGCTTTCATTTGATCAAAATATGCGCCTTCATTAATGAATTGACCACTGCCATGAATATGATAACCGCGACCCATTCCAGCGGTTCCTGAATAATTGTAAGAACCAATCGTAATGATCAGTTCATGTTTTGGATCTTTTTCAAAATCTTGTTCAATCGAGTGCATCCCCGCAGCTGGAATCAAAATTATATCATCAGAAACCACGTTAATATATTGTGACCAAGTATTAACTACGCTAGCTGGATTACCATTAATCGAGACAATCGTTGCCGGCCCTTTGTCTTGTAAAACATCTAAAAAATCTTCGTTCATTATTTTTGTCATGATTTTTACCTCCTATGTTCTGCTATTCAACTATATTCCTAAACACCGCCAAGTTATGACAGAATTTCAAAATTAATATTGCTGGATAATTCGTTGCAACTTTTCCAAATATTTTTCTTTTAATTCTCTTGACTTAATTATCTTTACTTCAGAACCAAGTGAAATCAAATAATCCACTAGATAATGCAATTCTTCTTTATTGTAACTGCCATTTAAGTAAATTCCTTGTCGGTTATGAATCACTTTCATAATTGGATATGAATTATATTTTACTTTCTGCTCGCCAGCTTTAGTTAATAAACACTGATATGGGATACAATAATGCTTTTGTTCATATTCTTGGTAGCTTTCACTTAATTCATTTTTACTCATTATTACTCGATCAGGTTTCAGTTGTTTGACCACCTTAAATTTATCCAGACGTAAAACAAACCAACGTTTCAAATCTAAATTATAAGCATGACAGAACCAATTCCCTGCTTGATAAAACAAATCAAGTAGTTGCAACTTTTGTTTTTCTTTAATAAACTGCTGATTTTCAGCCAATACCAAATCATTATTAATGCATGCCTTAAGTAGCAAATCAAAAAATGTCACTTTATTCAAACTAGGCTGACTAACATACTGAACAAATTCTTCCTGAAGATTTATTTGTTTCTGCAACCTAGTAGGCAAATTCTTTAATAACTTGACCTGAATTTTTTGATATGCATTACTATACGGTGTTTCACTAATATTTTTAATCGCCTGTAGGGCAAAGAAAATAGCATTAATTTCTGCTGTATTAAAACGAATTGGCAATAGCAGTTTACTATTAGTAATGTGATAACCACCACTACGACCAGTTTCACTATAAAAAGCTAATCCTAATTGTTCCAAATCCGCAATATCCCGTAAAGCAGTGCGTTCAGATATAGCAAAAGCTTCTTCTAATTCCTTTAAGTGAAATACTTTTTTATCGCTTAGATAGATCAATTCTTGGTTAAGTCGTTCAGATTTTTTCATTTTCTAGTATTTCCTATCAAAACATGTCAGTCTTTAAGCTTATAATAAAACTAACAAGCTACTAGAGCAAGGAAGGTATTATTATGGTGGATATTTTAACTAATCAAACTACTAATCAAGAATTCTCAGACTTCGCTGTAGAGCAAATTCATAATGTAGATGTTGCCACTACTCATCATGGTGAACCAAGTGCTCAAGTATGTGATCTGCTTTTAAACAAGAATGGAAAACTATATATCGCTTCTTTAAGTCAAAATCCATTCTTCAAAGATTTAATCAAACAACCAAAGGTCATCGTTAATGACTACAAAGGTAATGGCACCATGGATTCATGTGGCTTTTCTATCCGCGGCACTATCCAAAATGTTGGACATGAATACATTGATGAAATATTTGGAAAAAACGATTACTTAAATGAAATATATGCTGATAACGTTGAAGCGGCTAAAGAAGATCTAAGAGTATTGGAAATCACTCCGTTAGAGGCTGGCTATCTTGATCATCGTACCCATCCAATCTTTATGCGAAAATTTAAGTTTTAGTTTTGCCCAGTTATTCACATTTTGACCAAATGAATCTCAAGCTTAAATAACTGCCGCATTAAAAAATAAGCTGGTCGGAAAGACTAGCTTATTTTTCTTTTCAATCTGATAGCCTTGCTTTTTAGTTTCTTCAACTAAGCCGGCATCAACTTCTTCTAGTGCTAATTTCATTAATTCTCTAATCAAATCAAAGAAGTAGCACATTAATGCCTTTTCACGAGCAATAACATTATTTTCAGACTTAATAATTTTGACGATTTCAGTTACACTTAATTCCATAAAAGACCAGCTTCTAATGTGTTTTTTGCTTAACATCAGACTACTGGTCTTTTTGTTTTGGAGTCAAGTCCTGAAATGGATTTGACTCCTTTTAATTTATATTTAAACGTTACCGCAAACTATTTTACACTTAGCAATCATTGATGAGTGTAGCTATTTCTTTTTTCGCTTAATAAACATGCTGCCTAAGCCTAGATTTGATAAAAGTATGCCTAGCCATGAAAGTGATTCTTCTCCTGTTCGTTTGTTTCAACAGTTTCAGGTTGAACTGGCTTATCATTATCCAGTCTTTGTGGTTTTCTACCACATATCCTAAATCTTCATACCTTTTAGCCACTGCATTAAATCCAGCATCCGCTGCTTTTGAATCATAGCCTCTTAATTCAGCGCTTGCCTTCCCCTGAGCAATTGTATAAGTACCAACAATTCCTGGATCTTTGGATAAAGTGGGATTATCATTTCTCAACTTTTTAGCAGCTGAATCTGTTAATTTAGCATAATATGTACCAACATTTTTAGGATTTTCTACAATAGCATCACCATTTTTATCAACCCATTGAAAGCTACATTATTGATGCTGCCGGTATTTAGTTTTTTATCACCATCTGACAAACTAAACTTATTAACATCAATCTTATTAGTTTCTTTTCCGTCATATTCCTTAGTGTTTTGACTTCCAATTTGCCAAGTATCTGAATCAGTTGCCGGATTATTATGTCCGTTGCTGCTATTATCAGCAGTATTTATTCCGGTATCTGCACTCACCACTTGAGAACTAAAGCCGAAAAAAAGAAACTCCAATCAAAGCTGAGACAGCTCCAACTGATAGTTTCCTAATTGAATATTTATTTCTTTTATTATGTAAATTGCTTGCGTAAGTCATGAAGGCTAAGTAGAAAAGGATATCGCCTGCACCAGATAAGAAACTGGCAACTGAAAATCTTCTGTAATCTGCGTTTTTAAGGAATACGTTCATAAGTCCTAACCTCTTTTTTCTTTATTTCGTTTCTTGTTGAAATTATAATAATGTGAAAAAGAGATTAATTTTTAAAAATGGCGTATACGACATTTTTAGGAGAAAAAGATGACAATTGGCGAATTATTGAAGCAAAAACGACTTGAGAATAATAAAACTCAAAAAGCCTGGGTTGGGGATATTGTCAGTCCTTCTTACTACGCTAAAGTTGAAAAAATCAGCATCGCATTTCTGCCGAAGATTTAATTGCTATTTTGAAACAGAATGACGTTGATGTCGCAGGCTTTTTCAAAGACTTACAAAATGAAGAAGATAATACTAAAAAGCTAGAAAATGAAATTGATCATATCATGATTCAAGCCGTCTATAATAAGGACACAAATCGACTTAAAGCTCTTATTCCTCTTATCGATAAATGTGATTGGTCTCAAAAAACAAAAGATGAATATCATCTAATTATCAAAGGAATGATTGAAAGCACAAAGTTAGATATTATCCCTAATTATGATCCTGATAAAAAAGTAATTCAGGATTTAAAGGACAGAATTTTTAGCATTCCTGATTTCAATCAATTCAAATTAGAAATGTTCGGTAATTTCATGATCTTTTACGATTGGCAAACAAATATTTTTATTACCATTCAGCTTCTCAAACAATTTGATAATAAGAATGATAATAAAGAACTCTTGGCTATTTCGGCAATTCTAAGTAACCTAATTTCACAATTAGTTGAAGCAAAGCAATACGATAAAACAAAACCATTCTTTGATGCGGCAGAAAAAATTCCAGCCACCCCGGAATTATATTTTACAAGAACTGTACTTGACCTTCACAAATATGTGGTTGCTTATCACTACAATCACCAGCAAGGAGATCTTGATAAGGCAAAACTGATCGCTAAAACTTATCAAGTTACTGGTTTTAAGGAGTTCAGTAAGACTGTGCAGCATTTTATCAACCAAGAAATAGAACGTCTAAAAGAGGCTAAAAAATAGCATTGCAACCATTAATTGACAAAAATTATAGCCATGTTGGTAGAATGCAACCATCGTTCACACTATGATTTTTAGTAAAATCAAACTAAGTGAGGTAACAAGCATGAATTTAAATCAAAAAATCACCCAATTAAGGAATGATAAAAAGTGGTCACAAGAAGATTTAGCAGAAAAAATAAATGTAAGCCGTCAATCCGTTTCTAAATGGGAAAGTGGACAAACAAAACCAGATTTAGATAAAATTATTGTTTTATCTGAAATTTTCAATGTCTCAACTGATTATTTATTGAAAGATGATGAAAAAGAAATAAATAATGCATCAACTAATAAACATCGATTTAATTTTTCATATTCACATCTAAATTCTGCTATTTGGACAATAGCAGTAGCGATTTATATCATCTGCGGTTTTGCATTTGACAACTGGGATCTTAGTTTAATCATTATTCCAGTTGCAATGATTCTTTCTGTTCTGACTAGATTATTTATAAATTAAAAGTGTCTGGGAAAAAACTCGATTTTTAGCCCGGATATAAAAACACAGCAATTCATTATTTT
>NZ_ADNY01000021.1 GCF_000178475.1 Lactobacillus amylolyticus DSM 11664 | reverse complement strand
GACACTGTCAAATAGTTTGTGTAAATAGATCTTTCTCGTAAATTGATTTTTTAATTTTTTCTTAGTCAAAGTAGGATTCCAATGTATCCTGCACTTGGCCGAAGCCTTTATGGATTCGGTTGAAGTAGCGATCATTGTAGCTTATTGCCTGAATGCCAATGAAAGTATCAAGCGACTGCTCGCTTGGAAACTCTGCTTTGGGCTTTGCCTTGCGTTTAACGACATTGTTAAAGGATTCAATCATGTTGGTGGAATAGATTGAGGGTCTGATCTGTTTGGGATAGTTGTAAAAGACCAATAGATCAGGCTCAATGTCTTTTAGATTCCTAATGACATGATTGTATGCCTTGTTCCATTTGTCATAGAATGCATGAAGAGTTTGTACAGCGGCTGTCTTGTTAGGCTGCCTATGAATCTGCTTGAAATCGTTCATGATTGTCTCACGATCGTCAACACGCACTTTATTGCAAATATTGCGCATGACATGAACCAGGCAGCGCTGAAAATGTGCTTTGGGATAAGTCTTTGCCAGAGCTGTTTTCATGCCGACAACACCGTCAGACAAGAAAAGCTCGACTTGCTTCAAACCCCGCGATCTCATGTTTTGAAGCATTTCAGTCCAAACTTCGACGTTTTCGCTGGGTGCTATGCAGTAGTCGATTACTTCTTTATGGCCATTGGGCCTGATGCCGATGGCAATATAGACGGCTTCACGCTCAAACGTTTCTCGGCACAGCGGAAGATACGTTGCGTCAAGATAAACGCAAAAGAACCTGTCGCTAAGCTTGCGTTTGTGATAGGCTTCAACCTTTGGAATCATTTGCTTGGAAATATTTGATACCTGAGCCGGACTGTAATGGCTGCCGTACATCTTTTCAATCAGATCGGCTATTTCTCTGGTAGTGACGCCTTTGGCATAAAGCTTGATAATCATGCTTTCCAGGACGTCCGAGTGCTGCTTGTAGTCAGGCAGAGTGTGCTGATGAAATTCGCCGTTTCTGTCTCTGGGAACCTGAATTTCGATCTGGCCAAACTGCGTATCAACCTTGCGATAATAGATGCCGTTTCTGGAATTGCCAGAGTTCCATCCGCTTTTTGCATAAGGATCATAGCCTAAAAAGGCAGTCAATTCAGCTTCAAGCAATTGATTAACTGCAGTTTGAATTTCCTTGCGCAAAAAATCATTAACTTTGTCTTGATTGAATAGTGCTTGAGCCATATTTTTGGTAAAATCATTCATGAAGGAGTTCTTCTTTCTGTATGTTGTTTTTTTGTTCAATCCAATCATACGAGAAAGGAACTCCTTTTTCTAATGTTTTCAGAAATTAATTTAAGGAATCATTCATCCTTACACAAACTATTTTACGGTCTC
>NZ_ADNY01000022.1 GCF_000178475.1 Lactobacillus amylolyticus DSM 11664 | reverse complement strand
TTTTTTATTCTGAATTTTTAGCAGAATTAATTAACTGAGAGCTTTTAATTAGTACCAGCCATGTGCTTGCCAGAAGCTCTTAGCATTAACCCATGAACCGTAACGGCTGTAAACATATTGATCAGCAACCTTTTCTTGGTTAGCAGCTGAGTAGTCACCACCAAGGTATGAAGCTGATAATTGATACTTACCTATGTATTGACCATTTCTTGCTGAGTAAGAACCACCTGATTCTTGGTTAGCAATCCAAGCTTTAGCACTAGCTTCTGAACCAGTTGCAGTTGAAGTGTATGAACTGGTAGTTGAAGTTGCGTAGCTAGTAGTAGAAGTTTGGTTTGATTGAGTAGTTGAAGCAGTAGGTGTTGAAGTAGTAGTTTCAACCTTTACCCATTGGTTCTTGCCAAGATCGTACCACTTATTGCCTTGATTGTCGTAAGCAGTCTTGATAACCTTCCAGTTAGTATTTGCTGCTAAAACTTGACCGGTAGCAACACCGTTTTCGTAGTTGTTGTATACAATAGTTGATTTAGTAACGCGGTAAGTAGCAGCGTCATTTTGAACAATGGCAGCTTGTGCCTTGTTTGAGTTAGTGCTGTTGATCGTAACGATACCTGCAACAGATAATGCAGCAACAGCAATAGTTTTTGTCAAGATAGATTTAAGTTTCAAAAAATTTCCTCCTTAAAAATAAAAGTTTCGACACTGTCAAATAGTTTGTGTAAAAGGAATCATTCATCCTTACACAAACTATTTTACGGTCTCAAAGTTTCAGAACGATAACAGAATTATCACTCGCAGATTAAGAAAATTTTACCTTAAATAATGTATTGTAATATTTGTAACATAAATGTAGCAATTGCTTTTTGGCTAGAAATCCGATTATATCAAGCTTTTCCCATTCTTTTGTATAATGAAAGCACGTACGTTTGCATCTAGCAAATGAATCAGCTTTTGCAATATTTGGCAACATTCTTGCAAAGAAAATCCGTGACTTTTAAGAATTCTTTGTTGTTTCTAGCCGATTTGACCTATAATATAAATGAAATTCTAAAAAGCAAGGTAAATTCTATGGCTAAATATGAAGTTAAATTGTCTGAAGAAGATTTACAAATCATCAAGGATTGTCATTCAAAGAACCCTTCAATCATGAAGGCTATGAATGATGCTAAAAAAGTAGAAGATTAATTAAAAAAGTCCTGCATTGTGATATGAGACCTAAAAGTTAGACAACTTTTAGGTCTTTTTTATGTCTAAATTATCTAAACAACAAAAATTAGAATTATATCGTAAATGGAAACATGAAGGATATTCTTTTAATGAATTATCATGTCAAGAGAATTTGAGTCGTTCTTCTCTCACGTATCTTTTAAAACTAATTGATAAGTATGGTGCTAAAATATTAGATCAGCCAAATAAAAAATATTCAAAAGAGTTTAAAGAAGCGGCCATTGCCAGAGTATTGAAACATCAAGAATCAGGCATTCAGATATCATTAGAACTTGGTTTAAGAAGTCGAGGTATGTTAGTTAATTGGGTGCGAGAATATAAAGAAAATGGGTATAATGTCGTTATCAGAAAGAAAGGACGGCCTTCTGCCCATGATAAAGAGCAAAAAGAAGTCACGCAAGGAACTGGAAGCCGAGGTCAAGCAGCTGAAGCAGGAAAACTTCGAGCTGCGTATCAGAAACTCTTATATAAAAAAACTAAGCGCCTTGGATCAGAAACATCAGAAGAAATAGCCCAGGCAATCACTGAACTAAGGCAGGAAGAACATTTAAGCTATGATCAGCTGGCCAAAATTATTACCACAGACCAATCATTGCCCTGGATTGCTCGCAGCACTTATTACTACACTTTGTCCAAGAAAACATTTACGTGCAAACGTCCTGCACTGCTGGCAAAGATTAATCACATTTTCGAACACCATAAAGGGCGCTATGGCTACCGCAGAATTGCACTGCAAATGCGGCGCGAGGGCTCAAAAGTAACTGACCGGACGGTTAGATACTGGATGCATAAAGTTGGGCTTAAAGGAATTAGACGCAACAAGCGCAAATATTCCAGCTACAAAGGAACTATTGGCAAGATTGCGCCCAATTTGATCAAACGCAACTTCTTTGCCATTCGGCCTAACATGAAGTGGCATACGGATATTACTGAATTTCACTTCTTGACGGCTGCGCAGGCGATATCGTTGCTTATTCAATTTCTCGTCATCCAGACATTCAATGCTTCATAAAGCCTTTAAGAAGCATCCAGCTTTAAATGCACTAACTTTTCATTCTGATCAGGGCTGCCAGTATCAAAGCTCGATGTATCAGCACGAGCTAAAGCTTCATGGCATTACCCAAAGCATGTCCAGAAAAGGCAATTCTCCTGATGATGGGCTGATGGAGAACTTCTTTGGCCTTCTAAAAACAGAGCTGTTTTACGGTCAAGAATACAAATATCACAGCTTAAAACAGCTCAAGGAAGCTATTGAAAAATATATCAAATACTATAACGAAGAAAGGATAAAGAGCAGACTAAAAGGCCTGACTCCGAATGAATATCGGAATCAAGCCTTAATGAATTAGTCTATAAATGTCCAACTTTTACGTCTCAGTTCATAAAAGATGAAGTTTTTAAAAGTTACTAAAAACAAGTAATAGTCGTCTTCGGACGGCTATTTTTTTAGAAATTTGTAAACATAGTTAAAATAATAAAAATTAAATTAAGGCAAATAAAAAAGGAGACCCTGAGGCCTCCCCGAAAACTATCTATAATTATTGTTGCTGAAGTTTCTTCTTTTCTGTTTTCTTGCTTTTCTGCATTCAGGACATCTCTGAGGTTCGTTTTCGAAACCTTTTTCCTTGTAGAATTCCTGTTCACCCTCAGTGAATACGAATTCCTTGTGGCAATCTTTACATACTATAGTTTTATCTGACATTTAAATACTTCCTCTTCATTATGGATTAAACTAATTAAGGTTCATATCATATCTCCAAAAATGAAGAGTGAAATGCACAAAAATTGATTAAACCATCGATTTACTAACATAACATTTACTATATCATATGATTTAAAAAAATGCAAGAAACATAAAAAATTTTTTATTATATGATTTTCCCATCTTGAATTAATATGGTTCGAGTGCTGTATTCAGCAGATTTTTTTGAATGAGTTACCATTATTATATTTTTTTCTTTTCTAAATTTATTTTTTGCAACAGTTCCATTATTTCTGTTCCGGTTTTTGAATCAAGATTTCCGATTGGTTCATCTGCAAGGATTACTTCAGGGTTATTTATAAGGGCACGAGCTATTGCAACACGCTGTTGTTGACCTCCTGAAAGTTCACGCGGAGTATATTTACGCCTGTTTGAAAGCCCAACAATGTCAATAATTTCATCAAGCTCTTTTTTACCATCGAGAAGAATCGGAAGAAGTATATTTTCCTCAACATTAAGATTGGGGATGAGATTATAAAATTGAAATACGAAACCTACATTTTTTCTTCGTTGAGCATTTTTTCAACATCTTCAATGTTGAATCTACCATCATGATTAAAATCTACTACATGAGTTAGATCAATTTTATATGCTTTACTCGAAGTATTAGTAACTTGATTTTCATCATCAAATAAAGATAGCTGAGTATTTACTACAGGACTTGAATCATAACTTGTAGCAATTAATCTTTTTAAACCAAAGTCATTAAAATGAACTGCAAAGAATTTGAAAAAGTTACTTTCAAAAGGATCGTCAGCAGACAATAAAATAGTTTTATCCCTAAACACATTTTGTTGTATTCAAGGTATGCATTTACTTCTTTTTCTATTTCTTCCCATCTTGTATAAAATTCATCTTTTTTTGCAATCTTTGCATTAGTCAAATTTTTATTTGCCATTAAAATACCTCATATAATCTTTATAAATATATTTTACAGCAAATCCTTATAATTTTTATATTGATACACAAAAAGACCCTGACCTACTTTCATAGATAAGAGTCTTTATTCATTATCCCACTCTCAAAAAACCGCGTGCAAAAATTGCACTTTAACAAATTAACAGGGTGCACTTATTGTGCATCATTTACCTTTACGCAAAAAAATTAACCTTAACTTATCTTCGCAAAACGTTAAAAAATCAAGGTTAATCAAGTAAAATGATACTTTTTTATGCCGAATGGCAGAATCGAACTGCCGACCTCTTCTTTACGAGGGAAGCGCTCTACCGACTGAGCTAATTCGGCATCACTCGTAACAAGAGAATTATACCAAAAATGTCAGTCAATGTACAAATCCTATTTTAATAATCCTCGCTTGATCAAATCCTGTTTCAAATTCTCAAAGCGCTCTGCATCATCAAACTTCATCTTCTTCGCAAAACTATTGATCAAACGCCGCTGGTTCCAACTCAATCTGCGTTTTGGCCGAATCTCATCAATATGTTTAATCATATCTTCATGCCAATTAGCCAAATTCTTTCTGAGCTTCCAATCATCAGTAGCCTGTTCAACACGTGCGTGCAACTTATCAAGTCGCGCATTGATCCTTTCATTCCACATCTGTATCGTAGCATGAAATCTTCTTACACTGATAATCGTAAGAACAAGGTCGGTCCCCATCCCTACAACAATCATCGCTGCTAAGGCATCATGCGTTTTCATTTCTTCCCAATTGATCACTTTTTGAATAAAAGGCTGCACGAATTTTACCAAAATAACGACGCCAAAGCCCCAAAATAGCGAAATCACAGGTGCAACTCTGCCTTGAATGTTGCCCCACAAATTTGAATAATCCCATAAGATCATGTGGAAAACTTTTTCCAAAAATAAACTAGCAACAAATTCAAACAAGCTCGCAACAATAATACCCACGATGAACAGCAAGAAAATATTGTCTTGCACGCGATAAGTACAAATTAAAATTGTCGTAATTGCAAAGCCATACACGGAACAATACGACCCAAATAAGAAGCCACGGTAATCATAATGACCATCTTTTAATGAACAATGGACCATTTCCCAGAGCCAGCCAACAACTGAATAAGTAAAAAATAAGACAATAATCTCAGAAAGTGAATATGGCATACCATTCCTCCTGAAATTATTGTCTCATACAATCTTTTATTTG
Organism: Lactobacillus amylolyticus DSM 11664; assembly: GCF_000178475.1. Lineage (GTDB taxonomy): Bacteria > Bacillota > Bacilli > Lactobacillales > Lactobacillaceae > Lactobacillus > Lactobacillus amylolyticus. Next base: position 15,142 of record NZ_ADNY01000022.1, on the reverse strand, counting down.
CCTATTTCCAATCTAAGCAAAGTCCTTGCTCGTGCAGAAGCTCCGGCAATTCATCCCGGTCAGTCTCATGATTATTAAGTTTGGCACCTGTGATTTGTTTAGTAAAAGAATCGATTCTTCTATTGGCATCCCGTAAATCATAATAAGTAGTAACTACCTGATCGTAGTCAGCTAAATCTTTGACATCAAAGTCCTTGCTATACTTGTCTTCAAAACAGGTAAATTCAAGCGGCAGACGCGGCTTTAATTGTGGTTCCTGATCAGGCACGCCAACTTGCATCCCCAAAACTGGGAAAGTAAGCTTAGGCAAATCAAGCGTTGCCAGCATCTTCTTTGGATGATCATTAACTGTCCCAAGAGGAACGTAGCCCAAATCCATGCTTTCCACAGCATTAGCCACATTCTGAAAAGCTAAGATAGTATCTTCCATTGCTTGGAAGAAAATATCAGTAGTGTGAACGCGACCATCATCTTTGCCCAATTGCTGGCGAATTTGCTGATTACGGTACAAATCAACGACAAAAATAAACAAGTCGCCTTCAGCACCAACATATTTTTGATTGCACAACTCTTGGATCTTTTGTCTTTTAGCAGGATCAGTAATGTGGAGCAAGGAAGCATTTTGCATGAACATGCTGGTTGCTGTATGTTGAAAAACTGTGTACAAAGTTTTGAGCTGTTCTGGCGATAAAAGCTGATCTTTAAATTTTCTGATTGAACGGTGATTGATTTGCTTATCGATAGTTGAATTGTGAATCATAAAAATGCCTCTCTTCTTTACTTACTTATTGTTAGTTTACTATTTTTGATAAATTTTGTAAAAGAAAAAACAGAATTTTCAGCATTTTTGTATTTAAAAGTAACCTTATCAAAGTTCAAAGAAACCGGTGCATCAGCTGCAAAAGTTTTTGTTTCGGATTTTTCTGGATCAGCAATTGATGGCTTAGTGTGAAGCACTGCGTTGATTCTTGCCGCAGAAGCAGAGGCGCGTGGAATAACTACAAAAAGCATGGTCAACTGCATGAAGCTGAACAAAATCTGCGAAGCATAAGTCATAAAGGCGATTAAATTACCGACTTCCATCGTTTTGTTTGCAATTAAATTTGCACCAATCATAATAATTCCGACGTTGGTCAGACTAAGCACCAAAGTCATGATCGGCATCATGATTGACATCAATGTATAGGCTTTAATGCCGACTTACGGATAATCTTCATTAGCCTTTTTAAAACAATCCTGTTCACGCTTTTCCTGTCTGAAAGCTCGAATAACTCTGACACCAGTCTACCCTTCACGGAAAATCAAGTTGATGCGGTCAACTTTTTTCTGAATACTCTTAAATAATGGCACTGCTGAACGCATGATGAGAAAGACTACGATGACTAAAATTGGCAATGCAATTAAGAAAATAATCGTCAGTCATGGCTCTTCTAAAGTAGGCCAAAATAATTGCCGCTACCAGCATAATTTGCGACTGCATCAATAAACGCAATAGCTGCACGAAGACTGTCTGAATTTGAACGACATCATTAGTTGAACGGGTGATCAAAGTAGCATCCCCGAATTTAGTCATTTCGTTGCCGGAAAATTCCAACACATGGTGAAACAGTATTTTGCGCAATTTTTACCGGCACCCATAGCTTGGGTAGCTGCATAGTAAATATTGCCGAAAGCGACGATTAAACTTAAGGCTGCTACGCCCAGCATTAGCAATCCGCCACGCCAAATGTAGGCCATATCTTTTGCCACAATTCCGTTATCGACCAAACCAGCCGTAATTGTTGGCAACCATAAATAACAGCCTACCTGAATGAAAATAAAGAAAGCAGCCATGCTTACCGCCCATGAATTTAACGTTTTTTGGCTATTTCTTTCATTAGCTTATCCTTTCAAATATTCATCGATTGTTCGCTGCAGCTTATCTGTCAAATGCAGCAGTTCTTTTTGTTCCTGCTCATCTAGGTCTCCTAACAGCGTTCGGTTAAACTCTGCCCATTGCTGACCATTTTCTTTTACTATTTTTTCTCCAGCATCTGTCAGACTGACTCGCAAAATTCGCTTATCTTTGTGATCGCGCTGCCGCGTAATCAGTTTTGCTCTTTCCAGTCTCTCTAGGACTTCACTTAAAGAAGCTGGTCGGACTTCCGCTTTAGCAGCAAGTTCTTTTTGCGATAAATTGTCATTGTTTTTAGCTAAAATTCTAAGAATTCGCCCTTGTCCTTGGATGCCATTTTTATCGGAAAACTTTTTTGCGCCAAACCATGTGATTGGTGCGCATCAATTTTATCCACTTTTCATATAATTCTTGATTCATTTTAACCACCATATTAGTTAGGTGCCTTATCAATTTAGCATCATCACTGAATCTTTTCCAAGAAAAAAGATGATAAAAGCAAGTTTTATCATCTTTATGATCAATTATTTTCTTTAAACATTGCATTAACGCATTTTTTCATTTCTTTAATATCTAATACGCTGTATGCAAATTCTTTTCTAATTAATTTATCTGGCAAATATTCGTCATATTTGTCAAAAACTGGAACTTCTTTGGGATAAACCAAATCCATGGGATCAAAATCCTTTTCCGCTTCTTCGTGCAATATTTTGTAAAATTCATCAGCATCTGCGTCCATCGCAAACTCCATAAAATATGGTCTCGAAGAATTGAAGCCACGCAAATTTAGGCGGTCTGCGCATTTGATTCTAAGCAGTCTTTCCAATGCCAAAAAAGCATAAGAACCAGTCCAAGGGAAAAAGACCCACATATTGCCACCTAAACTAATCAGTTGCTTTTCAGGCAAGCCCGCAATATTGCAAGTATCGCGCATTTGTATCAATCGTGCCTTGGCATTGTGAAGCAAATATGGATACATCGTTTTTTCAGCTAAAACTTTCCGCATCCTGTGCAAAATATGGGGATGAATATCTCCTGGCACATCGCCAAAGTAGGCCGGAATTCGCCCATCAACGCCATGGCAATATACCTGATGGCGCTTGCGATCGATATCTTCAACTACCCAAACGCGTCCGGCAATTGCGATCTTGTCACCGACTGGAGGCGGCTTAACAATGGTACCTAATTCTTCGCTTCCGGCATGAACGCTGAATTCTTCATTCTCTTGGAAAACTGCGTAGAATTTGAAGTTATTCACAACTTTTTCACCGGCTAAGCCCAGAATCAAACCACCATTTGCAGTGCGCTCGATTTGGTTTGTTTTCAATAAATGCCACAGCAAAATTTTGTAATCATCTTGACTAACATTATGAAAATAAGCCAGCGATAAAACACGTGAAGCCAGTTCAGCAGGACTCATTTCACCGCTAGATGCCAAAGTGCTCATCGTTTGGTGATAGAGCAAACTATATGGCAACCGATTCGGCTCAGGGGGTTCGACCCATTTTTCTTCTAAATATAACTGCACAAGCGCGATTCCTTGAAGTAAAGACCAGGGAATCAAATCCGGCAGCATTGCCCGTGACTCTGGGTGCTCTTCGCGCATAACAAAGTGTATCTCCGGCGGATTGCCTCTTCTGCCCGTTCGTCCCATTCTTTGCAAAAAACCAGAAACGGTGAACGGCGCATCGATCTGAAAAGCCGATTCTAGTTGTCCAATATCGATCCCTAATTCTAGAGTAGCCGTTGCACAGGTAGTCATGTAAGAATCCTTGTCCTTCATTGCCTGTTCGGCTGTTTCTCTTAATGCTGGCGACAAGTTCCCGTGGTGAATTAAAAAGCAATCTGGCTCATGATTATATTGACAATATTCTCTGAGCTGCTGACAAACCGCCTCACATTCTTCACGACTATTGGTGAAGACCAAACATTTTTTGCCACGAGTATGTTCAAAAATATAGCCAATTCCAGGATCGGCCAGTGCCGGTGCTTGATCGGCTTTCGGAGCACCCACTTCACTAGGATCAAAATCTTTATCCCCAGCTTGTGGATTAGTTTGGTAAAAATGCTCCATCGAAAGCCGCCAAACCTGTTTTTGATTTTGAACCTTTGGTGCAACGGTTTGATGTTGGCTGCCGGCGCCAAGGAATTCTGCTGCTGCCTTTAAATTGCCGATTGTTGCTGACAGGCCAATTCTTCTGGGGTTTACGCCTGCCAACTTGGACAGCCGTTCTATTAGGCAAAAAGTTTGCCCACCACGATCGCTGCGCAAAAAAGAATGAAGTTCATCAATGACGATAAATTGCAATCCATGAAAGAGATGCGGAATGTCCATATGTTTATTAATAATAAAGCTTTCTAATGATTCCGGCGTAATTTGCAAAATACCGGAAGGCTTTTTTAACATTTTCCGCTTTTGCGATTGAGCTACATCCCCGTGCCAGCGCCAAACTTTAATATTTGTATCCTGACACAAGTCAGTTAAACGATCATATTGATCATTAATCAATGCCTTGAGTGGTGCAATATACAGTACTTGAATTGAATCTGCTGGTTGCTGCGCTATTTTGGACAGAATCGGGAAAAATGCAGCCTCAGTTTTTCCTGATGCTGTTGAAGCAGAAAGCAAGACATTGTGATCGGTGGTAAAAATCTCTTCCGCCGCTGCTACCTGAATCGGACGCAAAGTTTGCCAACCATGCTCGTAGATATAGTCCTGGATAAATGATGCATAATGATCAAAAACGTCCATGATTCATTCCTTTAAATAGTAAATTCAGTATAATCATCATCTTTATTATCAGAAACTGCTTCTGATTTTGCATAAGAGAACTGCTCTGAATTGAGCAGATCTTCAATTTTGGCCTTTGGATTCTGCCAAACAATATCAAGCAATTCGATAAAGTCTCTGATAATCTCTCGCGGAGTGATATTCGTATCCGCACCGATTCTAGCATATTCGATTTTAATAAATTTAGCCAAATCGTTATCCGTAATCGCACGCTCATAGCCGTAAAGTCCCGCATGCATATCTGCCAATTTTTCCGTCAAAACCAGCATTTCTTCCGCAGTTAACGGCTCAAGCTTGATAACCGGAGCGTACATGTCCCGGGCACCATCTTGTGCAAATTTTCCTTCGGCTAGTCTAGAACGCAAAGCTTCATACGAATAAACGCCCCGCCGCCGATCTTCTACAGCTTGCGGCGTACCAGCCATAATAATTCCCAGATATTTTGCCTTGCCCTGCAAAGTATCGTTGTACATCGTCAAAATTTTTTCATAGTTATATTGGCGACTGATTGAGTTGGGGATCTTAAAAATATTTACCAATTCATCAATCATCACCATTAAGCCGCTATAACCAGCCTGTCTAAAGAAAAATGCAAACAGCTTCAAGTATTCGTACCAATCATCATCGGAAATAATTACGCTAACTCCCAGCTCCTTTTTGGCTTCGGTTTTATGCGTATATTCACCTCTAAACCACTTGATCACTTTTGACTTGGTTTCATCATCATCGGCCATATAAGCGTGGTAATACATATTCAATAGTTTGGCAAAGTCAAAACCATGTACTAATTCATTTAAATTAGAAATAACCGCATAAATTTTTTTATCGACTTCCTGCTCAAACTTAGGATCAGCATCATTTAGCCCGGTCTCCTGTGCTACTTGAGTTTGCACAGAATTTATCCACCGATCCAAAATCAAAGTTAGCGCACCACCTTCGGGACGAGTCTTTGTGGACAAGTTTTGAATTAATTCTCGATAAATAGCCAAGCCTTGTCCCTTCGTTCCCTGCAAGCGTCTTTCTGGTGACAAGTCGCCATCAACAACGACGAAATTTTTATCCATGACATAATTGCGAATCGTTTGCAGCAGGAAGCTTTTTCCGGAGCCATAACGTCCAACGATAAAACGAAAAGAAGCTCCACCTTCTGCAATAATATCCACATCATGCAGCAATGCAGCAATTTCATCCTTGCGGCCTACAGTGATATAAGGCAGACCAATTCGCGGCACTACTCCACCTTTAAGCGAGTTTAAAACTGTTTGTGCAATTCTTTTGGGAACGCGCCGTTTTTTCTCTGGCATTAATTATTTACCCCCTAAAAAATTTCTTTTAAATCTGGAAGATAGTCTTCAATAATTTCTGGTTGATTATTTTCGTCAAAATCAATGACAGCATCCCCGATCTCATCGAACAACTTATCATTAATTCCGTCAGCTAAAATTGAAACCATTAGGTGATGCTGTTTAATGTAGCTTTGCCAATCTTCATTATTAAGAAGGCCCATTAACAGATGCATTTCATCTTTAGTTAAACCATAATTGTTTTCCGTCTTCAAAGTTTCTGATTTCTTTGGCAAAACAGGCTGCTGACTTTCTTCTTTTTCAAGTTGCTTTTCTTCATCCGTCAGTAAACTATCACGTGTCTCTGATGCATCAGCTCTGATTTGATCAAGATTAGCAAAATTGATTTTGATATGGGGTCTCTTAGCTTTCTCAACCTGCTTTTGATATTCAGCAATGCCATCAGCAATTGCTTGTAAAAACTCTTTTTCGAGTTTTCGCGGTTTTAATTTTTGACCAAAATGCATTTTTTCTCGAAGCAGACGATCCGTTTCATGCAAAAAGGCGTTCAGTTCACTTTTTTGTCTTTTTATAGGAAACAAACTGCTGCAATACCATTCCTGATTTTGATAAAAGTACTTTCTTTCTGAATCAACAACAAGTGGTTCAAAGTCATGATTTCGCCAATAAAAAACTGCTCCGGCAAATAAGTTCTCAACCAGCAGATGTCGCTGAGCGATATATTTACTAAAGAAATCTTGACCGTTTTTCAGCTTGGCTTGCAATACAACCTGCCAAATTTCTTTAAATACTTGTTCAAACTGCGGACCCATTTTTTTAGCAGTGACATTTTTATCCAAATAAGTCGAAAAATGCTTCACTGCAGCAAGCAATTCATGAGCAGAATAATCCTCTGGATGAAGCAAGATATGATATTGCAAGTCTTGCTTCAATTCATCTGCAAAAACCAACTGGTTCTTTTGCGGCAAATGATAGTACAAAACATAGTCTTTAAGCCATTGCTTGAGGTAGGACTCAAGTTCTAAGTCAAATTTCTGCACATAATTTTTCTGAAAAATACGCAGCTGCTTAAACCCTTCCGCCGGATCATCGATTCCAACATTGTTCAGCAATTCAAAGACATAGACAAAGGCATACGAAGTGCTGGTCTTTTCATACTCTCCGCTTCTAATTTTTTGCCGCCAAGTAAAATATGTACGCAATTGCGGCACCGTCATATCATGAAAGGCTGGATAGTAGCGTTTAAACACAACAGGATTTTGGTAATTGTCTTGATAATTTTTCATCAACTGTGCTTGATGGTAAAAATTTTTGGCCTTCCCTTTTGCAGGCAAAATACTGTAATCGTAACTGGCCCGCATTTTTTGAATTGCCGCCGGGACATCTTGCTCATGTCTTTTTGCCAGGGTCTTGTCTCGTGATTTAATCGCCTGTGCCTGATATTTTTCATCGGCTGCTTCACCAGGAACGTAAATAAACGGCTGCCGATCAATTGCCTTGTCCTCTTCTCCATTCATCGCCAATCTAAAGGCATAATCAAATGCATTTTCAATTGCATCCCGATGAACTTGATTCAACCACACGCCAACCCAATCGCTGATTTTTAATCTAAATGGCGTTGAAAATCCTGGCAAGTCCCGAATCATATCAGAAAAACTGCCGCAGCGTAAATCCAGCGTCGCAATGAAATGGTCACCTTGTCGAATACGCGACATCATTGCAAAATATGATCCATCAACTGGTGATTTTAAGAGGTATAACTCGGTTGATCCGGGGACTGCCGGAAAAAATTTTAAGCCATATTTTTTAAAAACAAACTTGCTTAAATCGTTGAAATTCAAAGCTACCGGCCCTCTTTTCCGTACGTATGTTCTATTATTATAACAGGTTATTTTATTTTTTTGAATTAATGTTATCAAAATATGTTATTATAGATGTGTTGATAAATAAAACCGCTTTCATATAGATAGAAGGAGGAACTACGGTAATATGAGTACAAAAGAACGTTATTCTCAAGACGAATTAAGAAAAGCAAATCCAATGTTTAGTCGCGTTCGCGCTACCATTGAAAGTGCTTTTTATGGTAACAATGTTCACGAAGTAACTAGTGTTGCTGAAGCTTACAATTTAGCTAAAAAACAATCAGGTGTTATTGTAACTGACTTGCCAATTTTACATACTAAAGAATTAGGCTTGCCACAAGGTGCAACTCAATTAGTTTACAACCACGGCAAGATTTTGGGCAGAACTGCCAGTGCTCGTCACTTCACTGACGATCCTAAGGAAGATGCAGAAGCATTAGCTGGCAACTTGCGTGAAGATATTTATGCCGGTCATGAGCAAAAGTATTTAAAGGCTACTGTTTTGGTAGGTCTTGACCCAACATTTGCTGTTAAGGCTCACGTTATGATGCCTGAAGATCAAGCCTTCAACCTGCTTTCATACATTTTGAACTTCCACTTTTTCGATGATGAAGTTGCTGAAATGTACAAGAAGTCAAAGGTTTACAACGAACCAGACATCTACTTCTACTTCGATCCAAATGTAACTGATCCAGACTACCCAAAGGGCTTAGGCGTCTTTGACGCTCCACATAACTGTGCTGCTGTCTTCAACCTTCGTTACTTCGGTGAATTGAAGAAAGGTACTTTGACTTTAGCTTGGGCTATCGCTCACCGTCACGGCTACACTGCTTGCCACGGTGGTGAAAAGTCATTCCACTTCACTGATAAAGACGATAAAGTATTCGCATTCTATGGCTTGTCTGGTTCAGGTAAATCAACTTTGACCCACGAAATGTACGATGGCAAGTATGACATTACTGTTTTGCACGACGATGCCTTCATTATTTCACGTGAAGATGGTTCATCTGTAGCTCTTGAGCCTTCATACTTCGATTAGACTCACGACTACCCAGCAGGTCACCACGAAACCAAGTACTACACCACAATTATGAACTGTGCTGTTACTCAAGACGAAGACGGCAAGAAAGTAATCGTAACCGAAGACTTGCGGAACAACAACGGTCGTGTTATCAAGACTCGTTACACTAGTCCTCACCGTGTTGACTTCGAAAAAGCTCCAATCACTGCTTTGTTCTGGATTATGAAAGACGGTTCATTACCACCACTTTTGAAGATTGACGACCCAGTTTTAGCAACAACTATGGGTTGTACTTTAGCTACTAAGAGAACTTCAGCAGAAAACTTGCCTAAGGGCTTCGATATGAACACTTTGGTTATCGAACCATTCGCAGACCCATTCCGTGCTTATCCAGTATCTGGCGACTACACAGACTTCAAGGAATTGTTCACTAAACGTGGCGCAAGCTGCTACATCTTGAACACTGATGCATTCATGGGCAAGGACGTACCAAAAGAAGTTACTAAGAAGATTATTGAAGACTTAGCTAACGGCTCAATCACTGATAGCGACCTTAAGCCATTCGGCAACTTCAAAGGCGTTTCATACTTGCCAATTGATGGCTACGAAGTTCACTTAGACGATCCTGAATACCAAAAGACTTTAGCAAGAAGAATGCAAGATCGTCTTGATTGGCTCAACAACTACGATAAGGAACACCCAGCAACTCCTATCCAAGATGAAGCCAAGGAAACTTTGGAGAACATTATTAAAGAATTAAGCTAATAAAAATGCTAGTTTAAAATATTTTCTTAATGATTACGAAAAAAATCGACTAAGTAATTGAACTTAGCCGATTTTTTATTTGCCTAAAATTTAACCATTGATTGCTTTATCCGCTTCATTAATAATTCTAATTGCATTTAAGCTTCTTGGATAACCAAGAAATGGTTCATTTTGCAAAACAACCTTGGTTAAAAATTCCTTGTCATTTCCCAACCCAATATTTGCCTTAGAGTCAGCTAAAAGCTGTGGCTCTACTCCACCTTGAGAAGCTAAATAGCAAAATGTGATCATTTCACGATCATTATCGTTTAAGCTCTTTCTGGTGTAGTAATCGCCGAAACAATTATCAACCAACCATTTATGAATGGTATCAATCTTAGAAAAGCCCTTCATTTGAGACCCAAATAAGCGAATCTGCGTCTCTTCACCTTTTTCAAGACGATTCTTCATTGTAGTCGTTACCCTGCTAATGGCAATTTTATGCCTCGTGCAGTCAAGATATCATTGGTTGCCTTGAAGAATGGCAAAACTCTGCTTAAACCCAAATAGTCAGGAGCTTGATACAAAACTTCTTTTGCCCCAACTGGACTAACACTGTTGTCTAAGGCAACTGGCAGCATAATTTTGTATTCATCTAATCCTTGACAGCCTAACAAGTAAGCCAACGTACTCAACATTTTGGTTCTGTCTGGCAAATCTACATCGTTTTGTAATTCATCAAAGGCAAAGTGATTAATTCTTTCGAGAGCTTCTGGATCTGTTTTTGCAAGCAAATTAGCATGTGCTGCTTGAGCTTCATCTTTAATTGACATTTTATACCCCACCTTTGCCTTTGCTAAAAATTATTTTCACTTTATATTAAAGCCCATTTTGTAGCACTTGAGAAATAATTGTTTTTGATTTCTAATCATAATTTTTATTTATAAAAAAAGAAACCATGACACTGAGCCATGATTTCTTTTTTTATAAGTTTTTTAAACTTCAGAATTGGAATTCAGGTATTTATTAAGTATTACGCGATTTTACTTATTAGAAATTCCCTTACCGTCGTAACAATCCTTCATCAAGTCAACGATTTGGTTGATCAGTGGTGCAACTGGGTTAGTAACAGTGTTTTGATCACCGTAAGCCTTAACAGCCAATTCATCAACCTTGTCTTCGAATTGCTTCTTGTCGACACCGTAATCCTTGAAGGCCAACTTAATGTCAACTGAGTGAGCTAATTCGATGATCTTGTCTACCAATTTTTCAACTAATTCGTGATCAGTTGTACCAGTTAAGCCAAGAGCTCTAGCAATATCAGCATAGTCTTTTTCAGCACGGTAAACTGAGTAATTAGGCCACATAGCAAGCTTTTCAGGGCGCTTTGCATTGAAGCGAATTACTTGTGGCAATACAATTGCGTCACTTACACCACTTGGAATGCCAAAGGTTGAACCAACTGTGTGGGCAATTGAGTGTTCCAAACCAAGGAAGGCGTTTGAGTAAGCCATACCAGCAATAGTTGCGGCATCGTGCATTCTCTTACGTGCATCCAAGTCGCCATCGTATGAAGCCTTCAAGTTGCCAAAGATGATCTTGATAGCTTCTAATGACCAGCCACGAGTGAAGTCAGTAGCCATAGTTGAAACATAGCTTTCAATTGCGTGACCCAATGCTTCGAAGCCGGACCATGCAATCAAGCGTTTTGGCAAAGTTTGAACAAATTGATCATCAACGATTGATACATCTGGAGTTAAAGCGTAGTCACACAAGGTGTGCTTAATGCCACTCTTAGCATCGCTGATAACGGCAATTGGCGAAACTTCTGAACCAGTACCTGAAGTAGTTGGGATACATACAAGTTGGACACCGTTAATTTTTGGGAAGCGAACTACTCTTTTTCTGATATCCAAAAATTTTTGGTAAGCTTCTTCAAAAGTCATGTCTGGATTTTCGTAGAACAAACGCATAGCCTTAGCTGCGTCCATTACTGAACCACCACCGATGGCAATGACAACATCTGGCTTGAAGATATTCATTCTGTGAACACCGTCTTTAATTACGTCAGTATTTGGATCAAGAGTTACAGCCTTGAATACTTCGTATTCCTTAGCACCTCTACGCTTAGAAATAATATCAGTAATTTCATCAGCAAAGCCTTGATCTGCAACACCTTCATCAGTAACGATGAAGAAGCGGTTTACATTTGGCATGTGACGTAAGTAGTTAGCAGCGTTGTGTTCGAAGTAGGTTTTAGCTGGAACTTTTACCCATTGCATGTTGTCACGACGCATAGCAACTGTCTTGATGTTCAAGAGGTCTCTAGCACCGATGTTGTGTGAGAAGGTGTTGGCACCGTATGAACCAGTACCTAAAGTCAATGATGGGAGCATGTTGTTGTAAAGGTCGCCGATACCACCTAAGGCAGCTGGTGAGTTAACCAAGATACGACAAGCATCCATCTTCATTGCAAATTCATCAATGATCTTCTTATCACTTGAGTGAAGACCAGCGGTGTGACCACGACCACCATAGTTAATCAGGTCAGTACAAATCTTGAAGGCATCATCATGGTTCTTAGCACGATATAAAGTGAAGACTGGTGAAAGTTTTTCTGCTGAAAGTGGGAATTCTTTACCAACACCATGGTATTCAGCGATGATAACCTTAGTGTCTTTTGGAACATCAACACCACAAAGCTTAGCAATTTCATAAGCTGACTTACCAGCTACAGGACCTGCAACAGTACCACGTCTTGGGTCAATGAAGTGTTGTTCAAACTTCTTAATTTCTTCCTTTTTTAAGAAGTAGCAGTTCCACTTCTTGAATTCTTCCTTAACTCTGTCGTAGATTTCTGTATCAACAACAACTGAGTTTTCAGAAGCACAAACCATACCATTATCGAATGTCTTTGATAAAACGATATCGTAAACGGCACGTTCAATATTAGCGGACTTTTCAATATATGAAGGACCGTTACCAGGACCAACACCGATAGCTGGTTTACCAGATGAGTAAGCAGCCTTAACCATGCCTGGACCACCAGTAGCTAAAATAGTTTGAACTCCTGGGTTAGTCATCAAGTCAGTAGTTGCTTGCAAACTTGGTTCTTCAATCCATTGAATTGCGTTCTTTGGTGCACCTGCAGCTTCAGCAGCCTTTTGAAGGATTTTACCAGTTGCTACACAACATTTTTGAGCTTGTGGGTGGAAGCCGAAGATAATTGTGTTTCTAGTCTTTAAAGCAAGCATTGCTTTGAAGATAACGGTTGAAGTTGGGTTAGTTACAGGGGTAACACCAGCTATAACACCCTTAGGTTCAGCAATCTTTACCAAACCTTGTTCTTTATCTTCATCAATGACGCCAACAGTCTTTTCGTGACGTAAGCTGTTCCAAATGTTTTCACTAGCATACATGTTCTTGGTGGTTTTATCTTCAAGAACACCACGACGAGTTTCTTCTACAGCCATTTTTGCTAATGGGTAGGCATTTTGTTCACCGGCAGTAGCAATTGCTTCACAGATTTTATCAACTTGTTCTTGAGTGAAGTTGGCCATTTGATCCAAAGCAACATGTGATTTCTTTACTAAGTCATCAACCATGTCGTAAATTTGTTTGTTCTTTTCTTCTTCAGACATTGTCTCTTTTTGTTGTGTCTTAGCCATTTACAATTACCTCTAAGATTTACTAATTTTGTGAACTAATTTACAATATCGACTATATCACTTTCACCAAAAAAGTAAATGCTAAAAGCACAACTTTCAGGGATGCACAAGCAAAGCCAATCTTAAGGCTATTTTAGGGAATTAAAGCATGAAAGCGCTTACTAAACATCTTTGTTTGTGAATTAACAAACTTATATTTTTTAAATTTTTTTAAATCATGATTGAAAACTACTATTACAAAACAGAGATGATAAAATAATACTATATTGTTTTAAATTATAATTGGAGCGATTAAATGAAAAACGATGATGTGCAAACTAACGCAGGCTATAAACGAACCCTTGGCAACGCCCATATTCAGTTGATTGCCCTGGGTGGCACAATTGGTACTGGCTTGTTCTTAGGAGTTGGTGATAGTATTCACCGGGCCGGACCTAGCGTAATCTTGATTTATATTATTGTCGGTATTTTTCTTTTCTTTCTAATGCGTGCTTTAGGCGAATTGATCATGTCCGATTTAAGCAAGCATACCTATATTGATTTCATTGAAAAATATTTAGGAAAAAACATCGGCTTTATCACCGGCTATTTATACTGGATAAGTTGGATCACCTTAGGAATGGCCGAAACCACAGCTTTGGGAGTTTATTTTAAATATTGGTTTCCGAGTTTAAAACCCTGGCTTCCGGGACTCATCACGATTGCTGTTTTATTAGTAATCAATTTGATTTCAGCAAGAGTATTTGGCAATTTGGAATTTAGCTTTGCTATTATCAAAATCATTACCGTCATAGCCTTCGTGCTTTTGATTTTTTGGCTTTTATTATCCGGTGGCAAAACTAGTTTTGGTCCTGTTGCTTTTTCTAATCTTGATAGTAACGGTGGATTTTTTGCCCGTGGCGGAAAAGGATTTTTGCAAGGTTTTCAAATGGTAATTTTCAGCTTTATCGGGGTTGAATTAATCGGTTTGACGGCAGCAGAAACTCAAAATCCACGCGTTACTCTGAGAAATGCGATTAATCAATTGCCAGTAAGAATTATTTTGTTCTATGTTTTGGCTATCTTGGCAATCCTGTTGGCAATTCCTTGGAATAAAATTTCAACTAATTCTAGTCCCTTCGTTCAAGCTCTTGGGGCCACTGGGATTAGAAATGCCAGTTCGATTATCAATTTCGTAGTTATTTCCGCTGCTATTTCTTCAACAAACAGTATTTTATACGGTGCAGGACGACTCTTATTCTCAGTAACTTTCCATGGCAAAGGAAAATGGAATCAAACTTTCGGTCACTTATCACACAGGCAGCTGCCGCAAAATGGTTTAATTCTGTCAGCAATTTTGATTGGTTTGGCGCCATTAATTACTTTGATAATCGGCGATCAAGCCTTCAATTTCATCTCTTCTACTTCCACTAGCATGTTCTTAATCATTTGGTGTCTTATGGTTTTAACCCATATGTCCTACCGCAAGCAGACGCCAGAAGATCAATTGAATGATTTTAAAATGCCCGGTTTTCCATATTTGGATTGGATCATCTTATTGTTCTTCGTAGCAATGATTATCTTGCTGTTGATCTTACCAAGCTACCGTATTCCAATGATTGCTGCAATTTTAACTTTTGTGATCCTTTACATCATCAGCAAAATTTGGAATAAAGAGAAAGAAATATAATAAAAAGGCTCTATCAATATCGGAATCAAGCCTTAATGAATTAGTCTATAAATGTCCAATTTTTACGTCTCAGTTCATCATTGACCGCTTCTGATGATTTGGACAAGATTCATCCGCACTACAAGGATTCGCTTACTCAGGAGCAGATTGTTATGCAAGGAATTAGTCCTAATACAACGCTGGAAAATG
>NZ_ADNY01000023.1 GCF_000178475.1 Lactobacillus amylolyticus DSM 11664 | reverse complement strand
TTTAATAATTAAAAGCAAGAATGGTGAAGAGAGAATAGATATGCCAGCCAACCTCACTATATTCAACAGGAATGCCAACCTTCATAATTATGAAATTCAAAGAAATGGTTCAGTTAGTCCTACTACTTTGCGATTTGCTTATGGCAAATATTCTAAGAAACTGCGAATTCAAATGACTTGGGGAAAGATAATTTATGATGAAGAATAAAGGCTTTTTAATGATTGAAAGCTTGATAGCATTGATGATCACGTTGATTGCACTGACTGCTTTTACAACAATGATTCTTGATAGCAGACAGTTTGAAAAGAAAATTGAGTATCGCAGCGATCGGGCATTGGCGAATTATATGTTGAATGAATTTAAGCTTAAGGAAGTCGTTGTTCATGATCATGTTTTTAGGGAGTAGCATATGAAAGCTAAAAAGGGATTTTTGCTGATTGAAGCAATTTTCTCAGTGTTTATCACTCTGCTAATTGTGATCGCGCTGCAGAATTTGCTGGTTAGTTTAAAAACAGCACGTCATTTAAAGCATCCGGTTAATGAGGTAGCTTTTTCCTACATTCAGTTGAACAATTTTTTAAAAGAGCACGAGTCTTATGCACTGCCTGAATTATCAAATAGCAGAAAAGCGAATTTTTCCGGATTGAAAGACAATAATAAAGTATATGTTTTAGGAAAATATAAAAACATGATCAGGGTAACTACTAATGCAAGTGGACATATGCCTTTATTGTTAAATGTTGATCAAGCAGAATTTGAAACGAGCAAAAACAGAATCAAAATTTTTATTACTGAAGAAGATGGACGAAAATCAGAATTGTATTTTAAGTTGCGGGAGAAACCGGATGAAGCAAAAGAAGAAAAGAAAGCGGTCAAAGGGAAGCGCACTTCTGAGTAGCATTTTAGTTTTAAGTACTTGTCTATTGTATTTGACTTTTTATCAGCAGATTTTGCATGATACTGTGGAAAGCAATCAAATGATAATTGAATATTTGCGAGATAATTAACTTTACTTGCCACCCTTTGATTCTTTTTATTAAAATAAATAAGGATTAGAAGAAGGGTGAATATGGAAAATTTCGAAAAACTTTTTAACCAATTTTTAGCTTGCGTAACAATCTTGCAAGACGCACTTAATGTTTCTTTTGGCGAAGCATTGACTGAAACCTTTGATAACTTGGAAAATGGCAAGATCAAGGTTGAGATGGGCGCTCCTGATACAGAAACAGTTGCCCAATTAAGCAAAATGTATGCCCAATTGAATTATGAGCAGTTGCCAAAACGCAGCAAAGTCTTGATTTTTAACTATTTGACTTTAAAAGCGATCAATGACGATGGCCGCAACAGCAATCAAATGCCGACGCCACCAGCTTTGGCAACGGTCATTGCTCTCTTAATGCAGCGACTTTTGCCAGCAGATCAACAGCTGGAAGTAGTTGATCCTGCCTTGGGTACTGGTTCGCTTCTTTATTCGGTCATTAATCAATTAAAGACAGAGAATCATTCCAAGAATCTTTACCAGTTGGCTGGGATCGATAATGATGAGCAAATGCTAGATTTTGCTGATATTGCAGCTCATTTGAATGAACTAAAGATTGATCTTTATTGTCAAGATGCGATGATGCCTTGGATGACAGAGCCGGCCGATGCTATTGTGTCTGATTTGCCGATTGGTTATTATCCACTAGACAATAATGCTGAGCACTTTGAATTAAAGAATAAAAAAGGACATTCTTACGCTCACTTTTTATTTGTAGAGCAAATCGTTAAAAATCTAAAAGCTGGCGGTTTCGCATTCTTGCTTGTTCCAACAGGGATGCTGCAAGGAAAAGATCGTAATCAATTTATGCCATGGTTGACTAAGAAAGTTTTCCTCAATGCAATTATTGATTTGCCGGATGACATGTTCAGAAATAAATTTAACCAAAAATCTATTTTAGTTTTCCAGAATCATGGTGATAATGCTAAGGCTAAAGATGTCTTATTAACTAAATTAGACTCACTTAAGAAAGAAGATTCCCTAATCGCATTTAATATTAAACTTAACGAGTGGTATACTAAATCTAGTGATTAGTTTGTGAAAAAAATCATTAGTTGTGGAGGATTTTCTTATGAAGAAAGTATTAGCAATCAACTCAGGCAGTTCTACATTTAAATACAAGCTTTTTTCAGTATCTGATGAAAAGGTACTGGCATCGGGAATGGCTGATCGAGTAGGGCTTGATGGCTCAACCTTTGAAATTAAACTTGCCGATGGTACTAAGCATGTTGAACACGTGAAGATCCCAGACCAAGAAACTGCTGTAAAGCTTTTAATTGAAAACTTGAAAAAGTATAAAGTAATAGATAATATTCATGAAATTATTGGGGTAGGACACAGAATTGTTGCTGGTGGAGAAGATTTTAAAGAATCTACTATCATCACCAAGGACAATATTCAGAAAGTATTCGATTTAACGCAATACGCACCGCTTCACAATATGCCAGAAGCAATGGGAATCGAAGCTTTTATGAATATTTTGCCAGATGTTCCTCAGGTTGGTGTCTTTGATACTTCCTTCCACCAATCTTTGGATCCTGTGCATTATTTGTATTCAATTCCCTATGAATATTATGAAAAATATAAAGTACGTAAATACGGTGCTCACGGAACTTCAGTCCGCTATATAGTTCAAAGAAGCAGTGAATTATTGCACAAAGATCCTAAGGATTTGAAACTAATTGTTTGTCACTTAGGCTCAGGCGCATCAATTACGGCTGTTAAGAATGGCAAATCTTATGATACTTCAATGGGCTTCAGTCCATTAGCTGGTATCACGATGTCTACTCGTTCCGGTGATGTTGACCCATCACTTCTTGAATACATTATGAACAAGGAACATTTGGATATTGACCAGATCATTGCCGTGTTAAACAAAAAGTCAGGTTTGCTCGGTATTTCTGGTATTTCTCCAGACATGCGCGATATCAACACAAGCGATAAGCCACGTGCTAAACTTGCTAGAAAAATTTTCATTAACAGAATTATTCGTTACATTGGTGCATATTATGCTGAAATGGGTGGAGCCGATGCAATTATCTTCACGGCTGGTGTAGGTGAACATGATAAAGGCGTTCGTCAAGCTGTGATGGAACAACTTGCATTCATGGGCATTGATCCAGATCTTGAGGCTAACGAAACAAATGGTGAAAAGTTCATCACCAAGCCTGATTCTAAGATTAAGGTCATGATTGTACCTACTGATGAAGAGTTAATGATTGAACGTGATGTTGCAAGATTGGCCAAATTAGACTAATTAAGCCAAATATTTGAGAACATAGCAATTAATTTGTATAATAGATAATGTTCTCTTTATGGGGATGTTTTTGGGATTCGACAGGCGTAGACTTGCATTGACTGCAATTCGTAGGTTACGTCTACGTAAAAACGTTAATTTAAATTTAACTGCAAAAAACAGTAATTCTTACGCATTAGCTGCCTAATTAGGCGCATGTGTTGCCTTTAACCAGCTTACTCGTGGCCGGTTCTAGGTATCAACATTAGCGAGTTACGTTTAACTACCTCACCTGAATAGTTAGAAAGAGTCTGAGCAGGTTAGCTAGTTCATTCTAGCCCTGTTATATGGCGTTTTGAGCTAGTGAAGTTCAAGTAATATAACTATGATTGTAGAGGTCAGTGATGAGCTGCGTCTGGACAGGGGTTCAACTCCCCTCATCTCCTCTAGATACAAAATCGCATTAGATTAATTTCTAATGCGATTTTTTCTTATGTTAAAATTATTAAATGAAAAGCGAAAGGGGGTTTCATTTTTGTTTATAGAAAGTATATACTTTATGTGAGGCGAATTTTGATGGAACCAATTTTTTTAACACCATATTTTAGACCCAAAATTTGGGGTGGACGCAAACTAGATACAATTTTTCATTATGATATTCCAGAAGGCAAAGTTGGCGAAGCCTGGATTATTTCTGGATACAAAGATGATGCTTCAACTGTAACTGCAGGACCACTTAAGGGTAAATCATTGAGAGACGTTTACCATGAGCATCCTGAACTTTTTGGCAATCCTAAAGCAAAAGAATTTCCATTATTAGTAAAATTCTTGGATGCCAATGATAACTTATCAGTGCAAGTGCACCCAGATGATGATTATGCAGCCAAAGTAGAACATGATTCAGGCAAAACTGAAAGCTGGTACGTTATGCAGGCTGACCCAGGCGCATATCTTATTTATGGTCACCATGCCAAAACCAGAGAAGAGCTGGCTGATATGATTCATAAAGGCGAATGGGACAAGCTTTTGCGTAAAGTCCCAATCAAAGCTGGCGATTTCTTCTACGTTCCAGCTGGTACCATTCATGCTTTGACAAAGGGCAGTTTGGTAATTGAAACACAGCAATCCAGTGACGTAACTTATCGTCTTTATGATTATGATCGAGTTGATAAAAAGACTGGCAAAAAGCGTGAACTTCATACGCAAAAGTCAATTGACGTAACAACAGTTCCGCACGTTGATCCTAAACTTAATGTTCATACTGATAAGGATCAAGATGCTTCAATCAAGACTCTTGTTGAGCCACCAATTTCGCCGCATTTTTACTTATGGCAAATTGATTTGGACGGTACTTGGAAGTCCAGTCTCAAGAATCATCCATATTTGTTGGTTTCTGTAATTAAAGGTTCTGGCAAGCTTGAAGCTGATGGTCAAAGTTGGGATCTAAAGCTCGGAACGAATTTAATTATTCCAAATCAGATGAAAAATTTTGCTCTCACTGGTAAAATGAGAATTATAATGTCTGCTCCAAGTGAAGAATAGACAACAATTTTATTAGGGAAGCGAATTAATAGTGATCTACATAGCTTGTGGTAGCGTAATGATGGCAGTTGGTTTAATTTGGCTGATTTCACCAGCCAAACGACCGAACCAAATTTATGGCTATTTATCATATTTAGCTCAAGTGAATAAGGCAAGTTTTAAATTTGCACAGAGACGAGCAAGTTTATATTGTTTGCTCTTTGGCTTTATTCAATTTGTAATCGGGCTGATTATCCACTTGCTTAATGCGGATCGCTTTTTTCTTATATGGCTGTTGACTTTCTACATTTTCATTATTTTGCCGATAGTCTGGACTGAGAAGAGTCTTCAAAAATTTTTAAAAGCAAGAAATGAGTTGCCACCTGATTATGTTGAGCCAGACAAAGTTAAACATCATCGGACAAAGGGATTTAAAGATTAAGAATGAGTTTAAAAATTTTGATGGTTGAAGATGACACCTCTGTTGCTGAGATGATGGAGATGTTTTTCAAAAAAGAAGGATGGCAGCAAGATGTTGCCGTTGATGGCGTGCAAGCAGTTGAGATGTTTAAAGAGCACGCCTCAGAATACGATTTGATTACTCTAGACTTGAACCTGCCTAAAAAAGATGGCATTCAAGTTGCTAAAGAAGTTAGACAAATTTCACCTACAGTACCAATTATTATGCTGACGGCACGGGGAAGCGAAGCTGATCAAGTTCTAGGCTTGGGCGTTGGTGCCGACGACTATGTATCAAAGCCATTTAGTCCAATTTCATTGATTGCTCGTATTAAGGCGCTTCATCGACGCGTAATGATGGATGAGCCTACCAATAATGCTGTTAACAAGCAAGTTAACAATGATTATGATATTCAAACGCAGCATCTTAAAATTTCAAAATCAAGAAGAGAAGTTCTGTTTGATGGCAAATCAGTGACAACATTGACGCCTAAGGAATTTGATCTGTTATTTACGATGGCACAAAAGCCTAAGCAGGTCTTTTCACGGGACCAATTATTAGAACTGGTATGGGGATATGAGTATTACGGTGAAGAGAGAACGGTTGATGCTCATATTAAGAAATTGCGGCAAAAACTTGAAAAAGTCGGTCCTCAAGTTATTCAAACTGTCTGGGGTGTCGGCTATAAATTTGATGATTCGCAAGTTGAATAATGAAACTTATTTATCAGCACATGCTCAGTTTCTTATTGATTATCATTACTTCAGTTTCAATTATTGGCTTCACTGAAATTGATTACGTTCGCAATCAAGCTTATGAGCAAAATTTTGGGCGAATGGAAAGCTATGGTAATGCGATTGGTAAATTGGCTGCAACAGAAGGCAGTGGCAAAAAAGAAACGCTGGATACGACTTTTTTAAATCAATTGCAGTTTATTCTTAGTGCTGAGCATGTTCACTTGCGAATTTTTAACACGAAAAATAAACAGATCTATCCTCAAACCACAACCACTTTTAAGTTGCCCAATAACGTTTATGATTCTTTGAAAAAAGGTCAGGAAATTCGAATTCGCAACAATAATCAGGAAAGCACGTATATGGGGCAAACCAAATACGCTTATACCGGTGTCTTGATGCCTTGGTTTAGCAAGCAAAAACTGATTGGGATCATTTGGATCGGTTCGACAGTTCGCAATGTTGAACGACCAATCACTATGGCAAAGAAAAACTTGATCAATTCCTTAATTATTACTTTGGTAGTAGGATTAATCTTAAGTTTAATTTTGGCATACTACTCAACCAGCAAAATCAAACGCCTTTCAAGGGCAACGGAAAAAGTTGCCGCCGGAGATTTTGATGTTCAAATTGAACATAAGGATCATGATGAAATCGATCAGTTGGCAGCCAATTTTAACCGCATGGTTCGAAAATTAAAGAAGTCGAATGAAGAGGTCAAAGCGCAGGAAGAACGACGTGACCAATTTATGGCCGATGCGGCTCATGAGATGAGAACACCGCTAACTACGATTAATGGAATTTTGGAAGGTTTGCAATATGATGCAATCCCTGAAGAATCTAAGCCTAAATCCATTGCTTTAATGCGCCGAGAAACTAAAAGATTGATTAGACTGGTCAATGAAAATTTGGATTATGAGAAGATTTGCAATAACCAAATTATGTTGATCAAGACTAACTTTGATGCCTGCAAAGTGTTGCATGATTTGCAAACTCAATTGGAACAAAATGCTAAAAAGGCTAATGATCAATTGATTTTAGATGTTCCAGCTAAATTGCCGATTTATGCAGATCATGATCGTTTTACTCAAATTATGGTTAATCTGATTCAAAATGCAATTCAATTTACCCATGATGGTAAAATTACGATCAAGGGCCGTCGTTTGCTACATGCCTGTGAATTGCAGGTAACTGATAATGGGATCGGGATGAGCCCAGAACAGACTAAATATATTTTTGAACGCTTCTTCAAAGCAGACCCGTCAAGAGCACGTTTGGGGACAGGTGAATCTGGCTTAGGATTATCAATTGTTTCATCCCTGATTAAGCAGCACGGCGGGAAAATTTCGGTTAAATCCAATCCCCAAGAAGGATCAACCTTTACAGTCATCATTTATGACAAAGGTTATGAGCAATTTGTTGCAAAAGAAAACGACTAGTATTACTAGCCGTTTTTTTCTTGCTATTTTTTATTTTTGCTTGAGCTTGAACTGCTCTTGCTGGAATTCAAATGGTTGTTGAGAACGGATGACGGTATCTTATTTATTTCATCTTGCCGATTCTTCAATTGAATTGCATCAGTTGAATAAAGCTTTGTTGTTGAGCCGTGATGTTGACTGTAGAGTGAAGTTGATTTTCCAGCTAATTGATTTCTGATTTGAATCATTTGCTGATAATTGGTGAAGTAATCGTATTGATTTGGATTTACTGGCACAAAACCAGCAGGCGTGTAAAAGCGAAGTAAATTATGGGTGTTCAGCTGATCTGAATATTTAAGTGATTCCTTCGCTTGTGCTGCCAAATAGGCGATCTCTTTCTTTTCTTGGGCGGTGTAATGCAAAATTTGCTTGCCACTCTTGCGATCGTAAACAGTGCCTTTGATGCCTTTACCACCGATGATTACGTATTTTTCACTAACAATGGTTCCGTTACGAAAGACAACCCATTTTTTGTAATCTGAGGAGAAGAGATCACTACCAAATTGGATATAGTTCTTTGTATTTACGCCTAACAGGTGAAGTAAGGTTGGCAAAACGTCGATTTCGCCTGAAATCTCATTATTGCGGTATCCTTTCAAGTTTGGCGCAATAATCATGAACGGGACACGCTGCATTTGAACATTGTTAAATTCATTCCAAGTATCAGCACTTTCGCCAATAATTGGAGCCAGCGTTTGATTTTCAGAATTGCTCAAAGCGTAGTGGTCACCATAGATGACAACCATTGTATTTTTGTACAGGCCTGATTTTTTCAAATAATTAAAGAATTCATGGACTGCCTGATCCAGATAATGAGCTGTCTGGAAATAGTTGTTGATCGTTGTGTCTCTAGTTGAGGTGGTCTTGAAGTTAGGGTCCAAATCCTCAGCATCCATCGTGAATGGAATATGGTTGGTGACAGTGATGTATTTGCAATAGAAAGGCTGCTGAATTTGCTCAAGGTACTTAATGCTTTCAGCAAAAAGCAGCTTGTCCTTTAGACCATAGCAGATTTTATCAGTTCTAGCCGAGCTGAAATAACTTTGGTCAAAGAAATAGTTGTAGCCCATGTTCTTGTAAACACTGCTGCGATTCCAGAAAGTTCCGACATTTCCGTGGAAAACAGCGGAAGTGTAATTTTTCTGTTTTAATATCTGCGGTGCAGCCTGAAATGTATTTTCTGATCCCAATGACGTAAATAAAGAACCATCAGAAATACCATAAGTACTGGTTTCGAGCAAGTTTTCCGCATCACTGGTTCGACCTAGACCAACTTGGTGGTAGAAGTTGCTGAAACTAATCGTGTGCTTGCCTGAATAGAGAGAATTTAAGAATGGTGTTACTTCTTTGCCGTTAACTTTTAAATTAATTAAAAATTGCTGGAAGCTCTCAAGGTGAATGATAATAACATTCTTGCCCTTTTCAATACCGAACATGCTTGAATTTGGCTTGGCGTAGTTTTGCTGAGTGTATGAAATGATGCTGTTCAGATCAGATGCACTGGCATTTTTAGTATCTTGTACCGTCTGCACACTCTTGATTCCGTCATAGGTCGTATAAGTATCAATTCCTAAGTATTTAACGACGTAAGAGCGATCAAAAGTATTGCGCAAAAGTCTTGGACGAGACGATTCTGCTAAAAACATATTAAAACCCACCAGAAATGCTCCTACCGAGGTAATTGCAAATGGTGTGAGCAAACCATAGGATTTTTGATCAATCTTAATCTTTTTAAAAATCAGAAGCAGAATGACGACAATCAAATCAATCCAGATGATGATATCGCTTGGTTGTAAAAGTGCAACAGAGCTTTTACCCAAACCTGGAGCCACTTTGCTTGCATTGGTGATGGTTTTGACTGTCAAAAAGTCTGTAAACTGCCGGTAATATAGAACATTTGCGAATAAAAGAATCGTATTTAGACAGTCCATAACCAGCATCATGATATAGGAAACAATTGGCTTTGGAAAATAAAATCCAATGCTGATAAGCAGTACTGCCGTACCGATTGGACTCAGCCACATGATGATATGTTGATAAGGATCTCCTAAACCTAAGCTGAAATCACAGTAGGCAACGAAGATATATTTGAGCCAAAACAGGAAGACAAGCAGCGTCAAGAAACCTGTTCTGGTTTGAATAAACTTGATTAAGCTTTGTTTTTTCAAAATGAAGTTCTCCTTTGAATATGTTAATTTTAAAGGTTCAATTCGTTTAAAACAATCTTTTGGTCAGAGTTAGTTTTTTCTTAATAATTAAAGTCCCTAAAAATGAGTATAATTTATTTTAGAAATTAATTGCAGAGGAAAAGCAAAGCATGCTGTTTTTGGGATCATTTTATAATTTTTTATCAGCTTTATATGCCACTAGAATAAATCATTTTGCTTTAATCAAACTGACATTGCTCGCATTAGACAAAACGATTTTTTATTTTTTGATTTTTGCAGTTATCAGATTGATCTGGCTTTTATGCGTTAGACGCAGAAGATCAATTCCTTCGGAGGCCAGCGTATGGCTTCTTGCTTTTTATATTATTTTGGTCTTAATGTTTACTACATTTAGAGAATCCTATTTCCCTTGGCAGCTGAACTTTTATTTCAATCGGCCACTTAGCGATATCAACTTCGTCTTTTTAAAAGAAACATGGAAAATGGTTTATGCTCAAAGCAAAGTAGATTTTATTTATAACTGCTTCGGTAATATTTTATGTTTCTTGCCCCTTGGAATTTTAACGCCAATCGTTTTTTCAAAGAAGCAAAGTTTTATTAAAGTTATTGGCGCCGGAATTCTTTTTTCAATTATGATTGAAACTTTGCAATTCTTGCTTGAAACAGGAGTTTCAGATATCGATGATGTTTTCTTTAATACTTGTGGCATGGTAATCGGTTACTTGATTTATCTGTTAGGGGAAAAAACTTATCAAATAATCATTGTTTGACTGGTATTCGAGAAATAAGATTGCTAAAATAGTCTTGTGAAATAAATAATTTTATCTAGTTAGGAAGCAGATTTATGAGTTTAATTAAATTTGATAGTAGTAAATTAACACCATTTGTTCATGAAAATGAATTAGGCGAAATGCAAGCTATGGTTAATGCTGCTAACACTGAACTCCGTGAAGGTACTGGTGCTGGTAACGATTTCCGTGGTTGGCTTGATTTGCCAGTTGATTATGACAAGGATGAATTTGCCCGTATCAAGAAGGCTGCCAAGAAGATTCAAAACGATTCAGATGTTTTGATTTGTATCGGTATTGGTGGTTCTTACCTTGGTGCTCAAGCTGCAATTGAATTCTTGAACAGCAACTTCTACGGCAAGGAAAAGAACGATAACCCAATCGTTGTCTTCTGTGGTAACTCACTTTCAGGTTCATACCTTTACGACCTTATTAAATGGTTAGGCGACAAGGACTTCAGCATTAACGTAATTTCTAAATCTGGTACTACTACTGAACCTTCAGTAGCATTCAGAATTTTCAAAGACAAGTTGATCAAGAAGTACGGTAAGGAAGAAGCTTCAAAGAGAATTTACGCTACTACTGACCGTAAGAAGGGTGCTCTTAAGACCGAAGCTGACGCAGAAGGTTACGAAGAATTCGTAGTTCCAGATGATGTTGGTGGTCGTTACAGTGTTCTTTCAGCTGTTGGTTTGCTTCCAATCGCTGCTTCAGGTGCTGATATTGATGAATTGATGAAGGGTGCTGCTGATGCACGTGCTGATTACACTGACACTGACTTAAGCAAGAACTCACCATATCAATATGCTGCACTTCGTAACATTCTTTACCGTAAGGGTTACACTACTGAAATTGTTGAAAACTATGAACCAAACCTTAGAATGTTTGGTGAATGGTGCAAGCAATTGATGGGTGAATCAGAAGGTAAGGACCAAAAGGGTATTTACCCATCTAGTGCCAACTTCACTACTGACTTACACTCACTTGGTCAATACATCCAAGAAGGTCTTCGTAACTTATTCGAAACTGTTATTCGTGTTGAAAACCCACGTCACGACGTTAAGATTCCTGGCGATGACAAGAATTTGGATCAACTTAACTTCTTGGAAGGCAAGAGCTTGAACTACGTAAACGACCGTGCTTACGAAGGTGTTGTTTTGGCCCACACTGATGGTGGTGTTCCTGTAATGACTGTTAACATTCCAGACCAATCAGCACATACTTTGGGTTACATGATTTACTTCTTCGAATTAGCAATTGGTATTTCAGGTTACTTGAACGGTATTAACCCATTCAACCAACCAGGTGTTGAAGCATACAAGCGTAACATGTTTGGTCTTCTTAACAAGCCAGGCTACGAAAACTTACACGATGACTTAGCTAAGCGTCTTTAATATCGCGTATACTCAGTACAACCATTAACTGTTGTACGATTAATGTGATTACACTTGTGTGATCAAAGAAAGGGTAGAAGCATTCAGCTTCTACTCTTTTTTGATTTAGAGAGGAAATGATAAAGTGAAGGAAAAAAAAGTTACCGCAAAACATGTTTTAGCAATTATTTCTTGTGCCTTAATGGGCTTTATTAGTATTTTGACAGAAACCAGTTTGAATGTAACTTTTCCAACTTTAATGAAGATTTTTAAGGTTAGTTTAGGAACAATTCAATGGACGACAACCGGTTATCTCTTGATGATCGCAGTTATTATTATTGCTTCGTCCTATTTAAATGAACGTTTTTTAGCACGTCAATTATTCTTGACTGCCGCAATTACATTTATTCTTGGTTCATTAATTTGTGGTCTAGCAAATAGTTTCCCAGTTTTATTGATTGGACGTCTAATTTCATCTTTTGGAGCGGGACTTTCGATTCCGCTTTTATTCAATTTAGTCGTTGAATTAATGCCAAGATCAAGATGGGGCTTCTGGATGGGGATTGCCGGTCTGGTAATTGCCTTAGCACCAGCCTTAGGACCAACCTTTGGTGGGACAGTAATTTATTACTGGAACTGGCGCTTAATCTTCCATATTGTAATTGGCATTGGTGTTATTGTTTTAATCCTGGGCGCATTTGCTGTTGAAAAGTATCACCCAAAGAAAAATATTTCTTTTGACTGGGGCAGATACGTCGTTATTGTTTTAGCCCTGGTCGTATTTAATCTTGGCTTTAACCAAATTGAAAATGGGTTGACTGATATTTGGTTCTGGCTAGGGATGATTGCAACTGCATTTTTAGTGTGGCTTTTCATTCATTTATCAAAGACCAGTACTAAGAAATTAGTAAATTTGGCAGTATTTAAATGCAAAGCATTTATTTATGCATTAATCGCATATTTTAGCTTACAGTTTATTAATATCGGAATTAGTTTTGTACTTCCAAACTATGCGCAAATTGTCGGCGGTTCAACTTCATTAATCGGTGGTTTAATTTTGCTTCCTGGCAGTATTATTTCTTCAATTTTCAATCCAATCTTTGGTAGATTTTATGATACTCATGGTGCTAAAGTAGCTTTATATACAGGTTCTATCATGTTTATTATTGCCAGTGTTTTGTTTATGATTTTTGGCTTAAACTTAACAACGATAATGCTGATGATCTTCTATACTGTTTTGATGTTAGGACACAGAATGTGTTTCAACAATACGATGGCTGAAGCGATGAAAGTTCAAACCAATCAAATGAGAACAGATGCGACAGCCGTTTTTGAAACCACGCAGCAATATGCAGGTTCAATGGGAACAGCTGTAACGGCGGCAATAATTTCTATTTGGCAAAATCGTGCTGGCAACTACCGCGTTTTAACTAATCAAGGTAGTGAAGCTGCATTTTGTTTTATTGCAATTTTGTCAATTGTCATTCTTTTCTGCTATTGGAAAATGTTTAGTCTAGAAAATAAGCCAAAAGACTAAAATAGGTTTATAATTAAAACGAATTGAAAAAGAATTGTGAGAATAAAAAAGAGCGGCTGGACACCAGCCGCTCTTTTTCATTTGGAATTTTCTTTTAGGAAACTTTGAATGATTTTTTCGCGCATTGCTAAAAAAATAGTATTGTGTCCTGACGGGTGAACGCGATTAGTCAATAAAATCAATCCAGAACGTTTCAATCGATCAAGAATAATCAACGTACCAGTAAAACCAGTATGCAAAATAATCGGATAATGAAGCTTGGGATCAAAGCGTAAATCCCATCCCCAGGATCTAGGCTTTACATTTACAGCATTTTTATTGTCAAATAACAGGCTGACAGTTTGTTGACTATATGGCAGGATAGTTTTATCCAGTCCTAAATAGCCGCGTGCCAGCTTAATTAAATCGCCCATGCTGGAGAATAAACCAGCTGATCCGCAGTCGCTGCCTAGTTGTCTGGCTTTAGGATCATGGGAAATGCCTTGCAGAACCTCACCATTAACAATTGCCGTTGGAACGCAGTCCTTTTTTATCGGATGAAATGTAGTGTGCGTAAGCCCCATAGGTTTAATCACCTCTTGCATTGCTACATCTTGAACCGGGGCACCAAAAATTTTTTTAATGACCAAGCCTAATAGAATAAAATTGGTGTCTGCGTAGCGCATTTTAGCTTTGAATTCATCTGTTACGGGCAAATGGATAATCGCATCTAGCAACTGATCATGATCTAGTTGATCACGGTTGGGGATCCAGCCGCGAATACCGCTCGTGTGAGTTAATAAATGAAATAAACGAATGCGTTGATCGCTAAATTCTGGAATAAATTGATGCAATGGCTCAGAAAAATTAATTTTTCCCTGATCATATAGTTTGAGCAAAACATTTTCAGTGGCAATTACTTTAGTCAAACTAGCCAAATCGTATTCAGCAAAAGGACTAAGTTGGGTCACTGTCGGATAAATGCTTGCAAAGCCGATAGTCGAAGTAAAGACTTGTTTGTCCTTGATAAAAGCGTAATTAACGCCTGGGACAACTCGTTCCGTAACCATCGATTCAATTAAATTTTGCGTTGCGAAGTAATCGATCATAAAATTTTCTACCTCATTAACAATTATTATAGAGAAAATAGCTTGACAAGGCTAGCAGAAAAAAGGATAATAACAACTGTTAAGTTTGCCCGTTGGTCAAATGGTTAAGACGCCACCCTCTCAAGGTGGAGTTACGAGTTCAATTCTCGTACGGGTGATTAGCACTGGGATGTAGCCAAATTGGTAAGGCACAGGATTCTGGTTCCTGGACGTTTGGGTTCGAGCCCCAACATCCCAATATTTAGTAAATGTCTTAGTATTGAGTTATTACAAAGCTTGATATTAAGGCATTTTTGTTTATAAAAAAAGAGCTGATCATTTGGTCAGCTCTTTTAATTTTGTAGCTGTTACATTCCAGCCTTGATAATTTTCTTTTCCGCCATTGCCTTACGCAGGGCAAGCATTGCTGTGTAAGTTGATAAGATATAAACCTTTTTGGTTGGCAATTTAGTAATTTCTTCAATTAAACTATCATCATCCGGATTGGTAAGCATGGTGCCAGGTTCAAAGCCTGAAACTTCCAATCTGAAGCCCATATCATGCCAGCGTTGACCACCAACTAGAACTCGCTTGATTTTCTTCTTGTCCAAGCCTTCGTAGTCAGCATCCCAAATCCAAGAAGTATCAATTCCATCGGCATGGTTGGCATTTAATAAAGTTACCAACGAATAATCATCTTTTTCTGTATTCAACATATGGAGAACTTCATCAAGTCCAACCGGGTTTTTAACCAGAATCAAATCGATTTCTTTATTGCCATATTTTATCAATTCTTGACGACCAAAGATTCGTTTGTTTTCGGCAAAAGCAGCAGCAACTTCTTCATCGCTTAAACCAAATTCACGAGCTACGGAGTAGGCAGCTAGTGCGTTGTAAATATTGTATGTGCCACCAATATTAATAGCGTACTCTTTTTCACCCATTTTGAATTTTAATGAGTTTGGCGTTTGATCGATAATTTCGTTGACTGTGTAAGTTAGTTTTGGTCGATGATAGCCGCAATTAGGACAGAAGAAATCACCTAAGTTGGCGTAAATGCGTTCATGATAGTGCAAGATGTGATCGCATTTAGGGCATAAGACACCATCTGTATTAACAGGTGCTTTAAAATCATTTGTTTCAAGATCATCTGCCAATTTAAAACCGAAGTAGATTTTTGGATTAGGCAAGTCAACAGAAGAAAAAATGCTTGCATCCCCGTTGGCGATTATCTTTGCCTTGGGTGCCAACTTAATCCCGTTGACGATTTTATCGTAGGTGGTGTAGATTTCACCATAACGATCCATTTGGTCACGGAAAATATTGGTCAAAACAAATGCGGATGGATGAAGCAGTTTAGTTACCATTTTGACATTGGCTTCGTCTACTTCAAGCACAGCTATTTTGCGTTGCACACGTTTATGCTTGTGAGCTAAAAATGCTGTTACGATTCCTTGCTGCATATTTGAACCAGAAGGATTGGTAAGAATATCACCGTATTTTTTCTTTAAAGATTCCACAATTAACGCGGTGGTCATAGTTTTTCCATTGGTCCCGGTTACGATGATTGTTTCGTAGCCTTTGGCTAATGAATTTAAAACTTGCGGATCAATTTTCATAGCTAGCTTGCCAGGAAAACTGGTTCCGCCTTTAAGAACATTATGTAAGAACCAATAAGATGCCTTTCCAGCAACTTTTGCAATTCCTGATTTAAAACTCATATAATTTTCCTCACTAATAAAACTAGTTTTTACTATAGCATATAGCAGAAGTTAAAAGTAGATTTTTACGTTAGTTTCAATGCATAAAATTTAATTTTCATCTATACTATAAAACGG
Source organism: Lactobacillus amylolyticus DSM 11664 (assembly GCF_000178475.1). Lineage (GTDB taxonomy): Bacteria > Bacillota > Bacilli > Lactobacillales > Lactobacillaceae > Lactobacillus > Lactobacillus amylolyticus. Next base: position 14,102 of record NZ_ADNY01000023.1, on the reverse strand, counting down.
ATATTTAAAACGGATATTTTGATAAAGGGGAGTCACAATGGCGCAGTTATTTTTCCGTTATGGTGCAATGAGAAGTGGCAAAACAATTGAATTTCTTAAAGTTGCCCATAATTATGAAGCTCAAGGCAGAAAAATCGTTTTAATGACAAGTGGTTTGGATGATCGTGCCGGAGTAGGTACGGTTTCTTCAAGGATCGGCTTGCATCGGAAGGCAATTCCAGTTACCTCAGAAATGAATATTTTTGACTATGTAAAAAATAAAAATGAAAAGGATGTTGCCTCTGGAGCAGGAAAAGTTGCTTGCGTCTTGATTGATGAAGCACAATTTTTAAAAAAACATCATGTCATAGAATGTACTAAAATTGTTGATGAACTAAAAATTCCGGTGATGACTTTCGGTTTAAAACAAGATTTTCAGAATCATTTATTTGAAGGCAGTGAAAATCTGCTGATTTATGCTGATAAGATTGACGAAATGAAAACAATTTGTCACTATTGCGGTCACAAGGCTACAATGAATTTGCGTGTAAACGATGGTAAACCTGTTTATGAAGGCGAACAAGTTCAAATTGGTGGCGATGAAAGCTATTACCCTGTTTGTCGCTTTCATTATTTCCACCCAGGACAAAATAGAAAATAAAAGGAGACGAGTTTATGGATAAGGTTATGGCACAACTGGAAGGCTTGGCTGCTCACTATGAAGAACTCCAAGAAATGATGGCCGATCCAGAAGTAATCAATGATACTAAGCGCTACATGGAAGTTTCAAAAGAAGAAGCTGACTTGCGTGAAGTTGTTCAAAAATACAAGAAATATAAAGCATATCAAAAAGAAATCGCTGATAATAAAAAGATTATTTCCGACGAAAGCGATGCAGATTTAGTAGAAATGGCAAAGGAAGAAAATTCTGAATTAGAAAAAGAGCTTCCTGAACTAGAAGAGCAAATCAGAATTTTAATGCTTCCTAAGGATCCAAACGATGACAAAGATATCATTATGGAAATTAGAGGAGCAGCTGGTGGTGATGAAGCATCATTATTTGCTGGCGATTTATTGAGAATGTATGAAAAATACGCTGAACGTCAAGGATGGAAAGTCTCCATGGTTGATTCAGAGCCAACTGAGGTTGGTGGCTATAAGCGGGTTGCCATTATGATTACTGGCGATAAGGTCTACTCCAAATTAAAGTATGAAAATGGTGCGCACCGTGTTCAAAGAATTCCAGTAACCGAATCTCAAGGTCGTGTTCATACTTCAACTGCTACTGTTGCTGTAATGCCAGAATATGAGCAAGTTGATATTGATTTGGATCCAAAAGACATCAGAGTGGATGTTTATCGTTCCAGTGGTGCCGGTGGTCAGCACATTAACAAAACATCAAGTGCCGTTAGAATGACTCACTTGCCAACTGGTATTGTTGTAGCTATGCAGGATCAACGTAGTCAGCAGCAAAACCGTGAGAAAGCGATGCAGATTTTGAAATCTCGTGTTTACGATTATTATGAAACGCAAAATCGTGACAAATATGATGCTAAGCGTAAAAATGCCGTAGGTACGGGGGATCGTTCTGAAAGAATTAGAACTTACAACTATCCTCAGAACAGAGTTACTGATCACCGGATTGGTTTAACTATTAACAAGCTAGACCGGGTAATGAACGGTGAACTTGATGAGATTATTGATGCTTTGATCCTTTATAATCAAACTAAGCAGTTAGAGGAGCTTGCTGATAAGAATGCCTAAAACATTAAAAGATATTCGCATTAAAGCAGGAGAAACGGCAGATCAAGCTCGACCGGAAGATATTGATTACGTTCTGGGTGAAAGATTAGGACTTACTCCTAGCGAATTTGAATTAAAGCAGGATCTAGAGCTTAGCGATGCACAAGTTAAGCAAGCAAACAAGGACATTAAAAAATTAGCTAAGGGCATTTCCCCACAATATATTTTGGGTTATGCCTGGTTTTTGGGCTACAAAATTATGGTTCAACGCGGCGTTTTAATCCCTCGTTTTGAAACTGAGGAATTAGTCGAATGGGCACTAAAATCCTTGCATAACGGAGATCAAGTGCTTGATTTAGGGACAGGTTCAGGTTGTATTGCAATTGCATTAGCTAAAGAAGCTGAGAAAAAACATATTGCTGATTTGCACCTGACAATCTCAGACGTTACTGATACTGCTTTAAGAATTGCGGAAGAAAATTTGCTCACTTACAGTGTTGATGCCTTGGTTCGTAAGGCTAACTGCTTAATCGGCTTGGCTAAATTCGACAAAATTATTTCTAATCCGCCGTATATTAAAAAATCCGAAGTAAAAGATATGGATCAAAACGTTTTGCAGAACGAACCTGATACAGCTCTATTTGGTGGCGATGATGGGCTTGATTTTTATCGTAAATTCGCTAAAGAGGTCCGTGATCATCTCAATAGTCACGGTGAGTTTTTCATGGAATTTGGTTTCAGTGAAGAACAGCAATTGCGTGAACTTTTTAGTGCAGAACTTCCGGATTTTGAAATTGAGTTTAGAAAAGACATGGCTGGTAAACCACGTATGATTCATGGAAGGTGGAAGAAATAATGGAAACTAGGATTTTTTCTGAAGAACAAATTGATGATGCAGTGAAGTTGCTGGCAAAGGGTGAATTAGTAGCTTTTCCAACCGAAACGGTTTATGGCTTAGGGGCAATTGCCACTAATGAAAAATCTGTTAAGGGCGTTTATGCTGCCAAAGGGCGTCCCAGCGATAATCCTTTGATTGTAACCGTCTCCGATGAAGATATGATGCGCCGTTATGCCAAAGAAGTTCCTGAAAGAGCAGAAAAGCTGATCAAGCATTTTTGGCCAGGCCCTTTGACTATTCTTTTGTTTGTTAAACCTGGTTCCTTGCCAGATGCTGTTACTGGCGGCTTGGATACAGTTGCCTTTAGATGTCCTGATGATAAGCTTACTCATACTTTAATTAAAAAGCTCGGATATCCAATCGTTGGCCCATCAGCCAATACTTCTACTAAGCCAAGTCCAACTACTGCACAACATGTCTATCACGATCTTAAGGGCAAAATTGCTGGTATTATTGATGGCGGTCCAACTCGGGTAGGTCTTGAATCAACAATTATTGATTTGTCCGTAAAAACACCGATTGTATTGCGTCCGGGTGAAATTACTCCGGAAGAACTTTCTGAAGTTTTAGGTGAAAAAGTTTTAATCAACACGGGCAAGGTGTCAGACAAAGAAATCCCTAAGGCACCAGGAATGAAATACCGGCATTATGCTCCAAGCGCGCCAGTCATGGTCATTGATCACCCAGAGGATTTTGCTAAAATCGATTTGAATGAAAATACTGGCGTTATGGCAACAAAAAATGTATTAGCTAAAATTGACTTGCCACAAGAAAATAAATTCAACTTGGGTGATGATTTAATTCAAGCTGATCATAATTTGTTTGGCGGCTTGCGTTATTTCGATGATAAGAAAAATATTCATCAAATTTATGTTGAAGGTTTTGATGAAGGAGAAGCTAGTTTAGCTTACATGAATCGACTTAACAAAGCAGCAGCTGGTCATCATTTTAATAAATAAACATAGCAAAGGGCTTTAAACCCTTTGCTTTTTTGATAAAATAATGTTGACGTTAATTTGTTTTAAATTAGGAGGCAGTCACAACATGGGAAAATTTGTAGTTTTAGATCACCCATTGATCCAACATAAATTGACGATCATTCGTCGTAAAGAAACTGGTTCAAATGAATTTCGCCGGATCGTCGGTGAAATTGGTGGTTTAATGACATATGAAATTACCAGAGATTTACCATTGAAGGATGTCGAAATCGAAACTCCAATTGGTAAAACCACACAAAAAGAAATTGCGGGCAAGAAATTAACGATTGTTCCAATTTTGCGTGCAGGTATGGGAATGCTTAATGGTGTTCTTGAAATGGTACCTACTGCTAAAGTTGGCGTAATCGGAATGTACCGTGATGAAAAGACTCTTAAACCACATGAATACTTCTGCAAGATGCCAAAGGACGTTTCAGAACGTGAATGCTTAATTGTTGACCCAATGCTTGCTACTGGTGGTTCAGCTATTGATGCTATTGGCGCATTAAAGAAGCGTGGCGTTAAGGAAATCAAGTTAGCAGTTTTGGTTGCTGCACCAGAAGGTGTTAAAGCTATTCGTGAAAAATATCCTGATGTTGATATTTATGCAGCAGCTGAAGACGAAAAATTGCTTGATAACGGCTATATTTTCCCAGGCTTAGGGGATGCCGGTGACCGTATCTTCGGTACTAAATAATTCGTTATTTAATCTGAAAAAAAGACTTAAATGCGCTTTCATTTTTCACAAAGCTAGCTTTTGGTGTTAATATTATAAACGTGTTCGAGTTTATTCAGCACTAAGAAGGGAGGTCACGAAGTAATGGAGAAACCACTTGTTTTTGAGTTCTTGGGCTTAAAATTCGATCTCGTAGGGATTATTGGCTCAACGCTAATGGCACTAGCGGTTTTGTTTATCTGCATTTGGCTTTCAAGAAAAGTTGAATTAAGACCAAACAAAAAGCAAAATGTGATTGAATATTTGCTCAATTTTACTAACGGAATCGTTAAAGACAATGTTAGTGATCCCGATGCACAAAAACACTTATCACTTTATGCTTTTGTTCTTTTCTTATTCATTTGGTTTATGAACCAACTGGGTATGTTCTTGGAAGTTAAAGTAGGTGATTGGATGGTTATTAAATCACCAACCGCTGATCCTGTAGCGACAATGTCGTTTGCAATGATGACCTTGCTTTTATCATTTACATTTGGGGTGCAAAAATTCGGTGTAGGTGGATACTTGCGAAATTACACTGCCCCAGTTGGATTCTTACTTCCAATCAATTTGATTGAAGAGTTTACTAACTTTTTGACTCTGTCATTACGTTTGTATGGGAACATCTATGCCGGTGAAGTTTTGCTAACTTTGCTAGGAGACCGACTTGCAATGAGCGGCGGTATCCCAACTATAATTTTAGCGGCTCCATTGGCCATGATTTGGCAAGGTTTCTCTGTCTTCATTGGCTCTATCCAGGCATATGTATTTGTAACTTTATCAATGGTTTACATTGGTAAGAAAGTTGCAAAAGAATAATTTTTGGAGGTTTATTTTATGTCAGAAGCATTTAAATATCTTGCTGCATCAATTGCAGCTGGTTTAGCAGCCTTAGCTGCTGCCTTCGGTAACGGAAAGGTTATTTCAAAGACCATTGAATGTATGGCTCGCCAACCTGAAAGTGCCGACAACTTAAGAGCTACTATGTTTATTGGTGTTGGTTTGATCGAAGCCGTTCCTATTATAGCTATCGTTGTTGCCTTCTTGATTCTTTTCCTTTAATAATTTGTCAATCGAGAAGATTCAGGTATTAAAGAGAGAAGGGCAGTAAATGACTTTTGAAACATTATTTGCAGCCTCACATGTATACATAGGTAACACTATCTGGTATCTTGTTGTTTTTGCCATCTTAATGCTTTTAGTTAAGCATTATGCTTGGGGCCCTGTCTCAGACATGATGGAAAAACGGCGGCAAAAAGTTATTGAAGACTTGGATTCAGCTGAAAGCAATCGTAAGAAAGCCGAAATTTTGGCTAACGAACGAGAAGCTGCTTTAAAGAATTCAAGACAAGAAGCAACTCAAATTCTCTCTGACGCCAAAACAAATGCGCAAAAGATAGGCAGTCAAATTGTAGCTGACGCTAACAATGACGCAGCATCAATTCGTGAGAAGGCTGAAGCTGATGCTAAAAAGGCTAAGGCTGATGCGATTAATGATGCTCGCAGAGAAGTTGCAGATATTTCAGTTGCGATTGCTGAAAAGATAATTGCAAAGAATTTATCTGCTGAAGACCAAAAAGATTTAGTCGACCAATTTATTAAGGGGCTGAATGATTAATGGCTTTAAGTAGAGAAGAAATAGCTGCGCGTTACGGTGCTGCTTTGTTTGGCTATGCGCAAGACATGAAAGTCTTAGATCCGATGTTTTCTCAATTGCAGGAACTGAAAAAAGCAATTGAAGAAAATCCCGCAATTGTCGGAGTTTTAAGCGATCCAATTTTAAACAAAGATGAGAAAAAGAAGACTTTGGAAGCCATCGAAAAAGATTTTTCCGATGAAATCCAAGGATTTCTGAATCTTTTACTTGAATATGATCGGTTTGAATATATTATTCCAATTATTGATCGCTTTGATGACTTTTATGATCAAGAAAAGTTAATCGCATCCGGCACTGCAACTACGGCAGTTAAGTTAGATGATGATCAACTTAAGCGTTTGGGTGATAGCTATGCTAAAAAGTATCACTTAAATGCTGTGCGTCTTGAGAATCAAGTTGATCCAAGTATTTTAGGCGGCGTGATTTTACAAGTAAAGGATCGCGTGATCGATGGATCGGTTAAAAATAAACTGAAGAAGATCCGTGCGCAATTAATTGATGAAAATTAAAAGAGGTGAAACCATTGAGCATTAAAGCGGAAGAAATTAGCTCTTTGATCAAGCAACAACTTGAACACTACGATGATAAGCTCGACGTCAACGAAGTTGGTGTTGTAACTTACGTAGGTGATGGTATCGCCCGGGCTCACGGACTTAACAATGTTTTGTCTAATGAGCTGTTGGAATTTGAAAATGGCTCTTACGGTATCGCTCAAAACCTTGAAGCTAATGATGTAGGTATCATTATTTTGGGTAATTTTGACGATATTCGTGAAGGTGACCGTGTTAAGAGAACCGGTCAAATCATGCGAGTTCCTGTTGGTGACGCTCTTATCGGTAGGGTTGTTAATCCTTTGGGTCAACCAGTTGATGGCTTAGGCGAAATTAAGACAGATAAAACTCGTCCAATTGAGTCTAAAGCTCCAGGTGTTATGGATCGTCAATCAGTTGATGAACCATTGCAAACTGGTATTAAAGCCATTGACGCTTTGGTACCAATTGGTAAAGGTCAGCGTGAATTAATTATCGGTGACCGTAAGACTGGTAAGACTAGTTTGGCAATTGATACTATTTTGAACCAAAAGGGCAAAGACGTAATTTGTATTTACGTTTCCGTTGGTCAAAAGGAATCAACCGTTAGAACTCAAGTTGAAACTTTAAAACGTTTCGGAGCAATGGATTACACTATTGTTGTTGAAGCGGGCCCATCTGAACCGGCACCAATGCTTTACATTGCACCATATGCTGGTACTGCTATGGGTGAGGAATTTATGTACAATGGCAAGGATGTATTAATCGTATTTGATGACCTATCCAAACAGGCCGTCGCTTATCGTGAACTTTCCTTGCTTCTCCGTCGTCCGCCTGGTCGTGAAGCCTACCCAGGTGATGTCTTCTACTTACACTCACGTTTACTTGAACGTAGTGCTAAGTTGAGTGACAAACTAGGTGGCGGATCAATGACTGCATTGCCATTCATTCAAACTGAAGCCGGAGATATTTCCGCATATATTCCTACTAACGTAATTTCAATTACCGATGGACAGATTTTCTTACGTAGTGATTTGTTCTTTGCAGGAACTCGTCCAGCCATTGATGCTGGTAACTCAGTTTCTCGTGTTGGTGGTAATGCACAGATTAAGGCTATGAAGAAGGTTGCTGGTACTTTACGTACTGACCTTGCTGCATATCGTGAACTTGAAAGTTTCGCAGAATTTGGTAGTGATTTGGATCAAGCAACCCAAGCTAAATTAAAACGTGGTCGCCGTACTGTAGAAGTTTTGAAACAACCTTTACATGATCCAATACCAGTTGAAAAACAAGTTGTAATTCTTTATGCATTAACTCACGGCTACTTGGATTCAATTCCAGTAGAAGATATTACTCGTTATGAGAGTGAAATCTATGACAATTTTGATAGCAGTCATGCAGATTTGCTTAAGCAAATTCGTGAGACTGGGGAATTGCCAGATGAGAAGAAATTACAAGCAGCTATTGAGGAATTTAATGACAGTTTTTCACCGAGTAAGAATTAGGAGGTAAATTATGCCTGCATCTTTACTTGAGTTGAAGAAGAAGATCGCTTCAGTAAAACAAACTGGTAAAATCACTGAGGCCATGAGAATGGTTTCTGCATCAAAGCTTAGTCAAACCGAAAAACGTGATAAAGGTTATACCGTTTATAATGATCACGTTCGTAAGACACTTTCAAATGTTATGAGTTCACAAATTGTAGAACAATTAAGAAACGAGAATGTTGCAATTGACGAAAAGAATATTGCTAAAATTGACTATGCTGATGTTTTTGGATTAGGTATTACTTCAGATTTGATTCAAGAACGTAAAAAGCCTAATACTACTGGTTATTTGGTAATCACTGGTGACCGTGGATTAGTAGGTTCTTATAACAGTCAAGTTTTGAAGAACATGATGGGATTATTTGAAGATTCCAAGGCTGAAAACAAAAACATCAAGGTTTTAGCTGTGGGTTCTGTCGGAGTACAGTTCTTTAAGAAAAACAATGTAAATGTTGTTTACGAAAAGACAGGTATCTCTGATGTTCCAACCTTTGATGAGGTTTTACCAATCGTTTCAACCGCTATTAAGATGTATTTGAATGGTGTTTATGATGAATTGTATGTTTGCTACACTCATCATGTTAACTCCTTGTCATCTGCATTCAGAGTTGAAAAGATGCTTCCAATTGTTGATTTGGATATCGGCGTTAAAGAAGCTGAAGCTCATCAAGAATTAGAATATGATATCGAACCAGACATTAATTCTGTATTGACAAGTTTGCTTCCACAGTATGCTCGTTCGACAATTTACGGGGCTATTTTGGATGCAAAAACTGCTGAACATGCTAGTTCAATGACTGCCATGCAGAGTGCGACAGATAATGCTAATGATTTGGTTGATAATTTAACTACTAAGTTAAACCGTGCAAGACAGGCACAAATTACTACTGAAATTACTGAAATTATCAGTGGTGCGAATGCCTTAGAGTAAAAAAGAAATGGAGGTAGATGGTTTGAGTGAAGGTGAAATTGTTCAAGTAATCGGCCCAGTTGTCGATGTTAAATTCCCACTTGATAAAAACCTACCTGATATTAATAACGCTCTTCGAGTAATTAAATCAGAAGATGAATCAATTGTCTTGGAAGTTACTCTTGAGCTTGGAGATGGGATTTTAAGAACTATTTCCATGGAATCTACCGATAGTCTTCGACGCGGTATGAAAGTCGAGGATACTGGTGGCCCAATTTCAGTTCCAGTTGGTGATGACACTTTAGGTCGTGTGTTCAACGTTTTGGGTCAACCAATCGATAACGGTCCAGAATTTCCAAAAGATCATCCACGTGAAGGAATTCATAAGGAAGCTCCAAAATACGATGAATTAACCACTAGTCGTGAAATCCTTGAAACTGGTATCAAGGTTATCGACTTGCTCGAACCTTATGTTCGTGGTGGTAAGGTTGGTTTGTTCGGTGGTGCTGGTGTTGGTAAGACCACTATCATTCAGGAATTGATTCACAACATCGCTCAAGAACACGGTGGTATTTCCGTATTTACTGGTGTTGGTGAAAGAACTCGTGAAGGTAACGACCTTTACTTTGAAATGAAGGCTTCAGGAGTTTTAAGCAAGACTGCCATGGTATTTGGTCAGATGAATGAGCCGCCTGGTGCCAGAATGCGTGTTGCTTTAACTGGTTTGACAATCGCTGAATACTTCAGAGATGTTGAAGGTCAAGATGTTTTGCTCTTCATTGACAACATCTTCAGATTTACTCAGGCTGGTTCAGAAGTATCAGCTTTGTTAGGTCGTATGCCAAGTGCCGTTGGTTATCAGCCAACTTTGGCTACTGAAATGGGTCAATTGCAGGAAAGGATTACTTCTACCAAGAAGGGCTCTATTACTTCAATTCAAGCCGTTTATGTGCCAGCCGATGACTATACCGACCCAGCTCCAGCTACTACTTTTGCTCACTTGGATGCTACTACCAACTTGGAGCGTAGTTTGGTTGAACAAGGTATTTATCCAGCCGTTGACCCACTTGAGTCTTCATCAAGTGCATTGGATCCAGAAGTTGTTGGTAAAGAACACTATGAAGTCGCTACTCGTGTGCAACACGTTTTGCAACGTTATCACGAATTGCAAGACGTTATTTCTGTTTTAGGTATGGATGAATTGTCTGATGAAGAAAAATTGATCGTTGCCCGTGCACGTAAGGTTCAATTCTTCTTATCACAAAACTTCTTCGTTGCTGAACAATTTACTGGCGTACCTGGTTCATATGTTCCAATTAAGGAAACCATCAAAGGCTTTAAGATGATCTTGGATGGTCACCTTGATGACTTACCAGAAGATGCCTTCCGTGGTGTCGGCCCAATTGAGGATGTTTTGAAGAAATCACAAAAGATGGGTGTTACACCTAGTGATCCAGAAGCTAAAGCATTACTAGAAAAGTAGGGTGATGTCAAATGGCAGATCCAGAAAAGCTTTTTAGAGTAGATATTGTAACTCCAGATGGATTAATTTATTCACACCGTAGCAGCATTATTGATATGCGTGCGATTGATGGTCAACGTTCAATCATGTATGGACACACGCCTTTATTAACTTCATTAGCCATTGGCGATGTAAAGGTTAGAAGAAGTCGTGAAATGTCCCGTAAGGTTGATCATATTGCAGTTAATGGTGGCTATATTGAATTTTCAAACAATACAGCTACTATAATTGCCGATAGTGCCGAAAGAGCTCGTAATATTGATGTTTCTCGTGCTGAAGCAGCTAAGGAACGTGCTGAAAAGCTGATGAAAGAAGCTCATGAAAAGCATGATCAACGCTCACTTGAAAGAGCACAGATTGCTTTGAAACGTGCCGTGAATAGAATTAGTGTTTACAATACTAAAAAGTAAAGCATAAAAAGTAAAGCAAATGAAAAGGTGGATGTGGATTGCATCCGCCTTTTTTTATTAGGAGAAAAAAATGTTTCAATTAGGCGTTCACGCGATCATTAGTATTTTTATTTATCTAGTAAGCATTGGCCTATCTTTTCAAGCTGTTAAAGCCTTGCAAATTGAAAAATTTACGCGTAAAGGCAGAGTTTTTGAAACGCAGCTGCTATTTATCTTCATTGCGATCGCTTTAGGATATTTAGTTGCTAGTTTCGTTATCAATTTTATCGATACATCGATGCAATTAAGCAATTTGTTTTAAGGAATGCTTAAAACATTGACAGTTAGGACAAGGTGCCGTATTTTATGGTAAAATGTAACTTGAATACTAGGGAGGGTTATTGTGGCACGAGATATTGGAATTGATCTAGGGACTGCAAACGTACTTATTAATGTCTCTGGCAAAGGTATTGTTTTAAATGAACCTTCAGTTGTGGCTGTAAATACTTCTACTAACAAAGTAGTAGCTGTCGGAACTGAAGCATATAAAATGGTGGGTCGTACCCCAGGTAATATTAGAGTCATTCGTCCATTGAAAAATGGTGTTATTGCTGACTTCGATATTACTGAAGAAATGTTGTCATACTTTATTGAAAAGCTTAATGTTAAAGGCTTCATGTCAAAGCCTAATATTTTGATTTGTGCACCTACTGGTGTTACTTCAATTGAACAAAAAGCTATTATTGAAGCTGCAGAAAAGTCCGGTGGCGGTAAAGTATATCTTGATTTTGAACCAAAAGTTGCTGCTGTTGGTGCAGGTTTGGATATTTTTAAACCACAAGGAAACATGGTAATCGATATTGGTGGAGGAACGACTGATATTGCGGTTTTGTCAATGGGCGAAATTGTAACTTCCAAGTCGCTTCGCTATGCTGGTGATAGCATGAATCAAGCCGTTGTAAGCTACATTAAGAACAAGCATAATCTTTTGATTGGTTCAAGGACTGCTGAAGATATTAAAATTCAAATCGGCAGCGCTTTTGAACCAGATCCTGATGCTTCAATCACAGTTCGTGGTCGTGATGTAGTTGACGGTTTGCCAAAACAAACTACTGTCACTGCTGAGGAAATTCAAGAAGCTTTGCACGATGGCTTGATGTCAATTGTAGCCTCAACTAAGGATGTTCTTGAAACTACGCCACCTGAATTATCAGCAGATATCATCGATCGCGGTATTATGCTTACTGGTGGTGGAGCTTTGCTTAGAAATATTGATAAATTAATTTCTTACCATTTACAAGTTCCTGTATTAACGGCTGATCATCCATTGGAAGCTGTTGCTTTAGGAACAGGTACTTTACTTAAAAATATTGAAAAGCACAAACGTTACTAGAATGCGTTTGCTTAAAAAAGCAATGATTTCTTTGGTTCGATTTTATCAGAAATTTATTTCACCTTTATTTCCGCCAAGTTGTCGTTATTACCCAACTTGTTCGAACTATATGATTGATGCTTTAAAAAAACACGGTCCAATTTTAGGACTAATTATGGGGATTTGTCGCATTTTGCGTTGTAATCCCTTTGTTCGCGGTGGAGTAGATCCAGTGCCGGACAATTTTACAATTTTTAGGAATCCTCATCCGGAAAAATATGAAGATCCAATAATTGCAAAAAAGTTTCATCCAAATAAAAAATAGGAGAAATTATGTCTAAAAAAACTCAGAATATTGATATCGAAGTTAATGAACTCAAAGGAAAGAGTGTACCTACTTGGGAAGTTGTAATTCCTAACAAAAAGGCCATTGGTTTAATTGAAAAAGTTGATGGTCGTTACCGTGCAACTACTGCCAAAACAAGCAAAATTCTTTTTGCTAAGAGTTTGGAAAGCAGTATTAATGATTTACTTTCTTACTTCGCTTTACATGAAAAATAATATTAAGTAGTGATTCTTTAAATGGTTAAAGTAGAAAATAAAACTAGTTTAATTGACCGTATAGCTTGGAATATCGTAATTCCGGTTGTTCTTTTGGCTTTAATTGGTCTATATGCTATCTATGTTGCATATGCTAATGATACGTCAAACTTAGGTTCACCCGTAAAAGGGGTGTTAATGCAGGCTGCTTGGTACCTTATTTCCATTGGAATTGTGGCCTTTGTTATGCAATTTGATGCGGAACAATTGTATAAGATAGCTCCATATGTTTTTGGTTTAGGTATTTTTCTTTTAATCGCTGTTCTGTTTCTATATAACAGACAGGTAGCTGCAACGACTGGTGCTAAAAGTTGGTTTAAATTAGGGCCACTTACTTTTCAGCCATCAGAAATTATGAAGCCAGCTTTTATTTTAATGCTGGCTAGAGTAGTACATAAACATAATCAGCAATTTGCGCATACTTTGCGTAACGACTGGATCTTAATTGGAAAAATATTTTTGTGGCTATTGCCGGTAGCTATTCTGCTGAAATTGCAAAATGACTTTGGTACCATGCTAGTCTTCTTTGCAATTGTTGGTGGTGTAATTTTAGTTTCAGGCATTACTTGGAAAATTATTATTCCTGCTTTCAGTATTGTAGCGGTTTTAGCTACCGGAGTTATTATCTTGGTTACGACTACGGCCGGTAGACAATTACTCAGTCATTTCTTTCAGGCCTATCAGTTTACCAGAATTGATTCGTGGTTAAGTCCATCAACTGGGACCTCTGATAGTGCATATCAGTTATGGCAGAGTATGCAAGCTATTGGATCAGGGCAAATCTTTGGCAATGGCTTTGGTAAAATAAGTGTTTACGTACCAGTACGTGGCTCTGATATGATTTACTCAGTAATTGGTGAAACCTTTGGTTTTGTTGGTAGTGTTGCCGTAATCTTGATTTATCTTTACTTGATTATTCAAATGGTAAAAATCACTTTTGATACTAGAAATGCCTTTTACTCATACATTTCTACCGGTGTTATTATGATGATTTTATTCCACGTTTTTGAAAACATCGGAATGAGCATCGATCTTTTGCCGTTGACTGGTATTCCGCTACCGTTTATCTCTCAAGGTGGGTCAGCTTTAATTGGTAATATGATCGGTATTGGAATGATTCTTTCGATGAAATTCCATAATAAAGATTATATGTTCAGTACGGCTGGCGATTTCTAAAGTATAGAAAATACGGATCTGACAATAAATCAGATCCGTATTTTCTTACTCTGAAACTAATCAGTAGCCAAAGCGTCTTCGATTTCC
>NZ_ADNY01000024.1 GCF_000178475.1 Lactobacillus amylolyticus DSM 11664 | reverse complement strand
CATCCGTATAGCCCTCATCAACATAACGATCCAAATATTTTTGAACCTCACCGGTTGAGGGTTGAGAGGTAGTTGGTAACGTTTCAGCATGTTCAAGTTTTTGATAAAACTCCTCATAGCCGATATCAATTAAGTCCTTATAAGTTTTATCACCCCAAATAATTGGGATAGGAATGACATCAATGTGGTATTTTTCTTGATCCTCTTTTGATAAATATGCGGAACTATCTGTTAAGACAGCAATTTTCATAATTGGTCCCTCCATTAATTTTCTCTGGAGACTGTAAAATAGTTTGTGTAAGGATGAATGATTCCTTAAATTAATTTCTTAAAATATTAGAAAAAGGAGTTCCTTTCTCGTATGATTGGTTTGAACAAAAAACACATACAGAAAGAGGAACTCCTTCATGAATGATTTTACCAAAAATATTGCTCAAGCACTCCAATAATCAAGACAAAATAAATGATTTATTGCGTAAAGAACTACAACAGGCAGTTAATGACTTGTTAGAAGCTGAACTAACTGCGTTTTTAGGCTATGATCCTTATGCAAGAGACGGCTGGAATACCGGCAATTCTAGGAACGGTGCCTACTTTCGCAAGGTGGATACGCAGTTTGGCGAAATTGAAATCCAGGTGCCACGAGACCGCAACGGCCTGTTTCATCAGCACACGCTGCCTGACTACAAGCAGCATGCAGATGTGTTGGAAAACATGATCATCAAGCTTTACTCTAAAGGCGTAACTACCAGAGAGATAGCTGACTTGATTGAAAAAATGTATGGCAGCCATTACAGCCCCGCTCAAGTATCCAATATTTCTAAGCAGATGATCCCCAAGGTAGAGGCTTATCACAAGCGTAAGCTTAGCGATAAGTTCTTCTGTGTTTATCTAGACGCTACCTACGTTCCTCTGCGCCGAGAAACTTTTGAACGTGAAGCTGTCTATATTGCCATTGGTATCAAACCTAATGGCCACAAGGAAGTTATCGACTACTGCATTGCGCCCAATGAAAACATTGAAGTCTGGACGGAGCTGCTCCAAAGCATGAAATCTCGTGGCTTAGAGCAAGTAGAGCTTTTTCTTTTAGATGGCGTTGTGGGCATGAAGACAGCACTGGCAAAGACCTATCCTCAAGCTCATTTCCAGCGTTGCTTGGTTCATGTCATGCGTAATATCTGCGCTAAAGTACGCGTGGAGGATCGCGAGGCAATTATGAACGAATTCAAGCAGATTCACCAGCAAGCCAATAAAGCAGCCGCTGTTGATATATTGCATGCCTTCTATGCCAAATGGGACAAGAGTTATAATCATGTCATAAGAAACCTGAAAGACATCGAGCCGGACCTGCTGGTCTTCTACAATTATCCTAAGCAGATCAGAGCTTCAATTTACTCTACCAACATGATTGAATCTTTTAACAACGTCATTAAGCGCAAGCCTAAGCCCAAAGCAGAGTTTCCGACTGAACAGTCGCTTGATACTTTCATTGGCATTCTGGCAATGAGCTACAATGACCGCTACTTCAACCGAATTCACAAAGGCTTTGGTCAGGTTCAGGACACCTTAGAATCTTACTTCGATTAAATAAATAATAAAAAATCAATCTATGAGAAAGATCTATTTACACAAAAGATTTGACAGTTTCTTTCTCTGTATCTATTTTAATGTATTAAGACTTAATAAGTAAAATTTTGGTATAATTAAATTATAATTTTTTAGAAATAAGGGGACTAAATTCTAAAACGCTAAATCAATTTCAACAATTTCAAAAATAATCAAATCGAATATATTAGAAAAAGAGGTCTGCAAATATGAAATCAGATATTCAAATTGCACAAAATTCTCACGCATTAGATATTACAGAAATTTCCAAGAAGGTTGGTTTAACAGAAAGCGATTTGGAACTTTATGGTCACGATAAAGCAAAAATAAACTGGACTGCAATTAATCGCAACAAGAAAAACGGTCATCTGGGCAAATTGATCTTGGTTACTTCTATTTCACCAACTCCGGCTGGTGAAGGGAAGTCAACAATCACAATTGGATTAGGTGATGCCATCAATAATCAGCTCCATAAAAAAACGATGATTACCTTAAGAGAACCATCAATGGGGCCTGTTTTTGGACTAAAGGGTGGTGCTACCGGTGGTGGAATGGCCCAAATCATTCCGATGGAAGATATTAATCTTCATTTTACTGGCGACATGCATGCTTTAACCAGTGCAATCGATACTTTAGCAGCTCTAGTTGACAACTATATTTATCAAGACAACAGTTTAAATATTGATCCCGAAAAGATCCTGATCAAACGCGGTTTAGATGTTAATGATCGTGCTTTGCGGAAAGTAACTGTAGGACAAGGGTCAAAATTTAATGGAATTGAACATACTGCAAGTTTTGCAATTACTGTTGCCAATGAATTGATGGCTATTCTTTGTCTAGCAAATGATATTGATGATTTAAAGGCAAGAATTGGTGATATTCTCGTCGCTTATACAACAGATGACAAGCCAGTTTATGTTAAAGATTTAGGCTTCCATGGCGCTATCGCTGCTCTTTTATCTAATGCATTAAAGCCAAACTTAGTTCAAACAATCGAACATACTCCGGCCTTAGTTCATGGCGGACCTTTTGCTAATATTGCTCACGGGGCTAATTCAGTTATGGCTACCAACCTTGCGTTGCACCTTAGTGATTACACGCTTACTGAAGCTGGCTTTGGCAGTGATTTGGGCGGTCAAAAATTTATGGACTTTGTTTCCAAGCACTTGGACAAGAAACCTGATGCAAGTGTCGTCGTTGCAACTGTTCGTGCATTAAAATACCAGGCCGAAGGCTCAACAGACAATTTGGGCCAAGAAAACTTGGAAGCATTGAGAAAAGGATTCAAAAACTTGGAACGTCATATGAACAACATGCGTAGTTATAACGTTCCGGTAATTGTTTTAATTAATCGTTTCGATACAGATACACAGGTCGAACTGGATTTGCTGAAGCAATTAATTCAAGAACAAGGCATTCAAGCGGAAGTTGTTAATTATCATGATGTTGGTTCAAAGGGTGGCATTGAAGCCGCTCAAGCCGTAGTTGATCTTGCAAACTCTGGCAAGGCAGATTTAAAGACAACTTATAATGACAATGATGACGTCAAAACAAAAATTAAAAAGGTTGCCCAAAAAATTTATCATGCCAGCCAAGTAGAATACAGTGAAAAGGCTGAAAAAGAGATTAGTCACCTCAAACAATTAGGTAAAGAAAAACTACCTGTAATTATTGCCAAAACACAGTATTCATTTACTGATAATAAGAAGTTGTTAGGCGCACCTGAAGATTTCACCCTTCATGTGAAGGGAATCAGTCTTAAAAATGGTGCAAGATTTATCGTTGTCACCACTGGACACGTTCTTGATATGCCAGGCTTGCCAAAACATCCGGCAGCTCTTGACATTGACGTTGACAATAACGGAAAAATTAGTGGGTTATTCTAAAAAAATTTATGCAGTTTCTATATTTACTTATTTCATTATTTATCGTTCTTGCCGATCAAGGCTTAAAGTTTTATATTGCAACCAACTTTCATTTAGGTGAAGTTCAACAAGTTATTCCGGGGATCTTATCCTTTACATATTTACAAAACAATGGAGCAGCCTGGAATGTTCTTCCTGGTCAAATGTGGCTGTTCTATGCAATAAGTATTGTTACTATTGGCGTTTGTTTATACTTTTTATTTAACAAAAAATATAAAAATACTTGGTTTGATGCTGGCATTGCATTAGTTCTTGGCGGGATTATTGGTAATTTTATCGATCGTTTGCATTTGAAATACGTAGTTGATATGCTGCAACTGGATTTTATTCATTTCAATATCTTTAATATTGCTGATTCTGCAATCACAGTAGGTGTGATCTTAATTTTCATTTACTTAGTATTTTTTGACGAAAAAGAAAATAAGCATGACTAAAAAATACGAATTAACTGTAGAGAACGAAAAAGGCCGGCTAGACAAATACCTAGCAGATAAAATTGATGATCTTTCTCGTACTAGAGTGAAAGAATTAATTGATGACGGTTTGATTCTCGTCAACCAGAAAGTTGAAAAAGCTTCATATAAAGTAAAAGATGGCGATGCAATTGAAGTAACTGTGCCAGCGGTTAAGCCGCTAGACGTTATTCCTGAAAATATCCCACTTGATATTATTTATGAAGATAATGATGTGATTGTTGTCAATAAACCTCAAGGAATGGTGGTCCATCCAGCCGCTGGACATCCCGATCATACATTAGTCAATGCTTTGCTTTATCATACAAAGGATCTGGCTTCTAGTCCTGAAGGTTTTAGACCTGGGATTGTTCACCGAATTGATAAAGATACTTCTGGCTTATTGATGATTGCAAAAAATAGCCAAGTCCGTGAATCTTTAGAAGACCAATTGGCTCATAAGACTAATAAACGTTTATACCTGGCAATAGTCCATGGCAATTTTGCAGAAGAAGAAGGTACCATCGATGCTCCAATTGCGCGCAATCCTCATGATCGCAAAAAGATGGGAGTTGTCGCCGGTGGTAAGCATGCGGTAACTCATTTTAAAGTAATTGAACAATTTAAAGGTTATAGCTTAATCCAATGCAAGCTAGAAACTGGCCGTACTCATCAAATCAGAGTTCATTTATCCTACATAGGTCATCCAGTTGCTGGTGATCCTTTATATGGATCACGAAAGACTTTGAAGGGAAATGGGCAGTTTTTGCATGCACAAGTTCTTGGCTTTAAGCATCCCAAAACAGGAAAATGGCTTGAATTTAAAGTAGATCCGCCTAAAATATTTCAAGAAACCTTAAATAAACTTAGAAGAAACAAGTGATTTAATGAAACGCTACTTAATTCTAGAAGATGGCAGTTCATTCTCAGGTGAGGGGATTGGTGCTAACATCATTTCAACTGGTGAATTAGCAATTCAAACTGCCAATTTTGGTTATCAGGAAACTTTGACTGATCCGACTAATGCCGGAAAAATTTTGGTCTTTACTTCACCAATGATTGGAAATAGCGGAATCAATGCAATCGACTATGAAAGTATTGACCCCACTGTTAAAGGAATTATCGCTAACGATGTAGCATTGAATATTTCCGATAGCGAAAATTTCCAAGATCTAGATTTATTTTTAAAAGAAAAAAATATTCCGGCAATTTTTAATGTTGATACTCGCGCCTTGGTTCACCGTTTAATGCGTGAAGAAACAATTAAGGCTTCTATCATGGATACAGATGATGAGCATGCTTTTGATCAAATTAAAGCCTTGGTTTTGCCCAAAAACAAATCAGCTTCTGTTTCGACAAAAAATGCTTATGCAGCACCCAATGTTGGAAAGACGGTTGCAGTTTTAGACTTAGGATTAAAGCACTCGATGTTGCGTGAATTATCTTTAAGACAAGTAAATGTAACTGTATTGCCATACAATGCAACTCCGGTTGATATTGAAAATCTGAGACCAGATGGCATTATTATTTCCAACGGTCCTGGTCAGCCGGACGAAATTTTAAAAGCAATAAAACCTGTACTAGACCATTTCTACCAAAAATGTCCGATTCTTGGTATTGGTCTGGGCTTTTTGGCTTTAAGCGATTATTTAAAGCTGGAATTGGTTAACTTGCCACAAGAGTTTGATGGTATCAATTATCCCGTAATTGAACAGAATTCAAACACAATTTGGCAAACGGCCATGGATATAAATCAGTTAGTTTTGCCTGATAGTGTTCAGCTAAATATGAATCAAGAATTTTTTGATCTTCATACTGAACTGTTAGCTGGATTTACAATGGAAAAAGAAAAGGTCATTGCAACTGCCTTTAATCCAGAAGGAGCACCAGGCAGTTTAGATGCAATTGAAATTTTTGACCATTTTTTAAAAATGATGGAGTAAAAATATGCCTTTAGAGAATGATTTGGATAAAGTTTTAATCATTGGTTCAGGTCCAACTTTAATTGGCAGCGTTGCCGAAATGGACCTGCTAGCCTGCGACGCAATTAATGCTCTAGTTGAAGAGGGAATTCAAGTAGTTTTGGTAAATCCTAATCCAGCGACAGTTTCAACTGATAAAAGAGAAGGCGTGACAGTTTACCTAGAACCTATGACGCTAGATTTCCTTAAACGAATCTTGCGGATGGAAGAACCTGACGCAATCATGACCGCCTATGGCTCAACTACTGGTTTGAAGGTTGCAAATAAATTAATTCAAGATGGTATTTTGCAACAAATGCATATTAAATTGCTGACCTTAAATCCAAGAACTCTTTCGTTAGGCAATCAGCAAAAAAGAATGGAACTGCTAAACAAATTAAAAATTAACGTCAATCAATCCTGGCAACTGGCTAATTTATCGACTGATGATCTTTTATCTCATATCGATCAAATTAAAGAAACTGTTTCATTTCCAGTTTTAGTTACAAAATATCATCGATATGTACATAACGAACACTTAGGCTTCAAGACTTTAGATGATTTAATTAATTACTTCAAAAAAGAAAGCCAAAGCGAAACTTTTTCTTGGAAGCACTATCGTTTAACCGAAGACTTGTCTACCTGGGAAGAGGTTATTGTCAATGTCATTCGCGACCGTGACGGTAACATTGTCTTCAGTAATTTCGCTGGATCAATTGAACCAGTTGGTATTAATTCAGGTGATTCGGCTGTTGTCATGCCTGTTTTAACTTTAAACAATGATCAGATTCAGGAACTGCGCAGCACGAGTAAAAAGATTGCAGACAATCTTAACTTATTGGGAATTATGAGCATCCATTTTGCAATTCGCCATCATGGTACTCAAATTGAATATAAAGTCCTAACCATTAAGCCTCGTTTAACAAGAAGTGCTGTTTGGATTCAAAGAGCTGGCTTATATAGTGTTGGTTACATCGTAGCCAAGGTAGCGATTGGCTACAATTTGAATGAAATAACTGACCCTGTTTCTGGCTTAAATGCTTCAATTGAGCCAACTTTAGATGTACTCTCCGTAAAAATGCCATATTGGTCACTGTCAGAATCTGGTTATAACCATTATCTTTTAGGCAATCGGATGCAAGCCAGTGGCGAAGCAATGGGAATTGGGCAAAACTTTGAAGCTGCTTTTTTAAAGGCAATTTCTTATACAATTGATATTGATTTAGCCTGGAAAACGTTTATTCATGAATATCGAAAAGATGAACAGACAATTTTGCAGGATTTATTGCATCCTGATGAGTTGCATTTGATCAGACTTTTAGCAGCCATTGCAAAGGGCATGTCTTATAGTAATCTGCAAGATATCGTATACCTGCATCCCGTTTATTACCAAAAATTGCAAAACATTATTTTGATTGCGCAAAAAGTTCACGATGCAGAAAAACTAAACGTCGATCTTTTAATCGAAGCAAAAAGACGAGGATTTTCAAATCACTTATTAGCACTTTTGCGCAATACAAAAATAGATGAAATAGAGCAGAAATTGCAGCAATTCAATCTTAAACCAGCTTATCTTCAAATTGATGGTTCAGCTGGTATCTACAAACCAAATATTCAAAGCTATTACAGCGCCTATGATGTTCAAAACGAAGTACAACCATTATCTTCTAAGAAGAAAGTTTTAATCATTGGCATGCTGCCATTGCAGGTTTCAGTAACTAGTGAATTTGACTATATACTTTCACATGCTACTGAGACTTTACATAATATTGGTTATGAAACCATTCTGCTATCTAACAATGATGAATCAATAGCTGAGCGCTTTAAGAACGTTGACCGTATTTATTTTGATCCAATCACTGTCGAGAATATTGTAAAAGTGGCCCACAAAGAGGGAATTAAAGATGTTTTATTGCAATTTTCTGGTAAGAAAGTTAGTTCTTTAAGTCAAAAACTGATCGAAAGCGGTCTGAATATCCTTGGTCGCTCAAACGGCAATCTACATGATAAAATTAAGAATCTTTTGCTAAAACCAGTTGCTGGACTTAAAAGAGTGCCATCTTTGACTACTCATGACCAGAAAGAAGTTGTCAAATTCGTAAATAACTATGGCTTCCCAATTTTGATCGGAGGATTCAGTAAAGAAATCAAGCAAAAATCAGCTGTTGTTTACGATGTTCCTGCTGTTAAAAAGTATCTAGATGAAAATCAGTTAGATCAAATTACTGTTTCAAGGTTTATCGAAGGCAATAAATATGAAGTAACTGCGATCTCTGATGGCCAACAAACTACTATTCCTGGAATAATTGAACATTTGGAACAAACAGGATCACATGCCTCAGATTCAATCGCCGTTTTTAAAGCACAAAACTTAAAAACGGATGGTCAAATAAGGCTAGCACATTATTCGATTAACTTAATTAATCAGTTATCAACTAGGGGAATTTATAACTTACACTTCCTAATGGTGAATGGTGAATTATACTTATTGCAAATTAAGCCTTATGCTGGTCACAATGTTGCTTTCTTGTCCAAGTCACTAGGTAAGGATTTAGCTGCTTGTGCTACTCAAGTAATCGCTGGTAAGAATTTGGCTGATCTTGGCTATCACGAAGAATTATGGACGACTAATGATTTTATTCATGTAAAGATGCCTGTCTTTTCTTACATCAATTACAACAGCTATAATACTTTTGATTCAAAAATGAAGTCATCTGGCTCAGTTATGGGACGAGATACTCAGCTTGCCAAAGCACTGTATAAGGGATGTGAAGCCAGTGATTTACATATTCCAAGTTATGGAACGATCTTCATCTCTGTTCGTGACGAAGATAAGGAAAGAGTAACCAGTTTAGCTCGTCGATTTGATCGACTTGGGTTTAAACTGGTGGCCACTGAAGGTACTGCAACAATGTTTGCGGAAGCGGGAATCACTACTGGGATTGTTGACAAAGTACACAAGAATCCTAAGAATTTGCTTGATAAAATTCGGCAACATAAAATTGTAATGGTCGTTAATGTTACTAATTTATCTGATGCCGCCAGTGCTGATGCAATTAGAATCAGGGATCAAGCTTTATACACTCACATCCCAGTTTTTTCAAGCATAGAAACAGCCGAATTAATTTTAGATTTTCTAGAATCTTTGTCTTTAACTACTCAACCAATTTAACAAATCAAAAAAGACATTCGGCTCTTTCCGAATGTCTTTTTTATATTTAAATTTCATTAATCAATTCTCTTTGACATAACGCTTTTTTCTTCAGGGGTAACTTCAATCGAATTTTGCCCTGTGTAGATTACAAATCCTGGTTTCGCACCATTTGGTTTTTTAACCCGCTTGTCTTGAACATAATCCACTTGAACATGGGCAGAAAGCTTTCCTTTTGAAAAGAAGGCGGCAATTTCAGCTGCTTCTTTAATATCTTCAGGAGTAGGTTGATCATCACGAAGAATAACGTGAGAGCCTGGCATATTTTTAACATGGAACCAATAATCATTCTTATTTGCTTTCTTTAAAGTCAACCAATCGTTTTGATAATTATTCTTTCCAACAAAAACGGTTTTACCTGATGAAAGTTTGAATTTGTTTAAATTACGTTCAGTAATCTTTTTACGGCGAACATGTTTCTGTGGTTTGCTAATATAACCCTGATTTTGTAATTCTTCATTGATCTGATCAATATCCTGAGGATCAGCATTATCAATAGCTGTTTGAATTGAATCAAAGTAGGCCAAATTAGCTTGTGCAATCTTTATTTGTTCATGCACGTGTTTAATTGAATCTCGCAGTTTCTTATATCTGGTGAAATACTTTTGTGCATTTCGTGCTGGAGAAAGGGCCGGATCCAATTTTACCTTTAACGGGCGATTATTATCATAATAATTTGGCAAATCTACTTCCGTCATTCCAGGTTTAACCTGATACAAATTTGCATTTAAAATTTCACCACGAATACGATAGCCTTCTGAATTTTCAGCTAAATCAAGATGTTTTTGCAATTTTGCAATTTTCTTAGTTAATTTTTTCTGCTCGTTTTTAACAACTCGTTCAACCTTTGCAGCTCGCTGTTTAACCCAATCTCGATTTGCTTGATATTCATAAAACTCATCAAGTGCATGGTTCAAATCTGGATCACTGCTTTCTTTTTCCAGATCCAAATGATAGGGAAGGTAAGGAAATATCTTTCGTTTATTTCTCGGAGTTTTAAGAACAAAAGCCTTTGGATGATTAAATTGTTCGAAGAAAGTTTGAAAAGAAGCAAATGAAAATTCATCTTCAAGATAGCCCTCTAGTTCCATCCGATCATCACGATCTAGACCATCCATTTTTCTAACAAAATCACTAGGAAGAGGATTTTGCCTTTTTAGTTCTTCAAATTCTTTTTCCGTTAAATTTAAACCATTTATTCCTGGTTTTAACGGTGGCAATTCATATTTTGCTCTTGGGAGAAGTATTCTTGCACGATTTTCATCAGGATTAATTCTCTTTAGCAAATCAATAATTTTTCCGCTTTCTTGATCATAAAGAATTACGTTGCTGTGTCGGCCCATTAATTCGACAGATAAAACAAGTTGTACTTGATCGCCAAGTTCATTTCGATTGCTGAAATGGAAGTTTACAATTCGATCCAACCCAATTTGTTCAATCGATTTTAAAACTGACCCTTCCAAATATTTGCGCAGCACCATTACAAACGTTGGTGCCTTATCTGGATTGGCAATAGTCTGTTTGGTCAAATACATTCTTGGATATTGAGCATTTGCCGAAATCAGCAACTGTTGATTTTCTCTTTCTTTTCGAAATACTAGGACCAAGTCTTGATCAAATGGTTGATAAATTTTGGATAACCGTCCACTCACTAGAGTAGGGGTCAAAGTAGTTAATAGGCTATGAATAAATAAACCATCAAAAGCCATCTGGTATCACCTCTAAACATAAACACGTTATCTATTATATCAATTATTTTCTTATTGCTTAAGTAACTTGATTCTAGTAATTTTGCTAATCTTAAAATAGTGTACTTCTGGTTATATAATAATATTTTTAGAATTTCACAAAGACTTATTTGTGAAAAATGGTATACTATAGTTATAAAAGAGTAATATTAGTTTTAGCTAATGCATAAGTCAAAGCCAATATATTATGTTTCACATAGTAAATATCCTAGATGGGTCAGTATAAAGTTTCACAACATTAGTGTTGGTTTCTGACTACATATCTCTGGGATTTACTCACAAACTTTGGAGAAGAGTAGTATATGGATGTTTTATTTTTTAATTCCATCGCGGAGCACGTCAAAAAAGAAATAAATCACAAATGCAAGTTGAGTATTTCACAAACAAGAATATTGCTATTTTTCGATGGAAATAATAATCAGCCTTTACCGATGGGAAAATTGGCAAAAGGTCTCTCAATTTCTTTGTCTACTTTAAGCAGACAGCTTCAGCAAAAGAAAACACAAGATTATATTGAGATAACCAGATCAGATAAAGATTCAAGTAAAATAGTTTGCCTAAGTGAAGTGGGGCTAAGTAAAGTTGCCGAATTAAAAAAGGCACTTAGTGAGATCGAAAAAAATCTATTTTCAAAAATTGATACAAATGAGTTAACTAAATTTACTCAAGAACTAAAAAATCTAAGCATGGGATATGACGACTTCTCAGAAATGGGATAGGTATTCGAACTTGAGCTCAATTTATGCTATAATTCATCTATAAATTCTTATAGATGAAAGGGTTATATAATGAAGATTGCATTAGTGACCGATAGCACCAGCGTATTAACTAAAGAAGAAGTTAAATAAAATAATGTGATCGTAATGCCAATTCCTGTTATTATTGGCGACAAGGAATATTTGGAAGACATTAACATCACTGCAGAGCAACTATTTGAATCTCAAAGACAAGGTGCTGCTTTTCCTAAGACTTCACAGCCAAGCATGGGTAAGATGATTGAACTTTGCAATAAGCTCCATGCAGAAGGCTATGAGGCCATTATTGATATTACTTTATCGGGCGGGATTTCTGGATATAATGAGACATTGCAAAACATCGCTCGCAATAATCCTGAATATCATTTATATCCTTATGATTCAAAGATAACTGTGCGTTTGCAAGGATACTTAGTTCTTGCAGCTGCTAGGATGATCAAAAACGGCTTAACACCTGAACAGATTATTAAGCATCTTGATGAAATTAGAGCAACAATTGATGAATTGTTTGTCGTAGATAATTTAAAAAATTTAAGTCGTGGTGGTCGTTTAAGTAATGCGAGTGCATTTATCGGTACAATGCTTCATATTAAGCCGCTGTTAACTTTTAAAGATGGTAAAATCGTTGCGTTTGATAAAATTCGTTCTATGAAGCGTGCAGTCAGCAAGATTGAAAGTATTGCGTTAGAACGAACTAGTAAGCTTGATTATAAAGATAAATTACGTTTGTTTGTCTTTCATTCTAACGATGCCAAGCAGGCCGCAGGAATTAAAGACTTTATTTCTGAAAATTTCCCTGGTTTGCCTATTGATGTTGCAGAATTCAGTCCTGTTATTGCTACTCACTTAGGTGAAAAATCAATCGCTATTGCTTGGATGATTGATATTGATAAAATCGATTTAACTAAATAAAAAGCAAAAAAGAACTAGTAGTAAAAAGATACTACTTGTTCTTCTTTTTTTATTTAACCTAAAAGAGCAGTCAAACGTTGTTTTTCTTTTGGACTGGCAAATGAAGCTTGGATTGAATTCTTCAGCATTTCTTTTTCTTCACTTGCTAAAAGACCTGTTTTTACTTCAAGACGTCGATACTCAGTTGGTAAATTAGTATGAGAAACTGTCATATTATCAGTATTCAAAGTTACATGAACACCTTCATGGAGCAATTCTCTAACTGGATATTTAGTCAGGCGATCAAAAACTTTAGTATTTAAATTGGAAGTAGCACAGCATTCAAGAGTTATCTTATCCTTTGCCAATTTATTTACTAGATTCTGATCTTCAATACATCTAATTCCATGTCCAATTCTTTTAGCTCCTAATGCCAGGGCTTCACGAATGGAATTAGGCCCCATTGCTTCCCCTGCATGAATAGTGTAGGGAACACCAAGTTCTTTTGCCTTGGCAAAAAGTTTACTATATTTGTGAATAGCAAATTCGGGGGTTTCTGCGCCGGCTAGGTCAATTCCAACAACATGAGTAATCGGCATCAATTTATGAGCCAACTCAACAGTTTCAAAGTTTTCTTTTTCATTACCACGCAGCCGCATACAGCAAAGAATAAAGTTAGCATGCAAGGCTGGTTTGCCATCACGCAAAACCGCTTGCCAATTAAGAAAGTTTTTATAACCAATCTCACAGGCCCTAATAGCTTCCTCCTGCGTCAATTCTTTTTGCGTGTGTAATTGTGGGGCAAAGCGCATTTCTACATAGATACAGCCTTGTTTGCGCAAATCACGCAACAATTCATAAACAATCAATTCTAAATCTGTTTTTGTTTGCATTAATTTTAATGGAAAGGCGAATTTTTCTAAATATTCATTTAAGTTATGGCAATTATCTGAAACAGATAATTTCTGATGCAATTTATCATCACTTATTAACGGATATTAACGGAAAATGATGCAGTTTGCTTAATTTCTTAACGGTATTAAAAGGTACTGAACCATCCAAATGTAAGTGCAGATCAATTAAATCTTCCATAAATATCTCCTTAATCAAATTAATTTATCAAACAAGTGAAGATTAAATTGTTAATATTCTAGCACTTAAAAGTCAGATTGTTTAATATAAAAGCAGATTTTTTAGATTAATTAATGATATTATATATAAGAATACATTTTTTGTACGTGTTTTTAGTACTTATGCTGATCAAGATCAGGTATTTCATTAAGAGCTGCACGTTGCTTTTCTTGATTAACATGCGTATATAAATCCGTTGCCGAAGTACTTTTTTGACCCAATTGTTGCGCTACTAAAACTTGATCCTTAGTTACTTCATACAATTCTGAAGCTAAAGTGTGGCGTAATTTATGTGGAGTAAGCGGGTGACCGAATGCTGCCGAATATTTATTGATCATTTTTTCAATTGCATTGCTTGTAATACGACGTGTTTGATCATGCCAACGAGTTAGAAAGAATGCAGTTTGTGTTTTATCGGCCAAATACCGCTGCTGACGGATCTTTTTATATTCAATCAGATAGTTGACCGTCCATTCAGCAATCGGCACACTGTCCCTCTGACCGCCTTTACGCGTTACATCTAAAACTGCATCTTTTAAATTAAGATCTTTTAAATTGACATTAGCACATTCAGACACACGAATTCCCGTTCCCAGAATTAGGGCAATAATCGCAAGATCTCGCTGCTTATTCTTTTTGAAAGCTGGTAGAGCCTGTTTATTACAATGTTGCTCATAATTTTTTGCAATAAAATCAAGAAATTCATATTTTAAATTGCCAGTATACATATGAGATTCTAAAATATGAGCACGATAATTAAGCGTTTTTGTGCTGTTTAAAGAATCTATTTTGAGCATTACATTACGTTCAAAATATGGTTGGCCATGATTATTGTCAGCCGTAATTGTCAAAAATTTGAATAGGGAACGTAAAGCATTAATTGAACGATTAACTGTTGTTGGCGAATTGAGGTGTCCCTGTTGATTCTTAGAATGGCGTAAATAATCAATATATAGCATGATATCGTTACGTCTTAAATGGGCGAGGGTAGAAGTGGAAACTTGACGATTGTTATCAGCCTTCGAAATTCCTTCTTTTCTTAGCCATTCAAAAAAACGTCTAATTTCAGTTAAATATTGATAACTCGTAGCTAGAGAGTGATTGGTTCCTAGATTATATTGCTTTACATAATCTGGCATTTTATTTAATTCAACTTGAATTAAGGCTAAATATTTTTTTGTTTCCATGCCATGTCTACCTCTAATTATGATTTTTATTATACAACTGCTTAAATTATAGCAATTTTAAGGCACTTTTGCAAACACATGTTCTTTAACGTCATAGAAAAACTCCCCTAGCCAAAATAAAGAGCGGGGAGCAATAAAAGATTAAAGAAGACAGCACAACATTGATATATCAAGCTTATTTGTTGCTGCAAATATTGATTCAAATTAATTATTGATTCAGCAAAACAAAAATAGAAATTCTTTTTAAATAAATTCACTAAATAATTCAGTAATAAGATAAATATCAAACCGTATTTAATTGAGAGTATGAGATCTACCTATCATTAAAATTATAGTTTTAATGATAGCTTAGCAAAAAACTGAACTCATAAACTTTGTTCTTACTTTTGGACTAAAATAGATGAACTTAATAAAACAAACTAATGATCATTTTGGATTTTAAACGTCTCAGAATCTCTCTCAGCATTAATTATGATAAGTAGAAATTTCAACAAGATTACCATCTGGATCTCTAACATATACAGACATCATTTTTCCTTTAAAACCATGCTTAACAACTGGACCTAATTCTATTTGAATATTATTTGTTTCAAAATTCTTTATAGTCTAGTCTCTTGAACATTATTTGAGCTCTCTAAACAAAAATCAAAACTACCAGTCGATAGATGCTTCGCCACAATTGCATTACTTCATTAGTTGACTTTCTTAAGCGAAGAAGTGAATGACCACCACACATCATCGTCACAAAATCTTGGTTGCTTCGCTGATTTACTATTTTTAATCCAATAATTCGATGATAGAATCTTTTGCTTTGTCCAGATTATTTACTGTGATAACAAAATGATCCATATTTAGTATCTTCATTTAGTCTACCTCCAATTTTGAGAATTTACTTTACATAATATATATTATACGAAGTGATTATTCAACTCTTATCCATTACTCTATTATCGTTTTTCACTATTAATTAACATTAAACTTCATTAAATTCAAAATTATTTACTAACTAATGACCAATAAACGGCGTTTGCTTGACAAAACAATAAATATTATGTTTCTATGTTACTTGTAGTAAATATTATATAAATTTCTTGTTTTTTGTATAATATTTTAGGGATTTATCAATTTATTTGCTGAAATTCTTAAAGAATTCATATTTTATTCAAATTATTGTTTTATCATAATTTAATGAGATGATGTTTTTATAAGGATTTTTCAAGTATTTATTGTTAATATAGTGTAATTTAATAATATTAAAATAATCTATTTCATTTTATTACGTTTTTATAGTCTATAGCTAATAGCTATAGTTTTATAAGTAATTGAAAGGGTCGAGTGCTTCATGAGTATTAATCTAGGGGATGAAATTTCACGTCGTAGACGCGATCAAAAATTGACTCAAGAAGATTTAGCCGAGTTAAGTGGTCTCTCTGTCAACTTTATTTCTCGTTTGGAAAGAACAAAAAATCAAAATATCAGTATTCAAAAGTTAGATTCTATTGCATGTGCATTGAACACTACTACACCTGATATTATTAATAATGCTTATCGTTTTAAAAAGGTAAAGGCGGATGAAAACCAAGATAACACTCCTGCTTTTATCCAAAAAGTTACTAATGAATTGCGTAATTTGCCAAAGAATCAGGCTGAACATGTCAGCAAATCTTTCATTGGTTTACTAAAGGAAATCAACAGTAGTAACAACTAATAAAAATACACGCTTCTGA
>NZ_ADNY01000025.1 GCF_000178475.1 Lactobacillus amylolyticus DSM 11664 | reverse complement strand
GGTTTTTGTAGATTTGCTGAGAAAAATATGGCAAAATTAATAACTAATTAAAGGAGTTGAAATAATGGAAGATTTAAAAACTTTAGAACGAGAACTAAAAAAAGATTACTTTGTAATCAGCTCGATGATTTTTGCTCTATTTTTTGGTGCTGAGAACTTGATTTTCCCACTTCATTTAGGATAAATTGCAGGACATAATTGGTTTTTAGCCGCACTTGGTTTTTTAATTACGGCCGTGCTGTTGCCTTTATTATCAATTTTGGCAATTGCCTTGATTCATGCAAATGGAGTATATGAAATTGGATTACCTTTTGGATCTACATTGCATTGATTTTTATGACCTTAATTCACTTAACTATTGGTCCATTATTTGGAACTCCGAGAACTGCGACTGTTTTTTATACAGTTGGAATAGCGCCGTTTATCCCTAGTAATTACCAAAAATTAGGGTTGTTGATATTTTCAACCTTATTTTTTATATTTACTTACCTTATTTCTTATAATCAAAGCAATATTTTGGATAATTTAGGAAAAATTCTCAATTCGATTTTTCTTGTGTTGCTATTCTTGGTATTCATAGTTGCTTTCCTTTTTCCAATAGAGAATCCTAATACTGTTAAAAGCACCACAGACTATTTAACATCGTCTGGAGCCGTTATGAATGGCTTTTTACAAGGCTATAACACAATGGATGCTCTAGCCGGGTTAGCGTTCGGTGTAACGATTATCACGGCCATTCGTCAAATGGGTAAAAGGGAAGATAAAAGCATTGCGATTGGTGCAATGTCTCTTGGCAGAGTTGCCTGGTTCAGCTGACGGAGGAACCGCATTTTCTCAAATTGTTCAAAGCTATGCCGGTAAAATTGGTCAAGCAATTCTCTAGTTGCTGCTTTTGCGCAAGACTTTCATAAACATTTTTCTAAAATTAGTTATCATGGTTGGTTGGCTATTACTAGCATCAGTGCCTTCTTATTCGCCAATGTTGGCCTTGAGACGATCATTTCCTGGTCACAGCCTGCATTTTAATGCTGCTGTATCCAATTTCCATCATTTTAATTATTTTGGTCGTATTTACTCATTTCTTTAAAAAGAATCGAACGGTTTATGGTAATCAGTGTTCTATTTACTTTGGTTCCGGCAATTATGGATATGATTGTTAATATGCCAGCCGTTGTAAGTAAAAGCAGTTTTGGGCTTGCGATCGCGCATGTTAGAAATATGCTGCCGCTAGCTAACGAAGGATTATCGTGGTTCATTCCAATGATTGTTGGTTTAATCACCGGTACGATCGTTTTCAAAATTCAAGAAAAAGCAAAGTAGTAAAAAAGGGATCTATTTAGATCCCTTTTTGTTTTTCAGATAATTAATTAGATTTTTAACTTCCTGGTTCTTTATATTTTGCTTATTATAAGCTAAGTAAACTTGTCTTGTATTACGTGGCAGATCCACTTGAATTTGTTTAAGATCAAAATGATCTAAGAAGACGCTTTTAACAATTAAAGCCTTAAGGTCATTTGCAATTACTGAACTGGCCAGGCTTAGCTCATCCTTAGCAAAATTATGAATTTTTATATTTTTGTTTTTAGCGGTAATTGCCGTAGTAATGTTCTTACCTAAAGTCGATTTAGTCGAATATGTGTAAATATCTTCATTATCTAAATCTTTCAAACTGACTTTGTCTTTTTGAGCTAATTCATTATTTTTCTTAGTGATTAAAACAAGCTCCTCATTGTAAAGCGGTAGAAAAGTTAAATCGGAATAATTTTCATCTTTTGAACAAATACCCAAGTCGTATTTACCTGAGCGAAGACCTTCGCAAATTTCAGGTGAAAGAGCATCATCAAAGAAAAATTTAGCTTGCGTACTGCTTTCTTTTTGATATTCCTTGATGGTGGACAGTAAAAAAGTATTAAAGGATGTTGGGATACTTGCAATTGCTACAATATTCTTTTCGCGTAACTTTTGGCGTTCGATTTCGAGCTTAGCATCTTCAATAGAAGAAACAGATTCAATTGCGGTTTTATAAAAAATCTTGCCGTATTCTGTTAAAAATACCTTACCACCACTACGGTTGACCAATTGGCAACCTAACTCCGTTTCTAGCGATTTTAAGGAATTAGATAAACTAGGCTGTGATATGTTTAAATTTCTTGCAGCTTTAAGGAATTGTTTTTGTTCGACTAATTCTTTAAAGTATTACAATTGACGCAAATTCATGGTGGACACCCCTCACAATATATTCATTCCAGCTCCATGTTAATTATAAAAGAAAATATATCTACTGCAAATAAAAAAAGATTGAATATATAATAAATTCAATCTTTTTTAAAGTTTACCGCGCCAACCCGCGATATCCCAGGCTGTGAAGTCATAGTCTAATTTTTTACCATATATTTTTTCATAGGCCGCAACTTTTTGCTGATAGTCTTGTTGCTTCATCTTTTCTGAACGAGCTTGTAAACTCAATTTTACGTCCGGATAAATTACTGGCAAAACGTGCACGATATATTTAGTTTGATAAAAATTAGGATCTTTCTTTTCCAATTTAGATAAAGGTTGAATTTCAACGAAAGTAGAGATAACTGGGACATTTTGCTTAGCTGCAAAATAATAGGCCCCTCGCTGGAGTTTTCTCGGCTTGCGGTAATTCCACCACATCTCTTGTTCAGGGTAAATAAGGACCCAATTATCTTGATCTAGGGCATGATGCAAATGCTTGATGAAGTCGTTGCCAATATAATTAGGACTGTTAACTAAAGGAATCGTTCCAACATAATTCATCAAATATCTGAGAATCCCAGGAAGCATCAAATTAGTATCTTCAATTACGATGGAAAGCTTATGATGTTCCTTATTGGCCAAAGTTTTAATAGTTAATGCATCGAGCTGATTGAAGTGATTAGAAGTGATGATTGCACCGCCACGAGGCAAGTCACGCAAATTTTCAGTTCCAACGAATTCAGTAGTGCTGGTAATGGTTTTGGCCAAAACATTGAGCATTAAATGTCCAATTCCGTTGTTTAGCTTGCTGTAAATAGTATTCTGATGTTGCCAAAAGTTATTAACTAGCTTTAAGCGTTCGTCCAAGCTCATCACCGGATCACCGATTTCAACCTTGGCTGTGAAATCTCGCTTATTAGCAGCGGTCTGAATATTCTTAATTACTTGTTCGCGATTATCTCCAATAATCATAATGCCACCGAACCTTGTTTCTTAATCTGAGCCCAATTGTGGGGATCACGGGCAGTTACATCGGCTTTTTCAAGCATATGGTTTAACTTATTGCGATCCTGCTCGCGCTCTTGGTCAGTATAATTATCTAATTCTTGCTTCAATTCAGAATAGAACTTTGTTTGTCGAGCGTTTTCCCAGAAATATTTCTCATATTGAACATTGGTAAAGTGCCAAGGCTTAAAGAATAAATTGTAGTGAATTAAACCTGGATCTTTTATTTCAGGTGTATTTTCATTCGGCATTGCGTCCCAACGAGGATCAAGGTGCAAAATACTGTTTTCGCCTAATTCATTTAAATAATCCTGGTCAGGTGCAATGCAGTCGAAATGGTACTTGGTCAATAAGTCCATGAAGTGATCGATGAAGTGCTTGTCGCGGAAGGAATTACAGTTCATTACCAACATGCCGGAATTAATGTATTTCTTAGGATCAAGATCCAAAACATATTTAATATAGAAAAGCATTTTTTCGACAAACTGAATTGATGAATCCGTGCAGGCACCGAATAAATTATTGCCTAAATCGGTTTGATAAAGCTTGGCAATATCATCATTTAGTACTGTATCGCTGTCAATATAGATCGCCTTGTCATATTGCGGGAATAATTCCGGAATAAAGAGACGGTAGAAGATGGACGGTGTGAAAAAGTCGGCCCGCAAAAAATTTTCTTTTCGGTTTTTAATTGGGGCAACGAGTTCATTATTGATGTGGAAAAACTTAACGTGCACATTTTCAGTTGCCATCGCCATTAGATCGCCTTTATGCTTATCAGACAAATCTTGGTTTAAAAAATAAACGGTATAGTCAGTGTTTGGATCTGCTTTTTTAATTAAGGAATAAAGTGAAACAGCGGCATATTTCGTAAAATCATCGCTGATGCTGTAAAAGACAGGAATTGTCATTAGAATCTCCTTTACTATGATAACTTGTTTTTTAAATTTAAATATTGTTCTAACAGATCATCGTATTCGTGCAAATGTAATACGCTATGAACGCGTTCTACGTCCCAGGGCTTAACTGTTAACGTGTGGAAGTATGGTTTAAAGCGAAAACTGGTCGTAAAATGCTGAATCATGGTATCTGGCCGCAAATGGTACTGCTCATTATATTTGCGCGGTGCGATGCGTTTTCTGACAGCCAGCTTATTGATTGCTGATTGGTCAGGCAGGAACATCTTTTTCACTTGCATCATGTGCCGAACTTTTGCAAATAGCTTCGTTTGCTTAATTTCAGGCATATTGAATAAAAGAACGCCGGAATTCATATAGTCAAAGACGCGCTTGCTTTTCCAATTGTGGAAAAAGAAGCGACCCCAATAATCTAGTACGCCAACTAATTCCATGTGTCCCAAATCTTGATGGTAAAAAGCAGAAATATCCTTGCGAATAATAATGTCATCATCCAAATATAAGACACGGTCCGGAATTTGAGGCAATTGGTCAGCGAACAATCTGAGCATTGCGTAAGGAGTAAAACGGGTTCCCATATTAGCTGTTGGGGGCTGTTTAACAAAAAGCCGAGAACAGTCGATTAGTTCTAACGTGTTGTTTTTATTTTTTTCGACCAATAAAGAGCGAATAAAATCAGCCGCATGCTTAGAAAAAGGTTGATATTGATTGCCAGGCAGCTCCATTGTAAGAACATAGAGGTGCAGCTCTTCGTTTGTGTTTTTCAATAAAGAAAGAGTAGAGATGAGGACACCATCTTCGGCATGCTGATCTCCGCAAAAAAGAATGTTCATTGTTCTCCCAATTATTTTTTCTGATAGTGATAGTAATTATAATTGCTTAGTTTAGCACGACTAACTAAGCTCTTCCAAATCTGCTCGTGAAGTTTAGCCTGGGCCTGTTTCTTGTTTAGATTCTTATCCGGGTAAAAGGGTCCGTCAATATAGACGGTAATTTTTGGTCGCTTAAAGAATTTAGATCGGGTATAAGTGCTTGTCCACGTAAAGCTAGGAGCATTTAAAGCAACTGGAAAATGCATGCTGGTATCAGTGAAAGGGCGAATCCGAGTGTAATAAGGCCAAACGTGAGCTTCAGGATAAATGAGTACAACGCCATTCTTTTGCCTGATCACTTTTTTAACAGCCTTAAGCAGCTTAATCGATTGCTTGATATCTTTACCAACAGGCAGACCACCATAGCGAACCAAATGTTTGCCGATGAAGGGGATGCCCCAGTTAGCTTGGTCAGCGATTGCGTACATTTTTTGACAAGAAACAACCGTCAAAGGCGTAAAAACATCACCCATTGGCTGCGTGTGATTGCCATAGACGAAATATCCCTGATCAGCAGCTTTTTTTAGCTTATCTTTGCCCACAATATGAGTATGCAAAAACAAGCGCGAATAAATAAAACCAAAGCCGCAGGCTAGCGCACGAACTATTTTATTCCAGATGCGACCGGATAAGGAGGTGGGAAAAATCGCATAATCATCTGGCAAAGAAAAATCTTGCTGAGCAGAATTAACTACATCATCAGTTGTTTTCTCATAATAGTAAGTTTTCATGCTCAAGCCACCTTAAAAAATTATTAGTTTAATTCTATCATAAAAACAGATAGAAAGAAAAAGGACAGAACACATTGTGTCCTGTCCTTAATTTAGGTATAAAAAAGCACCGACTACTTGCAGTGACATTTCCATATTTGGTGGGTGGTGAGGGGATCGAACCCTCGACCCACGGATTAAGAGTCCGTTGCTCTGCCAGCTGAGCTAACCACCCATGTCATTGCTGACAGTTAATAATATTAACAATGATTCATTCTTTTGGCAAGTCTTTTTTTAGAAAAAAGCAAAAAAATAAAAGCCGCCGTTAAGCGACTATTATTTAAAGTTTATCAGTAATTTTGTATGGCTCACCATGTTTTTCATCGCGGGCATTTTCGGCAAGGTAAATTGCGTAGGTACCGTTCTTGGCATTCTTAGCAATAATAATTTGTCCAGCGGTTGGTTTATTTGCCTTAATAATTTGAGCGCTGCGGCGAGCTTCCTTGTAATCGTGTGATGAAGAAATTGCATCGCCAGGGTTAAAAAATACGTTTTCGTTGTTCATAAGAACGCCTCCCTATTTAAATCTTAGCTATATTTTACCAAGATTCGGTTACTAAAAGCTATCAAAAAGACGAAAACTAAGAAAATTTAAAAAATAAACAACAAAAAAGCGCCGCCGAAGCGATGCTTTAAAATAGTGGGTGGTGAGGGGATCGAACCCTCGACCCACGGATTAAGAGTACGTTGCTCTGCCAGCTGAGCTAACCACCCATGCCATAACTGACAACAATTATTATGCAATTTATTGTGAGCAAAATCAAGTGATTTTCAGAATTTTTTGTATATTTTTGGCTAAAAAAGCAAAAACCAGTATAATATATGAAGCAAAGGAGGCATTCTCGATGCCAAAGAAAATTCTCGTCGTCGATGATGAGAAGCCTATCTCTGATATTATCAAATTTAATTTAACCAAAGAAGGCTTCGACGTCGACACTGCCTATGATGGTGAAGAGGCTGTTCAAAAAGTTGAGGAATATGATCCAGACCTGATGATCTTGGACTTAATGTTACCTAAAAAAGATGGACTTGAAGTTGCACGTGAAGTACGGCAAACTCACGATATGCCCATCATCATGGTAACAGCTAAAGATACTGAAATTGATAAAGTTTTAGGACTTGAAATGGGTGCTGATGACTACGTAACCAAGCCTTTTTCTAACCGTGAATTAGTTGCACGGGTAAAGGCAAACTTGCGCCGTCGTGATATTGTTAAAAAAGCAGAAGCTGCAACCCAAGAGGAAGCCGATAAAAACATTAAGATCGGTAACTTGGTCATTATGCCAGATGCCTATATTGTTGAGAATAATGGCAAAAAGATCGAACTTACTCACCGTGAGTTTGAACTGCTATATTATTTAGCTCAACATATGGGACAAGTTATGACTCGTGAGCATTTATTGCAAACAGTTTGGGGTTATGACTACTTTGGGGATGTTCGGACCGTTGACGTAACTGTTCACCGGTTGAGAGAAAAGATTGAAGACAATCCAATTCAACCACAAATTTTGATTACTCGTCGCGGTGTTGGATACTACGTAAAGCAGCCAACCGAAGAATAATTTAGAAAGCTACAGGACTGCGAAAGTGTGTGGCTTTCTTTTTATATTGTGAATTTTGGAAGAGAATGAAAAAAATAAGAAAAGTACTAAAGCATACTTTCAATTCGATCAATACCAAGCTGGCGGTAGTGTTTATGCTAATGCTGCTAGCTACAATTGAAGTAATTGGAGCGTACTTTACTAGACAACTTGAACAAAGCAGTATTAAAAGTTTTCAAGAGACAATTCAAATTCCACCGATCGTCACCAATCAATTGGCCAGCCAATTGGCACATTATGGCAAAAATACTGACGATCGTCTGAATCGAATTATCAATGATTACGACACCAATTCTGATATTAGTGAAATTATTGTTGTAGATAATAAGGATATTATTCGGGCTGTTTCCAACTTGAATGATAAAAGTCGGATTGGACAAAGAGTCACCAATAATGATGTTAAGCAAGTTACTTCTACTGGTCGCCAGGTCACTAAAGTAATTGACGATAAGGGAAACTACATGGTGCAAATTTCACCATTGACCGGTGGCACTAGTTCAACCAACAGTGTTGGTGCGATTTATGTGCGGGCCAGCATGCAAGGAGTATTCGATGATTTGCGCAACACCTCATTGGCCTTCTTGGCTGCATCATTGATTGCGGCCCTTTTGGGAGCGATTTTATCACTGGTTATTTCGCGTGCGATTACGCGGCCGATTGAAGAAATGCAGCAGCAAGCATTGAATATTGCCAATGGTGATTATTCAAACCAGGTAAAGATCTATTCTGATGATGAATTGGGGCAATTAGGCAAGGCTTTTAACACTTTATCAATCAGAGTTGAACGATCACAGGAAGAGTCCGACAGTGAACGAAGGCGGCTGGATAGCGTTCTGTCGCACATGACCGACGGAGTGCTTGCGGCTGACCGGCATGGCAATGTTAATGTTGTTAACCAAATGGCGTTGAGCTTTTTAAATGTTAAAGAAAAAGACGTAATTGGCGAACCGATTAACAAGGTATTGGGGTTGAATGAATCAGCCCAAGACCTGATTGCTAACCAAAAAGAAATTGTTGTCACTGTCAATAGTGGTACGCGGGATGAAATGATTTTGCACGCTAGCTTCTCGCTGATTAAGCGGGTAACCGGCTTTGTTTCAGGTAGCGTTTGCGTTTTGCACGATGTTACTGAGCAGCAAAAGAATGAAAACTCGCAAAAGCAGTTTGTTTCCAACGTTTCTCATGAGTTAAGAACGCCTTTGACTAGTTTGCGGGCCTATATTGAAGCCTTAAACGAAGGTGCATGGAAAGATCCAACGATTGCACCGCAATTCCTTCAGGTTACTCAAGAAGAAACTGAACGAATGATCCGTATGATTAATGACCTGTTGAGCTTGTCCAGAATGGACCGTGGCGTTTCTAAGATGGATCTAGAGTGGGTCAACTTGAACGATTTTGTATCGCATATTCTTAACCGTTTCGATATGATTGTTAAAACCGATAAGAATACCGATAAAAAGAAGAAATACACTATTAGGCGTGAACTTGGCAATCAAGCCTTATGGGTTGAAATTGACACTGATAAGATGATGCAAGTAATCGATAATATTATGAATAACGCGATTAAATATTCACCTGATGGTGGCGTAATTACCGTTCGCTTAGTTCAAAACCAAAACCACGTTATTTTGAGCATTTCCGACCAAGGCTTGGGTATTCCAAGAAAAGATCTGGGCAAAATCTTCGACCGTTTTTACCGTGTCGACAAGGCAAGATCACGGGCTCAAGGTGGTACCGGTTTAGGCTTGGCTATTGCTAAAGAAATTGTGGAAGCCCACCATGGTAAGATTTGGGCCGACAGTAGTGAAGGCAACGGCTCAACCTTCTATATTTCCTTACCATACGAATCAATGAGTGAGGAGGATGACTGGGATGAAGTTTAAATCAAAATTTACTGACTGGCTGCTATTGCTGGTAACAGCGGGAGCTATTATCCTGTCAATCGTACTTTGGATTTTTATCATGACTAACGATCAGCGTTTTAGTCAGATCAATCAAGCAGACAGTTCATCTAAGCAACAGCTCAAGACGCGCAGTACCAAGTCGCTGTATGATTTGTGCATTCCTACTAATTCTTATGGCTATCGGAATGGTCAATTATATCGGCTGTACGATTCTAAGAACAACCTTTCCTTTGAATTTTCAAAGGATTTGCAAAAACTCAAGGTGACAAGCATTAAGCTGATTTCTTCTTCTCAAAGTCAATATGAAAAAATGCTGGCTAACCAAGATTATTTGCAACTGACATACCCTGATAAGATTACTTTCAGTGTTTTTGCAACAGGAACTTCTAAAAAAGACAATCGGCAGTTAAATCGAATTTTTATTTCTACCACCGGCAACAATCGTGAAATCTATGTCGGCAATGATAAGAATTATCGAATTTACCGTGTAAAAATCAAGAAGGGCGATTTTACGCGTTTACGTAAATATGCTCAAAACGCGCAATACAAGACTCCGATTAAATTCGTTAAAACCAAGCTGGGCTATACCGCCTACTACACTAAAACTGAAAAGTGGCGGATATACAGCTATCTGACTAATAAGCAAGCAGACTCATACTTTGTAGCTCGTTTGCTAGGAACTTCCGGAGTTTCAACGCGGACAAGCAAAAAGGGCTGGACAGCTTATTCATTGAATTATTCAACGAGATTGCGCGTGCCAAAAAGCAAGTCAAACAGCGATGATTATTTGTACACGCACTATGAAAAGAATCAGTATGTTACTAATACCAGCCGGTTATTAGATAGTATTTACTATGTTCACCTGATCGGGTTAACTGAACAGGACTTGCGTTTCTTTGACGCTGATGCAAGCAGTATTCGCTATACCAACTATGTTGAAGGTACGCCAGTCTTTTTAAACAAACATGAGGTGCAAGTTACCACGACATTTTCAACGGATTCAATTTCTGTTGCCTTTAACAGCATCAACCTGCAGATTCCAATTCCATTTGATGGGCAAACAACAACGCTTGCACCAACAAGTGAAGTGGTTGCTAAGTTGAAAGCACATGGCTTAGACGAATCAGAAATCGATGATATTGTCGTCGGTTCACAAGTTCAAAAAGACAGTACGCGCGATAATTTGGTAAATCTTGTCCCGACCTATTATGTGAAAGCCTATGGCGAATGGAAGTCGGTTGATGAATGGATGAAGCAGGATTTGACGGCATATCGCAGAACAATCAATCCCCAAAAAAGCGAGGCTAATTAAAAATGGATCATAAACGAATCGAATGGTTGTTTTTAATTGTTTTCTTGTTGATCGATATATATTTAGTCGTTGAAATTCTGCGGTCACCTGTTAGCTTGTCAGATTCTACTACTAGTTCAACTAATAATAGTATCCGTTCTGAGATGCGGGCAGATGGAATCGATTTGCCATCTAAGCTTTCGACAAGTCAGGCTTCAGGCTATTATTTGGCAGTTAAAAAGTCAGATTATTTGAGTAGCAAATTGACCTCTTTGACTCAGGTAAACGCCAGCTATTCAAAAACTGATAACAAATTAACGGCCACGCCTAAGAATATCGTCAGAATCAGCGGCAGCAAAAAGCAGATTTTGGCGGAACTGAATAAGTTTAAAAATGATTCGCGCAATGTTCCTTATGGCAAGCAATATCGCTATGAAGCAATCATGTCCGGCAGCAACAACTATACTTTCGTTCAAACGTCAGAATATGGTGACATTTATGATAGTGGGGCACAGCTAACGATCAACATTAAGTCCAAGACGATTGAAAACTATACTTTAAGCTACTTGGGTCCAGTAGTTGCAGTACGTGAACAGCAGTCTACTATTTCACCATGGCATGCGGTTCGTGCAATGTATACTGACCGTGAATTGGCAAATAACTCACGAGTTATGAAAGTTAGCCTGGGTTATTCTAAGTTAACCGAGGTGCGTGGCAGCACTATTTTGCTTCCAACTTGGCTGGTCTGGGTTGAAAACAAGGCGACCAAGAATGTAACTTTGAAGCGGGTAAACGCATTTACGGCACAAATGATTCAAACTAATACAACATATAACTAATGGAGACTGAAGGATAAGTGCAAGTTTCTGTTTTAGCCAGCGGCTCAACTGGTAATGTCAGCTTGCTGACGACCAGGCAGCATAAAATTTTGATGGATGCAGGTTTATCTGGAAAAAAGATAAAGAATTTGCTGGTTGAAGTTGGCGTGGATATCAATGAAATCGACATGACCTTTTTGAGTCACGATCATAGTGATCATAGCAGTGGATTAGGTGGCTTGATGCGGCGCTATCCTAAGATCGATGCTTTTGCCAATATCGGCACCTGGAATTATTTGCTGGATACCAATAAAATTGGTAAATTGCCGGTCGAACAGATCAATACTATTGAACCAGGGCAGGCACTGCTAGATGTGGTCACGCCGAAGACCAAGCATATCTTTTTAGCGCATCGCAGCCAGCATAATAATACTGAATATTTGGCGCATGATACTGCGGAAGAGATGCTGGTGCAGGGGGATGCCAGTTTGGATTCAGATGTAAAAATCATCGATACTGATCCGCAGAAGCCAACTAGTTTAGTAAAAATTTAGCCTTTTTGAAAGCAATATTCATATATTTTTCAAATTTGAGCAGTATATTTATATTAAAAGAAAAACAAGAAAGAGAGTAATGTGTATGGAGAATCAACAAAATAATAATCAAAACCCAAACCTAAACACTAACAGACCAAAAAAGAAAAACAATGTCTTAGTCAAAACAGCCATTGTTGGTGTCGTAGCCGGTTTAATCGGTGGTGGTGTTTCTTATACAGCACTTGATGCTATTAATAATGCACAAGTTGGCAACAGCAATACTGCTCAAACCAGCATTTCTTCAAGCAGTTCCAAGGTCTCTAAGACTAGTGCAAAAACTAGCGGAACAATGACCAGTGCTTACAATAAAGTTAAGGGCGCTGTTGTTTCAGTAATTAACTTAAAGCGGGAATCTTCATCAAGCAGTTCCATCATTGAAAGCATTTTTGGTGACAGCAGTGATAGCGACAGCTCTTCATCTGGCAGCGGCAAGCTTGAAACTTACAGTGAAGGTTCCGGTGTTGTTTATATGAAATCAAACGGTAAAGGCTACATCGTAACCAACAACCACGTTGTTTCTGGCGCTGATGCTGTTCAAGTAATGCTTGCTAATGGTAAAACCGTTAATGCCAAGATTGTTGGTAAAGATTCAACAACTGACTTGGCCGTTCTTTCAATCGACTCTAAGTATGTAACGCAAACTGCTTCATTTGGCGATTCTAAGAGCTTGCAAGCTTGTCAAACAGTAATTGCGATTGGTTCACCACTTGGTAGTGAATATGCTTCTACGGTAACGCAAGGGATTATTTCAGCTCCAAGCAGAACGATTACTACTTCTTCAGATTACCAACAAACTGTAATTCAAACCGATGCAGCCATTAACCCAGGTAACTCTGGTGGTCCATTGGTTAACTCTGCTGGTCAAGTAATCGGGATCAACTCAATGAAGCTGGCAGAATCAAGTGATGGTACTTCTGTTGAAGGGATGGGCTTCGCTATTCCATCTAATGAGGTTGTAACGATTGTTAACCAATTAGTGAAGAATGGTAAGATTACCCGTCCACAACTTGGAGTTAAGGTTATAGCTTTGAGTGGTATTCCTGAAAGTTACAGAAGCCGTTTGGGCATTCAATCAACTTTGAAGAGTGGTATCTATGTTGCATCTGTAACTAAGAATAGTTCAGCTTCAAAGGCTGGTATGAAGGCTAAGGATGTTATTACCAAAGTTGACGGTAAGACAGTAACTGATGTCGCATCGTTACACACCATTTTGTATAATCACAAAGTCGGTGATACTGTGACCGTAACCGTTAATAGAAATGGTAAGACACAAAACTTAAAAGTTACTCTTGAAAGTAATTAACAAGTAGAATATTCCATAATCAAAAATAAAAAAGGCGATGCAATGCGTGTTTCACGATTATATCGCCTTTTTTCTTAACTTTAAATTTGTGTAACAAGATAAAGTTCGGAAAATAAACTTGTCAAGTTTTCGAAAATTTTATAAGTTGTTGATAACTGTGGATAAAACTGTGAATTGTGGATAAGTGGGGTATAATGACTTGTTAATAACTGTGGATAAGTTGTGAATTGTGTGTAAGCATTAGTGAACAAAATATTGTTAAAACATCCGTTCATAGCATAATAATAGGCTTTTCACGCATAAAGTTTGTGAAAGAAGTTTTTCGCAGGGGCTGATGTGGGAAATTATTTTAAAAAAATTGAAGAAAGTTTTGAAACACAAGTTGTTGGAAAAAATAGATTAGGGACCACGAAATGTAGGTTATGCTTTTACACAGGTGTGGAAAACTACGGTGGAAACATTGTAGATTAGGGGATAAAATAAGATATTATGAATATCAAGATAGTTT
This sequence comes from Lactobacillus amylolyticus DSM 11664, assembly GCF_000178475.1. Taxonomy (GTDB): domain Bacteria; phylum Bacillota; class Bacilli; order Lactobacillales; family Lactobacillaceae; genus Lactobacillus; species Lactobacillus amylolyticus. The sequence goes on along the minus strand of NZ_ADNY01000025.1, from coordinate 5,951 downwards.
GTGTTGGAAAATTAAAAGAAAAATACTTTAAAGATGCGATTGCTGAGTATGAAAAGCGCCTTAGCCATTTTGCCAAGGTGAAGATTGTGCAGGTGCCGGATGAAAAGGCTCCGGAGAAGCTTAGTGATGCACAAGATGAGCAAGTTAAGAAAATTGAAGGTCAGCGAATTCTTAGCAAGATTAAGGATAAGGAGTATGTTTATGTGACTGCGATTAAGGGAAAGCAGCGCAGCAGTGAGGAATTTGCGAAGGAGATTGCGGATTTAGGCACGTATGGTCATTCGGATATTACGTTTGTGATCGGCGGCAGTTTAGGTACGAGTGAAGCTGTGAATAAGCGTGGGGATGATTTGATTAGTTTTGGCAAGTTGACCATGCCGCATCAGCTTATGCGCGTTGTGCTGATTGAGCAGATTTATCGGGCTTTTATGATTAATAGTGGCAGTCCGTATCATAAGTGAAAAAACTCCAGCATTCTCATTTCAGAACAATTTGTGGGTATTAAGCATTGGTTTAAGAAGGAAATAATTCTATTTGCTAATATACAATTATTACTTAATTCAGAAGAAGTTTATAAACTGTCCAGATCATTGATTAGTGAGGTACATAACCAGGATTTAGTTTCGGTTGTTACAAGTAATACTTTATTAAATGCTGCATTTGTTTTAGTAAAAGATAAGCAACCTGATAAAGCTAAAGTAATTTTGAATACAACAAGTAAGTTGAATTATTCTAAAAATGATCTTTTGACTAATGTAAGAATCAAATTTATGAATACTTTATTAGCATATATTGATATTCATAAAGAGTATGTCATTAGTCAATTTTTAGATTCTTTAGAAGATAAAAATTTAAAAGAGAGCTATACATTTGCATTTCTTCAAATAAAACATATTTATAATTTTGGTAATAATTAATTACCGACATAAATTCGAACGTATCATTTCGTTTTGTTGTTAAAAAATCCCTAATTAGGGATTTTTTAACAATTTATTTTCAGGAATCATATATGATATAGGTGCTTTGGTAATAAGGCAAAATTGAGGTTTCTAATCAGCATAATTTCGACAATCGTTAGTGCTGCTGGTACCGCGCAAACAACAGACACAACCAATATTACTTTGACAAACGGGGACACAGTAAAAATTTTGGGTAAGGTATCAATCGTCTCAAATCCCGTTGATACTTCAAAGGCCGGTGAAAACTTCACCGTTCAATTATCTGGAGAAAATAATACAACCATTTCTTATCAAGTATACGTAAAACCTGCTACTTCAATTCAATTGTATCTTCCTGATAACTAAAACTATGTCAAAGGTTTAGGAGATACAGATACTTTCTATCAAGGCCGTACTTACTACGTTGGTAACCTTATTAGATACGAAAATGGAATTCTACACTGGTGTTTCAACAGTATCTGAAGCTTCCGCAAATGCAAATAATAATGCAACACTCTGGATTCAAACTAAATATTTAGCAACTAGCAAGGCCTCTACACCAAGCCTGGTTCAAAAGACTGTGACGCATGCAGCCCAAGGATATACAGCAGCTGGAACTAAGACTAAAAAGGTATTTTCAGCCTTTAGTACAGTCTGTGTAAAAGCTAATCCAATTCATATCGATGGTGGTCAATATTATACAAGTGGTGATTTCTATCAAGTTTACAATGCTGATGGAACCTACACTAATTACTACATCAGTGTCTCCAACATCGATGGCACTAAGCGTACATTGACCAAAAATGCCTACATCTGCGCAACGAGCACTCGCCGCGCTACCAAGACAGTCCTCAAGAAGGGCACAACAATCACTAAATATGGTGGTTCTTACAAGTTTAAGAACGGTAAACTTTACTACAGAATTCAAGGTGCAACCGCCACAAACAAGCGCTACGTAAAGGTTGCAAACTTTAAATAATCTAGGCTCACATAAAAAAGTCGCCATTCTATTTCACTTAGAATGGTGACTTTTTTAATCATTTTTATCTAACCATCTGCACAACAAATCAATATATTCATCAGTCTTCTGCACAAATGGCATATGGCCGCAATATTCAAATAGTTGCCATTCACTGCCCTTAATTCTGTCATGCATCGACTTCGCAACATATGGCGTGCATAAATCGTCAGTCCCGCTAGTAATCAAAGTCGAGACCTTTATTCTATCTAATTTGTCTGTGTATTCATAATCGTGTAAATTGCCTTCCGGCGTGTATTCATTTGGTCCCCACGCAGTTTCATAAGCCAAGGTTCCGCTCTTTTTCTTCCGGCGCACGCATTTAGGCAAATCAGCACTCATCTTGATAACATGCTGACTCATGAAGTGGTCGTTAGCCTTCAAATAAGCAGAGCCAGTAAAACTGTTCTTGTCTTCAGCTGCTTTAATTGCTGCCTTTTCGTCATCCGGCAAATATTTGATCATCCGGTGGAGCTCTCTTGACCACAAACTAGCTGAAGCCAAAGTCGAGGAGAGGATCACACTTTTAATTCCTTCAGGTTGATAATCGCATAAATAAATGATTGCGAGCATGCCGCCCCAAGACTGACCCAACAGATGGATTTTCTTCAATCCCAGCTGCTCACGCAAATTCATCAATTCTTTTACCCAAGTTTCCTTAGTGTAAAGTTCTGGGTGATCGTCAGGGATGCTTGAATTGCCGCAGCCCAACTGGTCATACATGATAATTTGACGCTGATTCTTGGCAGCCAATTCATCCAAAACCTCAAAATAATTGTGGCTTGATCCAGGACCGCCATGAAGCAAAACCAACGGTGCCTTCGAACTTTTAGTACCTACAATTCGATAATAAGTTTCATAACCCATGAATGGGATTTTTCCTTCAGTAATTTGCATCATTTTCACCTAAAAATAAATAAACAAATATTGAACAAAAACAGAATCAATACAAAAATACACCAATCATTGCTGGTCAACGGGATCTTAATGATTGCCGACCGCTCTTTTCCTTCAACGTAGCCATGAGATTCCATTCCCTGAGCTAAATTCTCAGAGGAGGATAAAGCCACCAAAATTGCCTTGAAATACAAAATCGGTGACCAGAAGCTCAAATATACGCTCCGCATCATTGCCGCTGTTCTGATTCGTTTCACCGCCATCTGCATGCGCGGAATAATATTCAAGGCTGCCAATGCTCCATATGCGAATTTGCTCGGCAAATGCAGATTTTGTTCAAAAGAACGGGCCAACTGAGCAGCTATTGTTGTTTTAACGACACAGGCAATGCTCAAAACATAAGCATAAACACGGCTGGCCAATACCCATGCATAATAATGATCCGGCTTGGTTGAAAACCAGTACAAGGTCGCAAAAATAGTAAATGCCGCAATCAACGGAACTGTCAGCAATAAACCCAAATCCTTAAGCGAGATCTTGTGCCACAGCAAATAAAGCAGTGCACAAACAATGACGATGCTATTCGTAGTCAAAGATGCCTTCAATGATATTTCCAGGGAAATAATAAAAACTAAAATGAATTTTATACTGGGATTCATGCTTGCACCTCACTTACATATTTTAGCTTCTGTGCCTCAAAAACGAGGTGGTAGTCGCATAAATCTGCGAGCTCGGCTACTTGGTGGCTGATGATTAAAAAGCTCTTATGGAGTTCTTTTTGGCTCTCTTGCATTAAAGCAATTACCTGTTTGATCGATTCGTGATCTAATCCAGACAAAGGCTCGTCAATAAGCAAAACCTCATGCTGACCAAGCAGCATAAGCAGAATTTGCAGCTTCTTTTTCTGCCCACCAGATAAAGAATAAACGATTTGATCCAAATGAGAGTCCAACTGGAGTTTCTTAAGTGCGGCCGCAATTCGCTCATCAGTAAAAAATGAATTGCGCGTTTTCTTGCTTAATTCGATCTCTTCACGCACAGTCACTTTTAAAAATTGATCATCAGCTGCCTGAAAGATTTGTGCCACTTGGCGCAGATACTTCCGTGGCTTCAATTTGCTGATCTCATTTTGGTGAAAACAGAGGCTGCCGGAATAAGGAATCATTTGCGTTAATGCCTTAAAAAAAGAAGTTTTGCCGACACCATTAGGACCGGTAATCAAAACGTTTTTGCTACTTTCAAGCTGCAATTGCTCCTGCATCAGTAAAGTACGCCCTTGCTTTATTTCTGTTTTGTTCAATGAAAACAAAGACTGAGCTATCTTATTAGGCAATGCAAAGGAAACCTTTTTTAGCGGTTTAGCTGCAAATAGTGCATCTTTTTCCTCATCGTCCAGCAGCGTGATTGTTTTATTTTTCATTTCGTATACTCGGTCGCAAACAGCGGTATAATCCGTGAAAACATGATCGCTAATGACGATCGTCTTGCCTTGATCGCGCAACTGTCCTAATTTTTCGATTAAAAATTTCCGTGCTTCTGGATCACAACTGGCAAAAGGCTCATCTAACAAGAAAAGATCTACGTCCATTGCTACCAGCACAGCTAATGCTACCCGTTGCTTTTCGCCACCAGATAAAGTGCTGATCTTTTGATCGAGCATTCTGCTAATCTGTGTGAAGGTCACAGCCTTTTTCAGTCGGCCTTCATATTCAACCTGATTGAGTTGCAAATTTTCTAACGCAAAAATAATTTCATCGCGCGGGGTAGCCATTGTAAACTGTTCATCAGCGTTTTGAAACATCATCGCATGACTTAAAGAGGTAATGACTCGGCCCTTTGTATGACCAGCATATTTAGGATATAAGCCGGCCGTCAATTTTAATAAAGTCGACTTGCCACAGCCGGTAGGCCCGATTAATAATGAAAATCCATTAGGTATTGTTAGATTTAAATTTTTGACAATATAATCATCCTTTTTGTAACTAAAATACAGATGATCAAATTTAATTGATGCCATCATAAAATTTTCCCATTAAATAAAACTAATATACTGTCTCTATTTTAACGAATGTTACCGCTTTTTGGGATATAATGTTTCTATAGATGTATTGTTATACAAAAGGGAAGGTGGACCAATGGCAGCTGTTGCTATAGATCAATATCTGGCTAGTATTTTGCGTTCTAACAACGAAGATACCAACGAAATCAAGTTGAAAAACGGCAATCCGGATTTTGATCTTTTTTCAATCTACCTTGAAAATCATAATAAGGGTCTGCATTATTATTCTAGCGATGTAGCGACCATTCTATATGTAGTTAGCGGCGAAGCAATTGTAAAAAGTGGCGAAAAGAGTTTAGCAATGAAGGCAGGAAATGTTCTTTTGCTAACTGAAAACGCCAAATATGGAGTTGAAAGTCAAACTCAAGATACGGTATTAGCGAAAATAAAATTCCAGCCCGGCTTCAATTATCGTAATTTCTTTAAAGATTTTGCTTATCAAGGCAGCAGAGAAGAAAAAATTATTAAACAAATAGTCTCTAGCCTGACAAATGAACATGTTTTGTGGCTCAAGAATAATCAGATTACGCGTGCATCACAAGTGATGCAGCACATCATTAATGGCTATTTGAATAACGAATTGTTTGCCAGAGCTCTAATTGGGGCTGAATTGACAGTTATGATTATTTTATCGATTAGAGCTCAGCGTTTGGTAACGCCAGCTAGTCTTGATAAGACGAAATTCGAAGGCAGCGTGCTCGATAATTACATTGATAATCACTTTACTGATATTACGTTAACTCAAGCAGCAAAGTACTTCGGCTTTAATCCAAACTACTTCTCAAATATGGTTAAGCAAAAGACAGGCAAAAGCTTTGTCAGTCATGTTGATGAACGCAGAATGCAGGAAGCACGAACCTTGCTAGCCCAACCAGATGTTTCGCTTAAAGAAATCATTGGCCGGGTTGGTTATTCAAGCAAGTCCTTCTTCTATAAGAAGTTCAATCAATATTATGGCGAAACGCCGGCAGTGATGCGTGAACGATTATTCCGGCAAGCAAATATTAATTTGAAATAAAAAACAGATCTCAAAAGAGAT
>NZ_ADNY01000026.1 GCF_000178475.1 Lactobacillus amylolyticus DSM 11664 | reverse complement strand
AACTAAAACGATTTAACTAGCACCACGCGTTTTCGACTATTCTTTTTACAACTAATTCCAACAGCTCATTAGCTAAACTCTCCACTTTAATGCTTGTGGGATATAAAACGCAAACGAATTATTTTCCTAATTATGAGGTACGCTCACGTTTGCCATTGCAAATAATGACTAGAATTTTCTGTGACGCGTATTCAGTCAGAACTGGTATCACTAGCAAATAAAAGAGAGCAGCCATTACCTCTAAGGAATTAAGAGAAATGATGAAAGATAGCGATAGCGAAGCTGCAAAGTATCTTGACGAATATGTTAGTAACAACATTGACAGTCATTGGAATATTTAAGCTTAGGCAAAGAAAAAGATTGATAATCATAAGTTGATTACCAATCTTTTTTTATTCTTTAAAAGCTCATAAAACTAATGCCGTTCCATTCCTGATCCTGGTGAGAATCATGCATCGCACGACTATATAACTCTCTAACATTCTTATAAAGTTTGCCATGCAAAGCTAAAGGAAGCAGCACATAAGTCAATTCATTCATAATTCGTGGATAATAAACATCGTTTTCAATTTCATTTTTAGCCTTTAACAAATACTTGCGTTCCGGTGCCGTCACCGTCTCGTCTTCATCTAGCAAATAATTCAAAATTGCCAAAAATTTTTTCTTCATTAACACGTTTTTTTCTGCCAAACATAATATTTAATTTCTCCTCTAAATTAAACTGCTTAAATCTCATCCCTTTCGTCTGATTATATCCCCCTTCATGAAATTCAAGCATGTTTAAGCAAATAAAAAAGAGCAGCCAACCGCTACTCTTTCAATTATTCCAATCGTTCATTCTTTTTGTGCATCCCGATAATTATCGCTTTTTCGATATGCTTCATACAAAATATCTTTGACCAAAACCATATCAGCATGTTGTTCACAAACAATAGTCAGACCTAAATCTTTATTTTCAAGTTGCGACACGTTTTTTTTGCTTTGCTTCAACTGATCCAAGCCCTGATCAACAAAACTGCGCTGCGAGCCTGTCAGACCTCTATATTTTTCCTTTGCTTGCTTTGTATACCTGAGTTTCATCATTTTTTCTCAGTCCATTGACCTTTTTTGCTAATTGGTAGATTACGATGGCTGCGCTCGCCACGTACTTCAGAATCAGAAAAAGTCTTTTGATCTTTGCTTTTTTGTCATCATGCATAAAAAACCACCTTCCTATTTCAAATTATACGGAAGGTGGTTTCAATAAAATATTTTACTGCTCTAAAATAGCGATAATTTAGTTTTCCTTAAGGAATTGGTCACCAGCTAAATCACGGTAAAAGTTGACCATGGTTTGACGGTAATATGGCACAAGCCAGATAAAACCGATTCCCAAAGTAATGACGCTAAGAATAGCCCAACCGATGAAGCTTAACCACAAAACGAACAAATCAGTCTTATGACCATTCATCAAATGACGACTCTTTGTAATTGCTTCCGTCATCGTTGGCGTTTTGCCTGCATCATAAAGATCCTTCATGATGTATGGCGTCATTGCATATGAGAAAGCCTTAATAATCCCTGGAATAATGAACAGAAGCGTCCATAAAATAAGGAAGATCAATTCTACCAAATAAGTGATAAATGAACTCGTGAACTTGCCATCAGTATAAGCACTAAACATGCCTTTGAAGATATTTGGCTGATCGCCTTTGTCTCTGAATTGCAAAAGCGTGTAGTAAACGCCCCAGACGATTAAACCGAGCAGCACGCTAACGATTAAATTAATCACTGATGAAGTCGTGCTTTGATGATAAACAACGCCATTTGCCATTTCATCGATGCGAGTATAAACGATTTCGCGCTTATCAAAAATCAAAGACACAATATCTTCAGCACCATAAATAATCACATATGCAAATAATGACAGACAAACTGCCCAGCCCCAATGACCACGAAGTTGGTCCTTGGCTGCTTGTTTTAATTCTTTTCTGCTCATTTTTCTCCTCCAAAATGATTTCAATTACGTTTTCTTAACTGTTACAGTTTAGCCCACTTTGTATATGAAGTCTAATTTAGGTATAAAAAAAGCCTAATTCCACCAACATTGGAACTAGGCTCACACAGTGAAATACCACCACTTCTGACCACATATAGAAGATAACATTTTCGCTACCGGAGAAAATGACTACTTTCCTTAGTGGCGGTACATAAAAAGTTTAGCATTCAAAATGTTAAAAAACAACACTTCTACCTGCTTAATATAAAAATATTTTTGATCATTTTCGATCTAAGTCAAGCATCATTGTCATGATATGATCAATTCGTTTTTTCAAATATGAAAATTTCTTATGATCAACACGATTAGACTGAATAATGATCATATTCTTACCATCATTTGTAGTACGCAAGAAGGTAAAATATCCGTCTCCCGCACCATTGGCGCTCTTAAAGACTTTAGTATTATAAAAGCCACCATTATAATATTTTGATGCTTTGCCATGATACAAGACAGAGCGACTGTTATTCGTTAGCAATTTGCCAACAAGCATTTCTCTGACAACTTTTGCCAAATCACTATCGGACATTGCCACCGAACCAGCACCTAATTCATTATGAGCATCAGCAACTACTTTCGAATATTTTACCCGGTGGTACTTGCCATCAAGGTAGTTATAACTATGAACCCAGCCACTTGCTTTAAGCACAGCCGGATCTGCCCATAAGAATACTGTATGCTTTAATTTCAATGGTTTAACAAATGTCTTTTCAAACATTTGCTCATATGTCTTTTTCTCAAGCTGAGCTAAAATACCGCACAAATAAACGTAATTGAGTGAAGTATAGTGCCACTTGCCAAATTGCTGCTTATTGAACACGGTCTTCTTCACATCGGCCTTAATGTTGTCCGCATCAGAGACAAAATGATCAGTTCCCAATGTCTGACCTGACTTGATATCCAGTCCCGAAGTCATATCCAGCAAGTTAGCAATAGTTATTCGATCAGCACCAGCTACAGTTGGATAAAACCTGCTCAATTTCGTCTTCAACGATAATTTTTTAGCCTCAATTTCACGCATGATCATGGCAGCTGTCATTGATTTTTGCACTGAATTGATTAAGTAGCTAGTGTCATCCTTATTGGCCGTCGAATATTTCAGCCAAGTCTTATTATTTTTGATAACAAGAACCGAGCCTTTAATTCCTAATTGGTCAATAGCATGTCGCACTATTTTTTTTTCTTTTGAACCATCAAGATGATTCTTAGTTAAGTTTAAGCTCTTGACCTTAGTAGTATTTTGCCACTTCTTTGAGTAATAATAATTGCTCATTGAGTAGTCGTAGCGTTCATTAGGCAAACGCATGAACTTTTTTACTGCTTTATCAACAGCAATCCAACCATTCCAGCCCAAGTGAATCGTATCGGTCATGAAATACTTCTTGTTGCCATCTTTTGACAAGTCTTCAATATTTTCAAAACCTTGACTGGTCAACTGTTTTTCTATTTTAGCAACTGACTTTTGATACATCTTCATTGATAAGCCTGTGTACTTAGCCCATTTAGCATTAACAGGCGGAATGATGAACAAAACGTTGGTATGCTGCTTAGCAAATTGATTAAGCATCAACTCAAAGTCCGCATATTCAGGTGACTTGACGTAATCGAAATTGCGTTGACTGCCCTTTAACTTCTTAAGAACTTTCTTTGGCAAACGTGTCCGATAAAAAGTATTATCAATTCCAAAATTATTGGAGTTGGTATGCATTGCTGCTTGTTCATCCGCTACTTTCTTCAAAGCAGCTTCAGAATAAGTCTTAGGCAAAAGCTTTTCTTCCTTTTCGATCTTGTTGATTCTGTCTCGCAATTGGAAGGAGCTGAAGAATTTGTCTTCATTAGCCAGCATCCGTTCACGATCCTTCAATAAGAAACGATCCCAACTAGAAAGCTTTTTGCCTGCCGCTACTTTTTTCAAGCAAGATTTAATAATTCCTGCTTTTACAGTTGGCATAGATGCAATTCTAGCCGCAGCATAACGATCAGTTTTTGTGTTTTTGGCATGCAGCAAGAAAATGGCCGTCCCAAGTGGAGAATAATACAGATCAAAGGCAGCAGGGTCTTGACCCTTCTTGGTAAACCATTGTGGTGAAATAATCACAACAGCCTTTTTATTCTTCAATTGCTTGCTAGTTCCCTGCATCCCTACAAACTGAGCCAGGCTTTGACTGCCAGGGCCACCAAGCAAAAACGGCCGATAACTGCGGTGATACTTCGCAGCTAAGACACTTGGGTGAAGCGGATCAATACGTGATAATTCACTTGAACCATAGAAAGGCACATATCCACTATCAAATGCTTCCTGCTTCATCTTTATCCCTTTAAAGACCGTCTGCGTTTGCGAATTGGCAGCTTCATAGATTGAACTCTTAGAAAAAGTTCTTTCCCATGGCAATAAAAAGACAATGATCAACAGAACAATTGCACATAAAACCGGGCCAAAGATTTGCCAGAGCCGGCGTTTATTACTCATTTTCTAAGCTTTCCACCTTTGCAACGATCTTAGCTGGAGTATCCCATTCTGCACGGTTGAATTCTGATACAGGAACATCGATACCGAACTTTTCTTGCAAACTCAAAAGCATTTGAACGCTTGCCATTGAATCGAGCAAACCATTTTCAAAAATATTTTCATCCATTCGATCTGATAAATCTTCACCAGTCAAATCATTCAAAATGTCTAAAACTTCTTTTTTTGTGTCCATTATTAATACCCCTCAAATAATTAAAATTTCTATCTTCTATACTTAATGCCATCCAAACCATAATTGGCTAAGAAAACCGGAGAAGATCAGCATCCCAAAACAAATAACCTGGAAAGTAATAAAAATTGCAAACCATTTAGTAAATTTATTAGAAGGAATGGTCTTCTTATGTTTCCGCTTAAATCTCAGCCAATAATCATTAATGATAATGGCAATGCATTGGTACAAACCATACGTGATGTAGTACCAAGTAAGGCCGTGCCAAAAGCCCATGATTAAGAACAAAAGCAAGTATGAAACTTGTGATAAACGAATCCGGTTTTTAATCAATTTCTTCTTCATAGCAAAGAAGGTAAACCGCATGTAAATATAATCACGGAACCAGAATGACAAGGTCATGTGCCAACGATTCCAGAAGTCTTTAATATTTTGGGAAATAAAAGGCTTATTGAAGTTCATTGGCGTGTGGATTCCCATAAAGTATGAAATGGAAACCGCAAATAATGAATAACCGGCAAAGTCAAAGAACAAATACATGGTGTAACAATACATGTATGCTAAAACCCACCATGATAACTTCAATCCGCCTGCAGCATTTCCGGCAATCAAAGCTGCTTGACTGATTTTTGGCAGCCAATAGGTCCCAAACAGCCAGCCTAAAATAAACTTATATAAGAATCCTTGGAATAAATACCGAACTGCATATTGCAAATCCGTAATATATTGATCCCTGGTTGGTGCTTTATCAAAATCCTTTTTAAAGCGCCGGTAACGGTCAATTGGCCCAGAGGAAATCGTTGGAAAGAAGAGCAAGAATCTAGCATATGTTCCAGGTTCAACCTTCTTAATTGCCCCATCGCGAATTTCCATAATTACTTGGACATTCTTAAAGGTAATATATGAAATTCCTAAGAAACCCACGACAAATGGAACTGTTCCCGCTGGCATTACAGTTAAGATCTTAACAGCAGTTAATGGCAAAATCGCCAAAATTACAGCTAAACAGAAAACCCAGGTTTTATTAGGACTATTCTTTTTAGTGCGATAGCGTTCATAGGCAAAGGTTAGCAAGAATTCAAAAACTAGGTAAAGAATTAAATTGACCCCTTGCTGCCAGTGACTAGCATCGAAGATCAAGAATAAGAAGACTAATGAAAAAATAGCTTCATATGTCTTAAATCTTTTACCATTATAAAGGCCGATAATCATTGGAATTAACGCAATCAGCAGCCAAATAAAGTATTGCGGATTTGAGTAGGGTTGTAAGTTAATGAAATTAAAATTCACTACTTATTAACCTCCTTAATGACCGCCTTGATGTCAACTTTGCCATTTTGCGAAATTGGCAAAGAATCTCGATAAATGAAACGTTGTGGAATCATATATGGCATTACGTTTTTAGCCAAATCTTCACGAATCATTTTTGTTAAAGCAACATCAGAGTACTTGCGTCTTACGCCTTGCTTTAATTCAATTTCAGCAACAATCTGCTGAACAGCGTGGTCTTTATTGTATTTTGGAGCAGCTACGCCATAACGAACCAATTTATTTTTGCTCAAGTAAAAGTTAATTTCTTCAAGTTCGATTCTGTAGCCGTTAAATTTAATTTGGAAGTCAATCCGGCCACGATAAAATAACATATCGCCATCAAAGAAGCCGGTATCGCCAGAGCGATAGCTTTGATATTGATCATCATCATTCTTAAAGAATGCGGCTTCAGTCTTCTCCGGGTTATTCATATAACCTTTAGAAACGCTAGGGCCGCTGATGATAGTTTCGCCTTCGCCTGGTTTTTCACCTTTAGCAGTATCGATTGTGATCTTGGTGTCTTCTTTAGCACGACCAATTGGCAACCGATCATATTTCTTTAAAATTTCATCAGTAATTTCAACTTGCGTTACCGCAACAGTTGTTTCCGTTGGACCGTAAGTATTGAAAATATGTGATCCTGGGAATTTTTTCTTCAGCATTTCTACTTCAGTATGCGGCAATTCTTCACCACAGAATAAGAAATGCGTCAAATCTGGGTGGTGTTGAGCATCAAATGTTTTGTCCAAGAAGCACATCTGTGCAAATGATGGCGTTGATACCCAAACGTTAAATTGCAATTTTGGCAAAGTGCTGAATAATTGTGCAAAGTTTTGCGTCACATCATGTGGCAAAACAACCAACTTGCCCGCTGCAGTTAATGCAGGATACAAGCTCATGACTGACAAGTCAAATGAATATGGAGCTTGTGCCAAAAAGCTTGGATGTTCTGGCAAATTGAAATCGTTCAATTCCCAGTTAACGAAGCTGAGCAAGTTCTTGTGACTAATTTGAACCCCTTTAGGCTTCCCAGTTGTTCCTGAAGTGAAGATAATGTAGTAATTATCATCGCCTTCGACGAATTTGCTTTCGTCAAGCGTGTAATTGCCGTTTTCAACTTCATCTGGCTTAATCACTTGTACGCCAGGCAATTCAATTTTTGGCAAATCATCAATTGCGAGCACGACTTTTGCTTTAGAAACGTCTTGAATCATTGTCAAACGTTCAGCGTTTGAATAGCTTGCAATTGGAATATAAGCATGTCCAGATTTGACACAGCCTAAGAAACTAGCAATCATTTCAAAGTTTTGACCGCCCCAGATCATAATTGGATCTTTATCAGGGATATCTAAGCTTGATAACTTATGTGCCCAAGCATCTGAACGCTTTTTCAAATCACCATAAGTATTAGTATGGCCGAGATAATCATAAACCTCGCGATCAGGTTCATTAATTGCAATCTCGTCTATCTTCTTGATTACATCTTTAATCATTGCTGATCCCACCTGCCTTAAAATTCATTGTAAATAAAGTGGACTGAATTTAAGCCACTATATTCATACAAATAAATTAGGGCCATGAGGATCGCAAAATATACTATTGTTTTCAAGACAAACATCCCTATTTGTTTGCCTCGAGATTCAACTTTTTTTGTTTTCTCCATTTTTCTCCCTCGTTATTCTTCAACAACGCTCAGGCCTTATCTTACTACAAATGAATGTAGCGAAAAGACACTCAGGTCATATTTTAACAAATTTAAATAAACTTAAACAATTGGGAAAAGAAATATTTTTTAATTTCCAAATAATGCATTTATATTAATTGATAAAATTCTATCCATAATCACCATATTTGGTTTGGCATATTGCTTTGAGCCGGACTCAAAAATACAAAGCAATTGGCCCTTATATGCAGTAATTTGTTCCAAATATGGCGGCATATCAATTACCAATTCCGCGTTTTTTTCATCTAAAGCATCAAGTGCGGTAGAAGGGAAAATATATAATTTTGAATCGCTGCTGCCATAGGATTGACTTAAGAAAATTTTATCGTCATAAATCGTAATTCCTTGAATCTGTTTGTTCATTGAAGTTACGCCACTTGGGTCGGACCAGTCAACCGTACCAGTAATAATTGAGTTTTTATTTTTGCCGCTGCGAGAAATCGTATAACTTGCTACTCTCCCGCGGCCATACATGTTAAAGAAGCCGACAAACAGCTGATTATCGTAGTAAGTAACAGTCGATGCTTTTTCAAGAGTTGGAATTGAAATTCGGTTGTTATAGCTAATTGGGGCATGGCGTTTTGTATCATAGCTAGCCACCTCTTTTAGAGGAAAGGACATTAACGCGGATGACTTGCCAATTGATCCAGTAATCCAGACATTTTTGCCCACAGGATCATACGCAATTCCGCCAAGGTGAGGTCGACCGGCTACTTGAATGGTTTTGATGTATTTTCCAGTCTTTTTATTAAGCACGTAAATAACGGACGCGTGCGTATGCTCACCGTCATAAGCCGTAAGCAACAGATACTTGCCGGCAACCGTAATTCCCTGGGGCGTCATTTCAGTTGCAGTGTCGTATTTTTTCTTCTTAAAGTCATAGCTTTTGGTCGCAACTAAGCCAGGAATGACAAAATCCTTGCCCACCCAGGTTCTTGGGGGAACATAATTGGATACTTTATTAATGAAAGGATATTTTGTTCGTAAATTTTTTTGATATGTGGACTCTTTTTGCCAAGCAGCATTCGTATTTGTACCATCTTTTGCCTTTACCAGCTTTGGCCGATTATTTAAGAATTCTTGTTCTTGATACCATTGATACCCAAAGTAGCCACCTGTGCCTAATGCACCAACTATCAAAAGAAATAAGACAAAGCTTTTAAGGATTCGTCCTAATTTTTTAACCACATTACCAATCTCCTCAAAAAATTTTCACGTTGACTGCATTTTATCAGTTTATATATTTTATAGGAAATAAAATCCTTGTATTAGCCAAAAGTAATCAATTTAAAATCAAAAATTCGTTTTATTTCAAGATAGAAATAATTTTGTCACACTTTTTTCACAATTAACGTTTATCATATAAATTGTAGCGAACGAACGAAATTAAAAGTTTCGGTCGAATACTATTCAACTTTTTTGTTTTTCATTCATACTCCTCCAAGTAAATAATGAAAATTAAAAGTGATTGGCTAATCGCCAATTTCATATCTATCCCTTTCCGCTCACGTGCGTTGCGTGGGCCTTTCTTGGTCGTCTTAAACTAATCGCTTATATTTCTTTACCTTTTCATAAGAATTTAGACATTTTTAATTCACATTTTCCCCGTATTATATAAACCGTAGCAAGGAGAAAACAACTTGTTACATACTCCCACTTTTTTCATTCATTCACCTCCAAAGTAGATGAAACTAATGAGGCTCGTTTAACGGCGAGCCTTTTTCTTTTGCTCAATCTATAGTAAGATAATGGTGAAAGAAAAGAAGGGAAATCGCTTACATGTTTTCGCCATCAATTAAACATTTAATCCAAGAAAAATCCGGTTCCTTTTTAATTCCTGCCAGCCGAATCGCATTTGTTCAAGATGACAATCCTCTTTATCATGCTTTTTTGATCCTAACCAAAGTTAAATATTCAAAAATACCGGTTTTGGACAAAGATCGTCATGTAGTAGGCCTGTTAAGTTTGGCAATGATTACGGATAAAATGCTGGAAACTGATGAAATTTCGGTTGATCCGCTCAACAAGTTAAAGGTTCGTGATGTCATGCAGACCAAGTTTGACAAGATCAACTTTGTCGAAACAACTTTGGAAACGCAGCTGCACCTGCTTATTAATAACGCCTTTCTGCCAGTCGTTGATGATCATGGAGCCTTTCAAGGATTGCTAACAAGACGTGAATGGATTAAGGCCTTTAATTATGTCGTTCATACTAGATATAGGCAAAAAATATTTGAGATTTTTTCTGGGGGGAGAAAAGTATGCTTAAACGCCAATGGAAATTTTTGGTTGTAATAGCTGCTGGTATTGTCGGTGCTATTCTAGACTTTATTCTTCATATACAACCAATATTTACTAATTTTACCTTTATGGGCAAAACAGGAATAACTTACAGTGAAATTATTATTGATATTATCGGTATTTACACTGCTATTAACATGGCAATCGAAATGATCGGCGATATTCGGCGCGGTCGTTGGGGCGTCGATGTTTTAGCTATCATTGCCATTGTTTCAACGATGATCATTCGCGACTACTGGGCAGCTTGGATGATTTTGGTAATGTTCACCGGTGGTGAATCACTTGAAGACTACGCTACTAGCCAAGCCGACAAGGAATTAAGATCACTACTTAACAACACACCAAGAAAGGCCAACAAATTAGTTGATGGCAAAGTGACTGAAGTCAACGTTGACGACTTGCAAATCGGCGATATGGTTTTAGTAAAGCCGGGTGGTCAAGTTCCTGTTGACGGTAAAATTGTTAAAGGTACTTCAAGTTTTGACCAATCATCACTTACTGGTGAATCTGTTCCAATTAACAAAAAGCCAGGCGACGACTTAATGTCCGGTTCAATCAACGGTGACGCAGCTGTTGAAATGAAAGTAACCAAGTTGGCAAAGGATTCAGAATATCAGTCAATCGTTGCCTTGGTTAAGTCTTCTGAAGCTCAACCTGCCAAGTTCGTTAAGATGGCCGATCGTTACGCTGTCCCATTTACCATTATTTCTTTGATCATTGGTATTATTGCGATGGCTATGGGCGGCTGGAACTTCACAAGATTTGCGGAAGTTATGGTTGTTGCTTCTCCATGTCCATTGTTGATCGCTGCTCCTGTTGCTTTGGTATCAGGAATGAGCTCAATGTCTCGTCACCACATTATTGTTAAGTCAGGTCCAACACTTGAAAAATTATCACGTGCCAAGACTTTTGCTTTTGATAAAACTGGTACTTTAACTCAAAACAAGTTGGAAGTTAGCGAAGTTATTACTGCCGACGGCTTCGATAAAGATGAAGTTCAAAGCTTGGCTGCAAGTGTTGAGCAACAATCAAGCCATATTATTGCTGCTTCTTTGGTTGCTGATACCGACAAGAACAAGATTAAACCTGTTTCTAATTTAAGGGAAACTACCGCTCAAGGTGTTGAAGGCGATGTTGAAGGCAAAACCGTTAAGGTTGGTAAATTAAGCTTCGTTGCTCCAGAACATGAGAAAATTGATGCTGGTGCTACTGCTGTTTATGTTTCTATCAATGGTGAATTCGCAGGTTATATCACTTTCAAGGATGTGATCCGTCCTGAAACTCCAGAAACGATCGCTCGCCTGCGCCGTCAAGGTGCTAAGCAAATCATGATGTTGACCGGTGACCACAAGAATATCGCTGATCAAATCGCTCATGCAGCTGGCATCAATAATGACGAAGTTAGAGCTGATTTACTTCCTAAGCAAAAAATTGAAGCAATTAAAAACGTGCCAAAAGATTTGCGTCCAGTTGTTATGATCGGTGATGGTGTCAACGATGCTCCAAGTTTAACTGCTGCTGATGTTGGTATTGCAATGGGTGCCAAAGGTGCTACTGCTGCTAGTGAAAGTGCTGATGCCGTTATTATGGTTAACGATATTAGCAAAGTTAACGATGCTGTTGCTATCGGCAAGCACACGATGAAAGTTGCTAACATTGATGTTTTGACAGCTATTTCCATTGTCATTATTTTGGAAATTATCGCTGCTACTGGTATTATTCCAGCCTTCTTAGGTGCGATTTTGCAGGAAGTTGTCGACTTAATTACGATTTGTTTGGCTTTGCTTGCAAAGACTGAGCCTAAGAATCCAGAGCAAACTGGAATTAAAAAATAAATAATAAAGATAGATAGATAAAAAGGCTTTGGGATATCCCAAAGCCTTTTGTTATACGCTAATTTCCAATACTGAAACGATCAGCAGTATCATCGTCATCCCAATGAATTTTAACTCCATGGTTTTTCATTTCTTTTAAAATATTCCGTTCAAGAACATAAATAAAGCCTAAAATAGCTAAAAAGCTCAGAGTCCAAATCCAATTAAACATAAAATAGAAAGCCAATAAAGAAACTGCAGTGAGTAACGTTCCTATAAATCTGAATTACGTAATACTTTTTGCTTCCAAACTCTGCTCGTAAGATTATCAAGGCATATTCAATATTATGTTTGCCAAAATAAATCCCATATAAGAATGCTACTCCGACGACAAAGTCATAAAAGCTTATACTCCGTAAATAAGATAATAAAATCGCATAAACGATTGAAGCACCTAAAGCAAAATAAAACAGCTTTTTTACTCGATCTTCATTTTCATGGTTAACAGTATAATTTGGTCTAATCAACAAGCGTTCGGCCAGCCAATTATATTCGTCAATAAAGAAATAAAAACTAGCGACAAAACCAATCTCAGTAAAAAAGAGAACGAACCCACCAAAAATTGGTGAAAAAGTTAAAATCAAAATTCCCAAGATGCCTAACCATGGTAAAAGTGCGGCAATTCTCCGATTACGTAAAAATTTTTTAGTTTCTGAATGCAATGCTTTCGCCCTCTTTTAATATGAAAATTATATTAGTTTTCTATATTTTATAATTTTGTTCAAATATGTCAACCAATACTATTGCATCATCGTATCAAAACAATTAAAATAAAATTCAATTAAATACGTTGTAGTGGTTGGGTTTTTAAACAATAAAAACTTTCAAGATTTGCTTATTTGGGTCAATAAGCGACTTGAAAGTTTTTTTCTTTATTTAGCCTTTAGAAAGGATCCACATGCATTTCTTAGGAGAATTAATTTTAATTTTGTTGGCCACCGTGCTGCTCGGACAACTATTTGCTCGCTTCAATATGCCAGCCGTAATTGGTCAGCTGTTATCAGGGATTATTTTAGGACCTGCAATTCTAAACTTGGTCAAGCCAAATGACATTATTAGTCTCTTTTCTGAATTTGGCGTTATCCTGCTGATGTTCTTGGCTGGACTAGAAAGCAATCTTGATTTACTTAAAAAATACTTCAAATTAAGCTTCACTGTTGCCAGTATCGGTGTCATTCTGCCAGTTGTTTTCATGGGTTTAGCTTCGATGGCCTTTGGCATGAAATTCTTAGAAGCACTTTTTATCGGAATTGTGTTCGCTGCCACCAGCGTGTCCATTTCTGTTGTCGTTTTGCAAGAAGCCAACCAGCTGCACACTCGTGCTGGTACAGCGATCTTAGGCGCGGCCGTTGTTGATGATATTTTAGCCGTAGTTGTCCTCAGCCTATTCACAACATTCAGTCATGAAGGCGGAAAAAGTGGCTTAACCAATAATTTCTTTTTAAATCTCTTAATTGAGGCAGCCTACTTTGTCGCAGTTTGGTTCATTTACAAATGGGTAGCACCTTACTTTATGAAGGTAGCAGAAAAAATGGACGTCAACTATGTTGTCGTTATCGCCTCATTGATTTTATCCATTGCTATGGGTTGGGCTGCTGATTTCGTAGGACTTTCTGCAGTAGTTGGTGCTTTCCTCGGCGGTTTAGCAATACGGCAGACACCACAATATAAAGAAGTTAATTCCTCAGTTTCCGCAATTGGTTATGCGATTTTTATTCCGGTATTTTTTGCGGATATTGGCTTATCCATGACTTTTGCCAGTTTCTTCAGAGACATTTGGTTCATTATCGCGATGACAGTATTAGCAGTTTTATCAAAATTCTGGGCTGGCAAATACTCAAGTGAGCTTTTTGGCTTCAGCAAGAGCGAAGGCAATATTGTTGGCGCAGGGATGGTGTCACGAGGCGAAGTCGCCTTGATCGTGGCGCAGATCGGAATCACGCACCATTTGTTCCCTGAAGATATTTATTCCAGTTTGATTTTGGTAATCATTGTGACGACTGTGGTTTCACCGTTTATTTTGAATTACTTTATTAAAAAGAAAAGCAAAGATTCTACTTTTGCATAAATAAAAGAGGCTAACAAACGTTAGTCTTTTTTTAAAGCAATTTTCCCAACGCAAAACCAGCAAATACCAGAATCAAACCGCCTAAATATGACGCAATTAAATAAGTCCAGAACATGCGATAACTTTTATCTTTCAACTTTCCTAACAATTCCACATTCATCGTTGAAAAAGTAGTATAACCGCCTAAAATCCCGGTACCAACAAAAGCATAAACAAAGACTGGCAAGCTCAAAGCAAAGATTAGTCCCAGTAAAAAGGTACCTGACAAGTTAATCAGCAAAGTGGCGTACGAAAAACTCTTCGGCCAATTTTTCTTACCATAATTGGTAATTGCATAACGAATCACTGCACCAAAAATAGCACCTAAACCTGCAGTTACAATTTCCATTACGCTTCACCTGCCAATCTTTTACCTAACTTATTACCAACATACATCCCTAAAGCCGCAAAGATTAACCCAAAGATAATTGAAGAAAAGAAGTAAATCATTACTGGCATAGAATTAGCTGATTGCAATTGTTTTAGCGTATCCAAATTAAAACTTGAAAAAGTGGTAAAGGCACCGACAAAGCCAGTTGAAAGACCGGTAGCTAGCCAATCGCGTCCTTCTCTAAATTGCAAAAAGAAGTATGTCAAAAAGGCAAGCAGAAAACAACCACTGATATTGGCGACAAAAGTGCCAGTTTGTGACCAGATATTGGTTAAAAAGCAGCGCAGTGCCCCACCGAAAAAGGCAAAGAAACCAACGCTAAAATAATTAGCAAGTTTACTATTCATTAAAACCCTCCAGAAATAAAAAAGCGTCTACTATCCCATTTATTGTGAGGTAGTAGACGTCATCAGATTTTACTCAGTTAATGGCGAACGTCATCGCCTATTTGATTTACTTTTTTACTATAAACTTTTTACATGATTTTGCAAGAGCCTTTACCACTTGCTAGCAGCAATTTTTACTGCTTTATTAAAAACATTGTATAAAGAATTGCTATAAGATTTTTTATCTAATTCTTTACGATAAGCTAATCCATAAACAATTGGAATATCGCAATTTAAAGGAATATATCTTACTGATTTTTCATTTTTATCATAAAGAATTGAAGGGATAATTCCAATTCCTTTGTTAGTTAAAACATAATCGGTCAACGCTATAATGTCCGAAACTTTTTGATAAGTACAATTTAAATCACTAGCATCAATTTTGTTTAAAAGATACCGCACAGTTGGCAAGCTATTATGAGTATCCCAAATCAAAAGATGACGATTCTTTAACTCATTTAAATCCAACGTTTGTTTAGAAAAAAGCGGATCAGTGTTGCTTACTAAAACTGAAAAACTCTTTTTAAATAAAGGTTCGTAAATTGCAATAATAAATTGAACACTTATGCTGTTTGATAGATACGATCCAATTCCTTTTTAAAGATTTCATCTGGGGTATGATATGCTAAGATCTTTCTCGGCAGTGAATTGCACCAGGTTTCAATAATAATGATGTCTTGTAAAGAATAGTTAGCTATTGCTTCTCCTTTAGGAATGAATGGACTTTTTATTTTTTATCAAGTGTTCAATTTAATTTTACAATCAGCGAAAAATTAAAAATAGATTATTAGACAAAAATAGTTCTATTTTAGTTGGTGTATTAGTATATATATATATATATCACAGGATACGTAGTAAATTATTTAGTTTTTTCTGAAAATGAGCCTAGGAAAGTCTTACAGTTTTCTTTAGGCTTATTACTCTTTCAAGCAATTTTTGCGATCTTATTATATGTTGGTGCCGTTCGAATACAAAAAGAGGTACTATCAGAGCAACAGCAGAAACGTATGGAGGCTGAAAATCAGCAGTTAAAAGAATATTCCAACTATCTTGATAAAAATGAAGACGAATTACGTCATTTTAAGCATGATTATGAAAATCTTTTAAACAGCTTGAAAATTAGTGCGGAAAAAGGAGATAGTAAATCTGTTGTAAAACAGTTGGCTAAATATACTAATTCCCAATTTGATGAAAAAGCGCTTCGTAAATATAAAGGTGTTAATCATATTCATGTTGAAGAGTTAAAAAGCATTGCGATTACTAAATTAGCTAAACTCTATAATGAAAAAATCCCCTATAGTTTTGGGTGTGAAGTGGAAATTTATGATATTCCAAAGATAGTAAATATTTTTGATTTAGTACGAATTATTGGAGTAGCATTCGATAATGCAATTGAGGAGAGCCAAAATCTAATTAAACGGACGGGTGACAATAATAGCGCAAAAGTTGATGCTATGTATTATCAAGAAGATGGTAATTTTGAATTTAAGATTCGAAACCGAATAAGTAAAGGTACGACATTATCTCCTAATGTTTTGAGTCAGGAGGGATATTGCTACTAAGCAACATCATACTGGTATTGGATTAGCTAATGTTAAGCGAATAGAGTCAAAGTATGAAGAATTCATGCTTATTAACTATGAAATTAAGAATGGTTGGTTTACTTTTGAGTTAGAAATCATACCGGATAAAGAAAGCATGGAGGAAGATTAGAGTGAAATATTCACTATTTGTTTGTGATGATGATCAAATGCAAGTAAATGACATAGTTAAAATGATTGGAAAAGCAGAAGAAATTATTTCTGATGATCATGCAATTGCATTTGATGTAGCGTCTGCAACTAATTTCGTAGAAGCAAAGGAGTATTTAGAAGATAATGTCTATAATGGTGGAATCTATTTACTAGATATAGAGCTGGGACAAGAAGTTGATCAAAATAATGGTTTTGATTTGGCAGAATTTATCAAGAAGCAGGATAAAAGGGCGCAAATTGTCTTTATTACGACACATGCCGATCTGTCTTTAATTTCGTTTGAAAGGAGACTCGGTCCGGTTGATTATATTGTTAAGCCTAGAGATTCGGAAGATCATGATAGATTCAAACAACGGCTTGTAGCAACGTTAGAGGTTGCGATGTCAAATATTGAAAATTTTGATTATACGGAGAAGCTAACTTTTCATTATAAAGTTGGTAGACAAGTGAGAAATATAAATATTGATGATATTATTTATATTTCAACGACTCCAACACCACATAAGTTAGTTATGGTGAATGTAAGAGGAAAAAATCAATTCTTTGGTAGTATTAATCAATATGCTAAGGAATCTACAGATTTAATTAAAATTAGTCAGTCATGCTTAGCCAATCCTAAAAATATAAAATTAATTGATTTACCGAAATACAAAGTAACATTTGTAAATGGTGATACTGTTGATTTTTCACAATCTGCGTATAAAAGAATGCAACATTTATTTGATAAAATTCAGGTGTAAAAATTAA
>NZ_ADNY01000027.1 GCF_000178475.1 Lactobacillus amylolyticus DSM 11664 | reverse complement strand
ATATCTTAAAGTTGTTTATAATCAAATTTGTTGTCAGAACGTTTTAATCATAGTAAAATACACTTATGAAAAGTAAGGAAAGGGCATAACAAATGGCAAAAGAATATGATGTAATTATTATTGGTGCCGGCCCCGGTGGATTAACTGCAGCACTTTATGCAGCTCGAGCAAATTTAAATGTGCTAATTTTAGACCGTGGACCTTATGGCGGACAAATGAATAATACTGACGCAATTGATAATTATCCTGGTTTTACCGAAGTTAAAGGACCAGAACTTGCAGAAAAAATGTATCAGTCAGCAATGAAATTCAAGCCTGATTTCGAATACGGTGATGTACAAGCTGTGAGTCTTGATGGTGAGAATAAAATTGTTAAGACAGATACAGCTGAATATACGGCCAAGGTTGTCATCATTGCTTCGGGTGCTGATCATAAAAAGCTTAATGTTCCTGGTGAAGAAGAATATTCTGGCAGAGGAGTTTCCTATTGTGCCGTCTGTGATGCAGCCTTCTTTAAGGATGAAGACGTTGCCGTAATTGGTGGTGGAGATTCCGCAATTGAAGAAGGAATTTATCTTTCACAATTAGCTAAATCCGTGACGGTTATTCACCGCAGAGATCAATTGCGTGCCCAACCTGATTTGCAAAAGAAGGCTTTTGCCAATAAAAAGATGAAATTTATCTGGAACGCACAAACACAAGCAATTGAAGGTGATGGCAATAAAATTACCGATATTGCTTATAAAGATAAGAAGACCGGTGAAGAAAAGAAATTGCAAGTTGCCGGCGTTTTCATCTATGTTGGTGTAATTCCGCAAACGGCTCCATTCAAGAATCTCGATATTTTGGATGAATATGGCTGGGTTAAGACGGATGATCATATGCGGACAAAAGTTCCTGGCATTTTAGCTTTAGGGGATGTTCGTGCCAAAGATTTGCGTCAAATTGCAAATGCGGTTGGAGACGGCAGCATCGCAGGTCAAGAAGCATATAATTATCTTCAAAATTTAGATGACTAACATTATAGACTCACTTAACTTAAGTGGGTCTCTTTTTTTTACAAAAAATAGTACAATATTAACTGAGAATTTAATTTTAGATAAGAATTGAGGCATTCATGTTAGCAAAAGAAATTTATGAACAATGGCAAGCTGCTACTAATTTGCCAGATTATTTACAAGATCAATTAAATACTTTAGGTAAAGATGAAAAATGGATTGAAGATGCATTTGGTCAGGATATCAATTTCGGAACGGCTGGAATGCGTGGACGTCTAGAACCTGGAACTAATCGAATTAATTTGTTTACAATTGGTCGCGTGACTGAGGGTTGGGCCCGCTTAATCGACGAAAATGGTGAAGAAGCTAAAAAGCGTGGTGTTGCTATTTCTTTTGATTCACGTTACCACTCAAGAGAATTCGCAGAACATGCTGCAAGAATTTTGGGTGCCCATGGCATTCACGTCTACTTGTTTGATGACTTGCGCCCAACGCCAGAATTGTCATTTGCCGTTCGTTATTTGCATACTTTTGCAGGTATTAATATCACGGCTTCACATAATGCCAAGCAATACAACGGTTATAAGGCATATGGCGAAGATGGTGCACAGATGGCGCCAGAACATGCTAATCGTTTATTTGCATATGCACAAAAGGTAAAGGATATCTTTTCTGTTAAGGCTGCTCCGGTACCACAACTCCGTGCAGATGGTCTTTTGCAATTAATTGGTGAAGATGTTGATGAAGCCTATCTTGAACACTTGAAACAAGTCAACATTGATACAGAAATGATCAAGCAAAACGCCGATAAGCTAAAAATTATTTATACTCCGCTTCATGGTACAGGCAAGATGCTGTATGATCGTGCATTTAGACAAAGCGGCTTTGATAATATTATTCCTGTTCCGAGTCAATCAATTATTGACCCAGAATTTCCGACAACAATCAAACCTAATCCTGAATACCGTGACGTTTTCAAACCAGGCTTCAAATTGGCCGATAAAGTTAATGCCAACGTCATTATTGCTACTGACCCAGATGCCGATCGTATGGGTGCCGCAGTTAGAAAAGACAATGGCGACTTCCAAGTATTGACTGGCAATCAAATTGCCACCTTAATGGCATATTACTTATTGGTTCACTTGAAAGAAAGCGGCAAGCTGGATGCAAATTATGAAATTGTCACTTCAGTAGTTTCAAGTGCTTTGCCATTTAAGATTGCTAAGGATTTCGGAATTAAAACCAAACATGTTTTAACTGGATTCAAGTACATCGGCGAAGAAGTCGATCGTATGAACAAAGCGCAGGATGCTAAATTCTTGATGGGCTTTGAAGAAAGCTATGGCTACTTATTTAAGCCGTTTGCTCGTGATAAGGATGCTATGCAGGGAGCTTTAATGTTTGCAGAAGTAGCTAGCTATTATGCTTCTAAGAACATGACCGTTTTTGATGGCTTGCAAGAAATCTGGAAGAAATACGGCGTTGCTTATGAAATTACTAAAGCAATTGAAATGCCAGGAATCGGTGGCCAAAAGAAGATGGCAGAATTAATGAGTCGTCTTCGTCAAGAGCATTTGTCTGAAATTAATGGTGCCAAAGTAGTTAAAATTCAAGACTTCGAAGAACAAATAACGACTGAAAATGGCAATTCAGAAGCCTTAACCGGTTTTCCAAAATCAAATGTTTTGAAATACTTCTTAGATGATGAAACCTGGGTGGCTTTACGTCCATCCGGTACCGAGCCTGTTATTAAGGCATATGTTGGCGTTAACCGGAAGGATATTGAAACTGCAGAAAAAGCTGCTGAAGATTATCAAGATGCTTTGTCAAGACTATTAAAATAATGCAAATTTAGTGCGAAAACACGTTCGATGTAGTAAAATTGAAGACGTTAAAATAAGAAAATTGGGCTTTTAGTCCAACTTTTTTTACGAGGAGTCTTTGGCAAATGATTAAACGACAAGAAAATCGCAAATTCGAACTAGTTTCTAAATACAGTCCCGCTGGTGACCAGCAACAAGCAATTGATAAACTTACCGCTGGTTTTAAAAAGGGATATAAAGAACAGATTCTTGAAGGTGCCACGGGAACGGGTAAAACTTTCACAATGGCCAATATCATTGCTAAATTAAATAAGCCAACTTTGGTAATATCGCACAATAAAACTTTGGTTGGACAACTATATGGCGAATTTAAGAGCTTTTTTCCGCATAATGCTGTTGAATATTTTGTATCCTACTATGACTATTATCAGCCGGAAGCTTATGTTCCGCAGTCAGATACTTACATTGAAAAAGATTCTGCGATCAATGATGAAATTGATCAGCTTCGTCACGCTGCCACCTCAGCCTTGATGGAAAGAAACGATGTTATTGTCGTGGCTTCTGTTTCATGTATTTATGGATTAGGTGATCCACGGGAATATGCAAGAAGCGTTTTGACTTTGCATGAAGGTGATGAGATTGAGCGAAACGTCTTATTGCGGGATCTCGTCAACATTCAATATGATCGTAACGATATCGACTTTGGACGTGGTCGTTTCCGCGTTCGAGGCGATGTTGTTGAAGTCTTCCCAGCCGGTAATTCCAAACATGCTTATCGGATTGAATTTTTTGGTGATGAAATTGATCGTATTGTCGAAATCGACTCTCTGACTGGTGAAATTTTTGGTGAACGGGAAAGTATTTCATTATTCCCAGCTACGCACTTCATGACCAACGATGAACAGATGCGGCGTGCATTGCAAGCTATTTCGCAGGAAATGAACGTTCAAGTCAAAAAATTCGAAGGCGAAGGCAAGCTGCTTGAAGCGCAAAGGATTAAGCAGCGAACGACTTATGATATGGAAATGATGAGTGAAGTTGGCTACACTAACGGTATTGAAAACTATTCTCGCCATATGGAAGGGCGGAAGGCCGGTGAACCACCATATACTTTGCTTGATTTCTTCCCAGATGACTTTTTGATTTTAATCGACGAATCCCATGCTACAATGCCGGAATTAAGAGCGATGTACAATGGTGACCGTAATCGTAAGAAAACGTTGATTGATTATGGTTTCCGTTTGCCATCTGCTTTGGATAATCGTCCACTTAAGCTTTCTGAATTTGAAAAACATGTCAACCAGATTTTATATGTCTCCGCTACACCCGGAGATTATGAATTAGAACGGACCAATCATAAGGTTGAACAAATTATCCGACCAACCGGATTGCTGGATCCTAAAGTAGAAGTTCGCCCAATTGAAGGGCAGATCGATGATTTGGTTGGTGAAATCAACAAACGCATTGAACGAAATGAGCGTGTTTTTGTAACTACGCTTACTAAAAAGATGGCTGAAGATTTAACCGATTATTTGAAGGATCTTGGGATAAAGGTTCGCTATCTTCACTCCGATATTAAAACGCTGGAACGAATGCAAATTTTACGCGATTTGCGACTGGGCAAGTTTGACGTTTTGATTGGAATTAACCTTTTGCGTGAAGGAATTGACGTTCCTGAAGTTTCGTTGGTTGCAATTCTGGATGCGGATAAAGAGGGGTTCTTAAGAGCATATCGGCCATTAGTTCAGACCATGGGTCGGGCTGCTCGTAATGCTCACGGTGAAGTAATCATGTATGCTGATTCAATTACCGACTCAATGCGCGAAGCGATCGATGCAACTAACCGTCGGCGCAAGATTCAGATGGAATTCAATAAAGAACATGGCATAACGCCAAAAACAATTATCAAGCCAATTCGGCAAGCAATTTCAGCGACCAAGCAAGTTGATGACAAGTATAAAAAGTCGGATAGCTTTGCTGATTTGAACTTCGATGAATTAACAAAGAAGCAAAAAGAAAAGATGATCGACAGTCTCAAAGCACAAATGCAAGAAGCTGCCAAAAAACTCGATTTTGAAGAAGCAGCCAATTTGCGGGACGCAATGATGGAATTGCAAAAATCAGTCAAGAAGCCGATTAAGAGAAAAGGGAAGACATTCAATGGCAAATGATCAAATCGTAATTCGTGGTGCTCGCGAGCACAATCTTAAAGATGTGAATTTAACAATTCCCAAGAATAAGCTAGTTGTGGTAACGGGCTTATCTGGTTCAGGCAAAAGTTCTTTAGCTTTTGATACCTTATATGCAGAAGGAAGACGGCGTTATGTTCAGTCTCTTTCGAGCTATGCGCGACAATTTTTAGGACAAATGGATAAGCCGGATGTTGATTCAATCGATGGTTTAAATCCTGCAATTTCCATCAACCAAAAGACGACATCGCATAATCCTCGTTCAACAGTTGGTACGGTTACAGAAATCAATGATTACCTTCGCTTGTTGTGGGCAAGAGTTGGCACGCCAATTTGTCCAAATGATGGTACTGTGATCGAGCGTCAGAGTGTGGATCAAATGGTCGACCGCATCATGGCTTTGCCTGAACGCAGCAAAATTCAATTGTTTGCACCAGTCATTCGTGACAAGCGCGGTGAGCATAAGGAAGTTTTCAAACGGGTTCAACGTGCTGGTTATGTGCGCGTGGTTGTCGATGGAGAAATGCATGAAATAGGCGAAGATTTTTCTCTTAAAAAAAACAAGCGCCACTCAATCGATATCGTAGTTGATCGTTTAATCGTTAAGCCAAGCATTCGTTCACGCCTGTTTGATTCAGTTGAAGCTGCATTGCGTTTGTCTGATGGCTATATGAACGTTGATGTGATTGGTGGCAAGATGCTTAACTTTTCTGAGTACTATGCTTGTCCAAAATGTGGCTTTACAGTGGGTGAAATGGAACCACGATTATTTTCATTTAATGCCCCATTCGGTGCTTGTCCGGCCTGTGATGGTTTAGGGATGAAACTTTCAGTTGATGAAGATTTAGTTATCCCCGATAAAAGCAAAACTTTGGCAGAGGGTGCACTTATTCCCTGGAAGAATTCCAAATATTATAGCGGCATGTTGGAACAAGCCTGTGCAGCTTTGAAAATTCCAATGGATAAGCCGTTTAATAAATTAACCAAACACCAAAAAGAAACAATTTTATTTGGTTCAAAAAAGGCCATTAAATTCCATTTAACAGGCGATTTTGGCGTTAATGATACCACACAGCCATTTGAAGGAATCATGGTCAATATTGATCGACGCTATCGCCACCCAATGTCAAAATTCATGCGGGATGCGATGGGCAAATACATGACGGAATTAACCTGTGCGACCTGTCATGGCAAGCGTTTGAATGAAAAAGCTTTGGCTGTAAAGATTGATGGCAAGGACATTGCTGAAGCCTCAGATTTATCAATCGATAAAGCACTTAAATTCTTTAAGCAGCTAAAGTTAAATGAGCAAAAGACCACGATTGCACGACCGATCTTGAAAGAGGTTAGAGATCGTCTTTCCTTCTTGGTGAGCGTTGGACTTGATTATCTGACTTTGTCACGTTCTGCTGATACTTTGTCTGGTGGTGAGGCACAGCGAATCAGGTTAGCCACCCAAATTGGGTCTAACTTGTCCGGCGTTATGTATGTGCTAGATGAACCTTCAATTGGTTTGCACCAGCGTGACAATGATCGTTTGATCAAGTCTTTGAAACGCATGCGGGATTTGGGCAATTCGCTGATTGTTGTTGAACACGATGATGAAACTATGCGGCAGGCCGATTATTTGGTTGATATGGGTCCTGGTGCTGGTATATATGGCGGCAAGGTGATGGCTGCTGGTACCCCGCAAGAAGTTGAAAAAAATCCTAATTCTTTAACCGGCCAATATCTTTCTGGCAAAAAGTTCGTACCTGTTCCGCTTAAACGCCGTAAAGGCAATGGCAAAAAGATCACAATCAAGAGTGCAGCTGAAAACAATTTAAAAAATATCAATGTTGATTTTCCACTTGGAAAACTGATCGTGGTGACAGGTGTTTCTGGTTCAGGCAAATCAACTCTGGTTAATATGATTTTGAAACGGGCTCTAGCACAAAAGCTAAATCATAATTCAACTAAACCAGGTAAATTTAAGAGTATTACTGGATATAAAAATATCGAAAAAATTATTGATATTGACCAGAGCCCAATTGGCAGAACGCCACGCAGCAATCCAGCAACTTATACTAGCGTATTCGATGATATTAGAGCGCTGTTTGCGCAAACCAATGAAGCAAAAATGCGCGGCTATACCAAGGCTCGCTTTTCATTCAATGTTAAAGGTGGTAGATGTGAAGCCTGTCATGGCGATGGAATTATCAAGATTGAGATGAACTTTTTACCGGATGTTTATGTGCCTTGCGAGGTCTGCCATGGTACGCGTTATAACTCTGAAACGCTCGAAGTAACTTACCGTGAAAAGAATATTGCCCAAGTGTTAGACATGACGATCAACGAAGCAACGGAGTTTTTCAAGAACATTCCAAAAATTGAACGCAAGCTGCAAACTATTGTCGATGTAGGTCTGGGCTATGTAAAACTTGGTCAGTCTGCAACTACTCTTTCCGGTGGTGAAGCTCAAAGAATGAAACTGGCTGCCGAATTGCAAAAACTGTCGACAGGCAAAAACTTCTATATTCTGGATGAACCAACGACTGGTCTGCATACAGATGATATAAAACGCCTGATGAATGTTCTCCAACGTTTGGTTGATGAAGGAAACACCGTTTTAATTATTGAACACAACTTAGATGTGATTAAGTGTGCGGACTGGCTGATTGATCTTGGACCAGAAGGCGGCGATGGCGGCGGCATGGTCGTAGCTACAGGAACGCCAGAAGAAATAGCAGAAGTTAAAGAAAGCTATACCGGCCAATATCTTGCTCCTGTTTTAAAGAGAGACACTGAATTGACAAAAGAAGCTAAGAAGTCAAATAAAACAAAATAATTATTTTATTATTTTCTAATTAGTGTAGAATGATGTAGAATGAAGAACAAGGAGGATAAAACATGGATAGTTTTTCTAGAGATAATAATCGTGGCTTCGACTGGGGTGCATTTATTGCCGGTATTTTGATGGTCGTAGTTGCATTTTTGCTTATTCGTAACCCTGAAAAAGGTTTGCATGCCTTTGTTTTAGTATTCGGGATTGTTTCAATTTTACAAGGTCTTGTTTGGCTTGCTAGCTACTCACGCTTCCGTCAATTCTTCTCACGCAGCTGGGTAACTTTAGTCTCAGGTATTCTTGATATCGTCGTGGGTATTTTATTCTTATGTTCATACGATATCGGCGGCTTAACAATTGCCTACCTGTTTGCTATTTGGTTCTTCGTTGATTCAATTGTCGGAATCAGTTTTTCATGGCACTTGAAGGACTTTTCAACAGGCTACTTCATTTTCAACTTAATTATGAACATTTTAAGTTTGATTATCGCTGTTGTCTTAATTTTGAATCCAGTTTTAGCTGCTCTTAGCTTGATCTGGTTGGTTGCGTTTTGGCTTTTGGTATTCGGTATTAACGAAATTATAACTGCTTGGATGCACCGTTAATTTAAAGAAATAACAAAAGGAGCCGAGAGGCTCTTTTTGTTATTGAAAAGATTTAAAAGAAACACCCGGCATGCTATAATTAATTGGATAGGAGAGAGCACTATGGCTGATGAGAAAAAACAATTATTAATTGTGACCGGGATGAGTGGGGCCGGAAAAACGGTTGCTGCCCATGCCCTTGAAGATATGGGATATTTTGTCGTCGATAATTTGCCACCGACTTTGCTGGGCAGTTTTTGGGATTTGATTATCAATTCCAATGATTTCAAAAAAGTTGCTGTTGTAATCGACCTGCGTGTTAAGGATTTTTACAATGATTTGCTTAATGAAGTCAATTCCCTGGAAGATAACGGCAATGTGCAAGCAACGATTGTCTTTCTAGATTGCTCCGATGATACTCTGGTAGCAAGATATAAAGAAACAAGACGGCTTCCACCTTTAGCCACCAATGGCCGCCTTCTTGATGGAATTCAAGAAGAAAGACGAATTTTGACGCCAATCAAGAATAGATCAAATTACATTATTGATACGTCCAAAATTTCTACTAAAGAATTAAAACAGAAGCTTTTGAGTGAATTTAGCGATCGCAAACGTCAGCCATTCTCTATTGAAGTTATGTCATTTGGTTTCAAATATGGGATGCCGATTGATGCTGATATTGTGATGGATGTCAGGTTCTTGCCAAATCCATTCTATATTCCTGAATTAAGACCATTTACGGGTCTTGATAAGCGCGTATTTGATTACGTCATGAATAAGGAAGAAACACAGGCCTTTTATAAAAAGCTGCTTGATTTGCTGAATACTGCGATTCCGGGCTATATTAAAGAAGGCAAGGAAAAGCTGACAATTGCAATCGGCTGTACTGGTGGCCAGCACCGCAGCGTTTCGATTGCTCAACAATTGGCCCGCGATTTAGCTAAAAAGTATCCTGTTGATATTACTCACCGTGAAGTAAGTCGTTATCTAAGAAAGTAGGTGGCATAAGTGTCATATGCAGAAAACAGAATCATTAGAGTTATTAAAGGCAGACGGCCACGTGTTGTAGTTATTGGCGGTGGTACAGGCTTGCCAGTTATTCTCAATGCTCTAAAAGATCAAAATGCTGAAAT
Organism: Lactobacillus amylolyticus DSM 11664; assembly: GCF_000178475.1. Lineage (GTDB taxonomy): Bacteria > Bacillota > Bacilli > Lactobacillales > Lactobacillaceae > Lactobacillus > Lactobacillus amylolyticus. Next base: position 4,255 of record NZ_ADNY01000027.1, on the reverse strand, counting down.
CACCGCGATTGTCACTGTATCAGATGATGGTGGCTCTTCAGGTACGATCCGCAACTTTATTAACGTTGTTCCACCTGGTGATATTAGAAACGTTTTGGTTTCTTTAAGTGATATTTCTCAAGAAGAAAAGGATGTTTTCCAGTATCGATTTGATTCATCGGATTCATTCTTCTCAGGTCATGCTATCGGTAATTTGATTATTGCTGCTTTGAATGAAATGTATGGAAATATCTTCGATGCTGTTCAAAGTTTATCAAAGATGATGCATGTCGATGGGCACGTTTTCCCGGCTTCGAATGAACCGTTGACTTTAAATGCGGAATTTGTTGACGGGACTAAAGAATCTGGTGAAACGGAAATTACTTCAAAAGATAAAAGAATCAAAAGAGTTTGGGTAACTGACACCGATGATGATGAACAGCCAACGGCGGTGCTACCTGTTTTAGCAGCTATTATGCAGGCTGATGCCGTTGTACTTGGCCCAGGAAGCTTATTTACTTCGATTTTGCCTAACTTGATGATTTCAAACTTAGGTCAAGCAGTTCGCGAAACCAGAGCTGAAGTAATTTATATTTGCAACATTATGACTCAGCGTGGTGAAACTGATCACTTTAGTGATGCCGACCACGTACGGGTTATTAATGAGCATTTGGGCGGACATTATATCAATACGGCATTGGTTAATGGCGCTAAAATCGATATGAGCAAATTCCACCCAGAAGATTATGATGAATACCTTGAACCTGTAAGAAATGATTTTAAAGGTTTAAGAGAACAAGAATGCCGAGTAATTACGGACGACTTTATTGATCAGCGCCATGGGTTGGTCTTCCATGACGGACATAAGGTTGGTAAAGAAATTATCAATTTAGCTTTCGAAGCGATGTCAAGAAAGCGTATGGATGAAGATAATGGCTAGTTATGCTAGCGATGTGAAAAAAGAGCTAACTTCTTTGGAGGTGCATCCGGAACACGCTAAAGCCGAGTTAGCTGCTTTTTTGCGAATGAACGGGGTTTTAAATCTTCACGATCACCAATTTAGTCTAGATATTACAACTGAAAATCCAGCCATTGCTAGAAGAGTTTTTACTTTAATTAAAGTTGCTTTTGGTGTTGAGCCGCTATTGATCGTTTCCCGTAAGATGAAATTAAAGAAGAATAATCAATATCTGGTTCGGCTGCAGCAAAAAGTAAACGATATTTTGGAAGCATTGCAGATTTGGGATCCAGAAAAGGGCTTGATTACCCGTGTACCCGAACGAATTATGAATTCCCACGAAGGAGCAATGTCTTATTTGCGAGGTGCCTTTTTGGCCGGTGGCAGCGTAAACAATCCGGAAACCAGTCGCTATCATTTGGAAATTTATTCTACTTATGAAGACCATAACGAAGATCTGGCTAAGCTGATGAATAAGTATTTTTACTTAAATGCAAAGACAACCAAGCGGCGCAGTGGCTACATTGTTTATTTAAAGGAAGCTGAAAAGATCGGAGACTTTTTGCATATTGTTGGGGCATTGAATGCAATGCTGTCTTTTGAAGATTTGAGAATTATGCGTGATATGCGCAATTCAGTTAATCGATTGGTAAATTGCGATACCGCTAATTTGAAAAAAACAGCAACAGCAGCTGCAAAGCAGGTAGAAGATATTCAACTGATCGATGAGAAAAAGGGCATTAATAGTCTTCCTGAAAAGTTGCAGAATTTGGCTAGATTCCGTTTGACACATCCAGAACTTTCCTTAAAAGAGGTAGCTGAACAAGTACCGGATGGCCCAATTTCAAAATCAGGCGTTAACCATCGCTTTAAACGTTTGCATGAAATTGCTGATAATTTAAGAGACTAAAAAAAGACGAAAGAAATTTTTCCTTCGTCTTTTGCTTTAACTAGCAGAACTATTACTTCTTCTTCTTGTTGACCATAATCTCATCGATCAAGCCATATTCCTTAGCTTCTTCAGCAGTTAAGTAGTTGTCACGTTCGGTATCCTTTTGAATCTTGTCCAAAGGTTGACCAGTAGTTTCGTGCAAAATTTTGTTGATCTTCTTACGGCTCTTCAAAATTTCATTAGCTGCGATTTGAATATCAGTCTGTTGACCTTGAGCACCACCCAATGGTTGGTGAATCAAAACAGTAGAGTTAGGTAAAGCAAAACGCTTGCCTTTAGTACCGCTGGTCAAAAGGATTGAAGCCATTGAAGCAGCCAGCCCAATTGCAATTGTTGAAACATCTGACTTAATAAAGTTCATTGTATCCATAATTGCAAGACCAGAAGTGATAACACCACCTGGAGAATTGATGTAAAGTGAAATATCTTTTGTATTGTCTTGTGCGTCAAGAAATAATAATTGGGCGATAATTGAATTGGCCATTTGGTCATTGATTTCGCCATGAAGCATAATAATTCTGTCTTTTAATAGGCGTGAGTAAATGTCATAAGCACGTTCACCACGCGCAGTTTGTTCAATAACTGTAGGTACAAGCATATATTTGCCTCCTCAAAAATCATTAGCACTCTTTCAAGTACAGTGCTAATTAAATCACTTACGCACATGACTGTCAAACAAAGTGTATTGATTTTGTATTTTTTATTTCAGCACTTTTATATTACAATAGCATTATCTGGGTATTTAGGTAATGGAGGAAACAATTTGAACTATAAGAAATTTTTAGCCGTAGGTTCAGTTGCGTTGTTTGGTGTTGGCTTATTTGGTTTTGCCAATGGTGTAAATGCTGCTTCTACTGATGAAGCCACTATTAGCAAAAAAACAGATACAACGAAAAAGGCCGCTCAAACAGTAACTAGTTATCAATTAATGACCAAGGTCGCCGGTAGCAAAAACTACACGGTGTGGAAAAATGTTCGTAACGGTAAGGTTTCTACCAAAGTGGCAGACGCAATTAATTTCCGTTATAACCACATTCAATCAAACCAAAGCATTAAAACCAGCAAGTATACTTATTGGTTGATTTATGTCGATGGTCGTCGTGTAGGTTGGGTAAACCAACGTTACTTTGCTCGAAACAAGATTTCTGTTCCTAAGACAGTTTCTTTGGTAAACAATCCAAATTATAGTTTCAATACTAGAGACGCAATTAGCTATGCAACCGATAGCACTGGTACTGTTGTTGACAATACTGAAGTAACAGTTTCAAAAGATACCATTGATTGTGGTACTGCTGGTACTACCAAAGTTACATATTCTTATGGATCAGGTTCAGCAACTTCAACTGTAACAGTTAGAAAGACTACTTCTGAAGGTATTGCTGATGCTGATAAGGTTACAGCTAAGACAGGTACCAACAAGTTACCCAGTTGGGTTAGCCACTATGGTGCATCTTTGAACTACTTAAGTCCAACAGATTTCACCGCAGAAACTAAGACCCACAGCTTGACCAGTGATGATATGACTTTAACTACTAGATTATATCAACCCGTCTTCTTAAGCGTTAAGACTGATACTACTCGTGATGGTAATATCAACCGTGTAGGTCATATTCCAGAAGGGGTTACTGTTTCAGATGGCTGGGCATACACTAGTTTATTAAGTCACATCAACTTGACTTCTGGTCACGTCGTTGGCTACAACTTGAACAAACTTGTAAATCCATACAACCCACAATATTTATTAACCATGTCACAAAGCAAATTTAATACTTACGTTAAGAACATTAAGGTAAGTCCATATGTTCCAATTGGCCACGGTCAATCAATGGGTTCAAGTTCTAAGTATGTTTACTTATTGGCTAATGACAATACTAAAGTTGGCTCCGCTGCTTCTGAAGAAATCATTCAACTTAACAAGACTGATTTAACTATCCACAAGATCTGGACCATTAAATGCTGGAATGGCAGCAGCGCATCACCACGCTACTTCAAGAATGCCGTTATCGTTAATGATTACTTGATGTATGGCCTTTACTACGATCCAACTAAAGATCGTTATGAATACTGGAGATTTGACCGTACCGGTGATAACTGGAACCCAACTATTGTTGGTGCAACCAGTAGCACTTTTGTAGGCAATAACGAACCAGTTCAAGGCTTTACTTATGATTCTACTAACAATAACTTCTACATTGCTTTTAACGATTTGATCGTTCGTTTAGGCACTGATGGTACTATCAAGAAGTCATACACATTTACTACTGGACGTGAAATTGAAGGCATCTCAGTCAGCGACAACAAGTTATACGCTAACTTGGCTCAACGTGCTGAATTGCTTGAAAGCAATAGTCTCAAGTAAGACAAAT
>NZ_ADNY01000028.1 GCF_000178475.1 Lactobacillus amylolyticus DSM 11664 | reverse complement strand
TAACAAAACATTAATAAATTTTATAAAAACTAAATAATTTTCATGAAAGCGTTGTAATACCCCTTGTAAATCTTGTATAATATAAAGCGGATTCATTAGATTGATCTAGAGGAGGAAATAACATGGTAGGAATTGTTTTAGCCAGCCATGGTGGTTTCGCCGATGGTATTGCACAATCTGCACAAATGCTTTTCGGTGAACAAAGCGACTTTGCTCATGTCATTTTGAAACCTGATGAAGGTCCAGATGACATTCGTGGCAAAATGGAAAAAGCAATTGCTTCATTCGATAACCAAGATGAAGTATTGTTTCTTGTCGACCTATGGGGCGGTACGCCATTCAACCAAGCCAACGGACTTCTTGAAAAGCATGCCGACAAATGGGCTATTGTAAGTGGTATGAATTTACCAATGGTAGTACAAGCATTGACCGAAAGAATGACCAATGCTAATGCAACTGCGCATGATATTGCTACTGCTATTGTTGATCCAGCTAAAGATGGTATTAAGACTAAACCAAGTGATTTAATGACTAAGAGTTCAGCTGCACCAGCAAAGGCAGAAGGCAAGAGCTCAGCTCCAAAGAAAGCTATTCCAGAAGGAACTGTGATCGGTGATGGTCATATTAAAATTGTATTGGCTAGAATTGACTCACGTTTACTTCACGGACAAGTAGCTACCGGTTGGATTCCACAATTGCACCCTGATCGTGTAATTGTTGTTTCTGACAGCGTTTCTAAAGATGAGTTGCGTAAGAGTATGATTCGTGAAGCTGCACCTGCAGGTGTTAAAGCTCACGTTGTTCCATTAAAGAAGATGGAAGAAATCGCAAAAGACCCTAGATTTGGTAATACTCACGCACTTCTGTTGTTTGAAAATCCAGAAGACGTTTTACGTGCTATCAAGGGTGGCATTGATCTTAAGACTATTAATGTTGGTTCAATGGCATACAAGGAAGGCGACGTAAACGCCAACAACGTATTATCAATGAACCAAAAGGACGTTGATACTTTCCGCGAACTTGAAAAGTTAGGCGTTAAATTCGATGTACGTAAGGTTCCATCTGATAATCCAGGTAACATGGACGCTATTTTGAACAAAGCACAAAGTTTACTTGATGAACAAAAGAAATAATATTTAGGAGAAAAACAAATGGAATTAAACGCTATACAAATGATTTTGGTAGTGGTTGTTGCCTTTCTTGCTGGTATGGAAGGTATCTTGGATGAATGGCAATTCCACCAACCATTGGTTGCATGTACTTTAATCGGTTTAGTAACCGGTAACTTAACTTTAGGTGTTATGTTAGGCGGTACATTACAAATGATCGCCTTGGGTTGGGCAAACATTGGTGCCGCTGTTGCACCAGATGCTGCTTTGGCTTCAGTTGCTTCAGCTATCATTTTGGTTGAAGGTGGACAAGGAACAAAGGGTATCGGTACTGCTACAGGTGTCGCCATTCCTTTGGCCGTAGCTGGTTTGTTCTTAACTATGATTGTACGTACTATTTCTACTGCTATCGTTCACATTATGGACGCACAAGCTAAGAAAGGCAACTGGCGTATGATCAACTTATGGCAATGGATTGCTATATGTTTGCAAGGTTTGAGAATTGCTATCCCAGCTGCACTTCTTTTAGCTATTCCTTCAAGTGTCGTAAGATCATGGCTTGCAATGATGCCACAATGGTTGAATGAAGGTATGTCTATCGGTGGTGGTATGGTTGTAGCCGTTGGTTATGCAATGGTTATTAACATGATGGCTTCTAAAGAAGTATGGCCATTCTTCGCTATCGGTTTTGCATTAGCCGCAGTTAAAGACTTAACTTTGATTGCCCTTGGTGCTATCGGCTTGTCACTTGCTTTGATGTACTTAGCACTTGAATCAAAGGGTGGCAAAGGTGGTTCTAACTCTGGCAGCGATGACACCGGTGATCCACTCGGCGATATTATTGATGACTATTAAAAAGACGCTTAGAGGAGGATTTTTATAATGGCTGATAAGAAAATTAAATTAACTAAGCGTGATCGCTTTAATGTTATGTTGCACTCACAGTTCCTTCAAGGTTCATGGAACTATGAAAGAATGCAGAACGGTGGTTGGGTCTACTCAATGATCCCAGCACTTAGAAAGTTATATCCAAATAAGAAGGATTTAGTTGCTGCTTTGCAAAGACACTTGGTATTCTTTAACACTCACCCATATTTAGCATCACCAATTCTTGGTGTTACCTTGGCTTTGGAAGAGGATAAAGCCAATGGTGCTCCAGTTGAAGATGAAGCTATTCAAGGTGTTAAGGTTGGTATGATGGGACCTTTAGCCGGTGTTGGTGACCCTGTATTCTGGTACACTGTTCGTCCAATTCTTGGTGCTTTAGGTGCATCAATGGCCGTGAATGGTAATGTCCTTGGTCCTATCTTGTTCTTCTTACTTTGGAACTTAATCAGACTTGCATTCTTATGGTACACACAAGAATTTGGTTACAAGGCTGGTTCTGCTATTACCAGCGACATGTCAGGTGGTTTGCTTCAAAAGGTAACTCGTGGAGCTTCCATGATGGGTATGTTCGTTTTGGGTGCTTTAATTGAACGTTGGGTAAATATTAAATTTACTCCAATCATTTCTCAAACCCCTATTCAAAAGGGTGGTTACATCGAATGGGACAAGCTTCCTGCCGGTGGTAAAGGTATCCAACAAGCTTTGCTTCAATGGAACATGGGCAAAGGTATGTCATTAACTAAGACTAAGACTACTACTTTGCAAGATAACTTGGATTCATTGATTCCTGGTTTAGCTGGTCTTCTTTTAACCTTCCTCTGCATGTGGTTGTTAAAGAAGAAAGTTTCACCAATCTGGATCATCATTGGTATCTTCGTTATCGGTGTTCTCTTCCACGTATGGGGAATTCTTTAATCTAAAATGGTTAAATCAATCAATACGAAAGTCGATCTAGCTGTCGAAGCTACCTGGTTTAGAGGTATTCCGTCTTACGGAAAAGTTATGATCGGCGATAAAGCTTTTGAATTTTATAATGAGCGTAATGTTGGTGACTTCGTTCAAATTCCTTGGGATGAAGTAACTTATGTAGTTGCTGATGTCCATTTCCATGGTAAATATATTCCAAGATTTGAGATCAGAACGAGACAGAATGGAAACTTTATTTTTGCTACAAAAGATCCTAAAAAGTCTCTACGTGCAATTAGAAAGTACGTTCCGGCAAGTCATATGCGAAAATCTCTTTCTTTATGGCAGGGATTAAAACAGCGTTTCACTCGTAGGAAAAAATAAAAATAAGCTCCTTCTGCAAAAGCAGTTGGAGCTTATTTTTTATAATATAATGAAGCTGAAACAGTCATTAGATAGTAAAAGAAATGATCGTGATTTTCATGAAAACGGATTATTTAGCAATTGATGTTGGTGGGACCAATATAAAGTATGGTATTTTAGATCATTCTGGCATCCTGCTGTTCAATGATAAAGTGCCATCAAATTGTCATTGCTTGGATGAATTTTATCAGATTCTAGACAAAATAATTCGGCTTAATTTAAAAAGAATTAAGGGAATAGCAGTCAGTGTACCAGGAAAAGTAGATGTACGAACTGGGACGGTCTATTTTGGTGGCGCTCTTCCTTTTCTCAATGGCGCAACTATTAAGAAAATACTTGAAAATAAATATCATATCCTTGTAGGAGTGGAAAATGACGGCAAATCAGCAGCTTTGGCGGAACTATGGTTAAGGATCACTAAATGATGTTTCAAACAGTGCTGTGATCGTTTTAGGAACGATGGTAGGCGGTGGAATTATTTTAGATCATCATTTGATTCGTGGCAGTCATTTCCAAGCCGGAGAGATTAGTTTTGTTTTAGATCATTTCAGAAGCAGTGGAAGCGGGCAAAACACTATTATTGGCAATACCTGTTCTGCTGTAAAAATGATTGAGCAAATCGCTACCACCCTTGATTTACCTGATAAAAAAGATGGCAAACGCGTTTTTGAAGAAATCATTCATGGAAATCCTCAAGCTGTAGAAATTTTTGAAAATTATTGCTATCAAGTTGCACAGTTAATCATGGATTTGCAAGCCGTTATTGATGTTGAAAAGGTAGCAATTGGCGGTGGGGTAAGTGCTGAGATGATTTTAATTCGTGAGATAAATCGCCAATATGATAAATTGATGTTGGCCAATCCAGTCTTGAGCAAAACATTTACCCGGCCTAAGGTTGTGCAAGCAAAGTTCAGAAATAGTGCCAATCTTTATGGTGCATTATATGCGTTGTTGACACAGTATGATAAAAAGCATAATCAGGTTGATGAAGAACTTAACTTAATCAGATAAAAAAGACGATGACTTAAAAATAATCATCGTCTTTTTTATTAT
>NZ_ADNY01000029.1 GCF_000178475.1 Lactobacillus amylolyticus DSM 11664 | reverse complement strand
GTAAAAGAAAAGTGGACTCACTTTACTGAATCCACTTTCCTTAGAGAATTATGTAAATTGTTAATTTATAAGGACTTCTTGAAATATTCTATAAACTAATCAATTTTAATTGAACTGTCACTGCTATCAGCAGCTTGCTTCGGCAAAGTAACAGTCAATACACCATCATCATACTTTGCATGGATCTGATTTGCAACTACATTTGGCAATCTAAATAAACGAGAAACATGTCCTTCGGTTCTTTCTTTGTGGATAATATTGCGTTTCTTGTCACTTTCATCTTTGAATGATTTTCTTGAAGCATCAACGCTTAAGATCCCATCACGGTAGTTTAAATGGATGTCTGATTTATTCATTCCAGGCATGTCAATCTTTACAACGTAATCTTTGTCACTTTCAGCGACATCGGCTTGCATTAAGTCGCTTATTTCTTTATCATCGAAAAGGTTCTTTGGAAAACCAAACCAATCATTCATTGCATCAAACATATCGTTGTGACGATTCATCAATTCGTTTGCCATATTCAAGACTTCCTTTCATTCCAAAACTTCCTTTTATTCCTTACACTGATTATTGTAGCAGCTTTTATTAATTGTTCAACTATTTAGCACTCTGAAGTGTATAGTGCTAAAAATATTTAAAAAAGTTGATTAAACAAGCTTTACACCTTGTGGATAATTTTTTAAAATCAAGCATAGACAACAGAAAAGAGCTAATTTAAAGATGGTTTATTATCAAAAAATGACTCCAGAAGGGTATAAAAAAATTGAAGATGAAATTGCACGCTTAAAAAAGGATCGTCCTCGCCGCATTAAAATTTTGCAACAGGCCAGATCGATGGGTGATTTATCTGAGAATACTGAATATACTGAGGCCAAGCGTGATTTAGGTCACTTGCAGAGTCGCTTGCGTTATTTAGGCAAGCAGCTTAAGTACGCTGAAGTAATTGAAGCCAAGAACTATGGTAAGGTCAACATGGGTTCAACCGTCGTTTTGAAATTCGACGATGATGAAAAAACAGAAGAATATCAAATTGTTGGTCGGATGGAGGCAGATTTAGCAAAAGGAAAGACTGCCTTTGATTCGCCATTAGGGCAGGCAATTATGAAGCAGCAGGCCGGCAGCACTGTTACGGTTTCAGCGCCAGCTGGAGACTATTCCGTAACAATTGTGGAGGTAAAGTAGCCTCCTATTTTTTTGTTGCTTTTTCAAACGTCTGTTCGTATAATATAACTATCGAACAAGTGTTTGAAGAAAAGAGCTGAGATTGATGTATGACTATCGCTATGAGCCGCATCGTTTAATTTTTATGATTGATAACAAGTCCTTTTTTGCCAGCTGCGAAGCTTTGCGCATGGGGATTAATCCGATAAAAGCAGTGCTGGCGGTAATGTCACATCAGCCTCATTCTAGTTTTGGATCAGGACTAATTATGGCTGCCTCGCCGCTTGCTAAGAAAAAATATGGTCTTTCGAATGTTATGCGGGCGCGTGATATTCCCAAAGCAGCATTTAAAGCTGGAAAAGATAAATTAATGCTGGTTGAACCACACATGAATTTATACATTAAACGCAGCATGCAAGTACTGGATATTTTTCGCAAATACGCCGCAGAAGACGATATCCATGTTTATTCAATCGACGAGAGTATGATTGATATGACGAAGTCTTGGCGTTTATTCGGGGATGATCCGTATTATGTGGGCCATAAAATTCAAAAAGATATTCATGATACGCTTGGTCTTTATACTACTTGCGGAATCGGAGAAAATCCGCTTTTGGCTAAACTAGCAATGGATATTTCAGCTAAGCATCGGACCTCAATGATTGATTATTGGCACTACATTGACGTTCCGGATACAATTTGGAAAATCCCTAACTTAGAAGATGTATGGGGCATCAACACCAGAACTGCTAACCATTTGCGCCGCATTGGCATCAATAATATGTATCAATTGGCTCACAGCGATCCGGAGATTTTGAAGCGTGAATTCGGTGTTATCGGTGAGCAATTATTTGCAATGAGCTGGGGCGTTGACCGCAGCATTATTAGTCAGAAGTATTTTCCGGTAAGTAAAAGCTATGGCAACTCCCAAGTGCTGACAAGAGATTATTTTGACCAACGTGAAATTGAAATTGTCATCAGAGAAATCGGCGAGCAGGTAGCTGCCAGGATTCGTGCACATGGACTAAAGGCCGGCCGGGTTGGCTTATTTGTGGGTTATTCCTTTGAAGAGCGCGAGCATGGCGATCATCGCGGCGGCGGTTTTAATATTCAGCAAAAGATCACGCCAACGAGTGATAACAGTGAATTGGTACATGAATTGCTGGCGCTTTTTCGTAAAAAATGGCATGGTGAAGCAGTCCGCGTATTAGGCGTCGACTATAGTCATTTGGATCCAGATACTGAACAGCAATTGAACTTTTTCATGACGCCGGCGCAGCAAATTAAAAGACGCAATTTTGATTTAACGATTGATCAGATTCGCAAGCGCTATGGTTTTGCCAGTTTGGTTAAAGCTTCCAGTTTATTGAAAGGTGCAACGGCAATTCAACGCAGTTCTTTAGTTGGCGGCCATAACGGTGGCAATGCCTATGAATGATTTTGATCGTAAAGTAGAGCAATTTTTTAAAAATTATCAGGATCGTGGCATGAAAAAGTGGGCCGGCTTTTTTCTTAGCGACCACACTTTGAAAATCAATAAGGATAAGGCTAAGCGGGCAATTGTTTATCAAAAAAAGCCCAGCATGAATGAAGATGAAATTAGTCAGTTGCTTTTTAAGGCGTTCAGCGACCACTATTACGTGCAGGTTCAGTTAAAAGAACTCGATGATGATGGTAAATTGAATGCCGATATTTGCGGCTTTGTAGAAGGATATCAGGAGCAATTAATTATTATTTCAGGTCAAAAAGTCGCAATTGATGATATTAATAATGTGACAATAAAATGTTAAATTTACGAAATTGTACTTTCTTTAATTTATAAAAGAAAGATTTTTTGCTATAATATCTGCTTTAGATACACATAAATACATTAGCAGAATATTGGAGTGAAAATTTTGAATACGCCTGAATCAAGAGAGGGTAACTTGATTCGCTATATCGTTTATACTGTTGGCTATTTGATGGTGGGCGGTGTAGTTAAACTAGTTACCAATAATTCACCGATTAGAATATGGGACCTAATCCTATTTGGCTTAATTACAGTGATGGTTGGCTTGTTTTACATTTATCGTTTTAACCGTGAACAGCGCTTTTTCAAGCGCCAGCATTCATTGCCGTTTTTAGGCGATATAGGTCTTACAATTGGATTGACGCTGTTAGTAACAGCCTTGCGCATTATGGTGATGTATTTGCAGGCATACAACAAGATCAGCTGGTATGGTTTTCAAATTATCTATTTAAAGCATGAAAGCATACCAATGTTTTGGTTTTTGATAGTAGCCAATGGTTTAGTTTTGCCGATCTTGCAAGAATATTTGGCAACCGGCTTTTTATTTAATTATTTGTTTAGACAAAACACCAAATTAGCGGCAATTGCGGGAATCATTACTTCAGGTATAATTTTCAGTATTCTTAACTTCCAATTGTCTTGGCCGCTCTTAGCAATTGATGTTATGTTCGGCGCAATTTTTGCCTGGTCTTACTTATATACGCAAGCTTTATGGATGCCAATGTATTTGTCAATTTTAAGTGGTTTGCTCATTGTAGTTATGACTTAGAGCAACAAAAAAGTGTTTAGGATTTTTCCCTAAACACTTTTTTCTTTTAAGCGGATAGCGTGAATCGAACCCGCATCTTCAGCTTGGGAAGCTGACGTTCTACCATTTAACTATATCCGCGTTACTCCCATATTTTATCATGATTAGAGCGGGGAGCCAAATTAATTTTTATGAGGCAGTTGTTTAACCTGCAGTTTGAAATTTTGGCGATTGATTAAATCGGTAAAATTCTGAAATAGCCAATGGCGCAATTCTTCCGGCTTGATTACTAGTGGCATTCGATTATGAATTGGTGCCATTTCCTGATTAGGTTCAGTGGTGACCATTGCAAAATGATTTTGATCGTAGATTCCCGCAATAAGGGTTAGGGGATGCTCCCGATCTGAAAAACTAAAGGATTCGTGATATTTTTTATTACCGGCGGAATACGTTTTTTTACTGTATTCAAAAAATTCACTGGTGATGATAATGCAGCGCTGCCGGGCAAAAGATTTGTCCCACATGGAAGGCTTAGCTTCATAAAAGCGCTCGATTCGTGCGTTGAATAACGGTTTATTATCCTTGGGACTTGGATAGCCCCACGTTTTTTGCGCAAGCTGTAGCTGATTATTTTGATAAAGCAAAACAGGTGCGGTTTTTCCAGGGAAAATATCGCCAGCCTCACTGTTAAAAGTGGGCTTAACCAGTGGCAAGTTCAAATCATGCTTTAAGTACTGCGAAATCTCATATAAAGCGGGCAAGCGAAATTGATGACACATGTGCTCCACCTCCTCTAATATTGTAACTGATTTAAGGAGAGTTTAATAATAGCTTGATTTTTGGTAAAATTGAGCGTAATAAGGATAAAAGATTAACGCAAATTAATAATAGAAAGAGAAAAAATTATGGCCAAAGAAATTTTTCTTACAGGTGATCGCCCAACAGGCAAACTTCACATCGGTCACTACATCGGTTCATTGAAAAACAGAGTTAAGCTTCAAAATGAAGGCAAATATGATCCTTACATTATGATTGCTGATACGCAAGCTTTGACTGATAATGCTCGTGATCCAGAAAAAATTCAAAATTCATTGATTCAAGTCGCTTTGGATTATTTAGCTGTTGGCCTTGATCCGAAAAAATCAACGATTTTTGTTCAATCACAAATCCCAGCTTTATTTGAATTAACGGCTTATTACATGGATTTGGTAACTGTATCGCGTTTGGAAAGAAACCCAACTGTTAAAACAGAAATTAAGCAAAAAGGCTTCAATGACTCAATTCCTGTTGGTTTCTTGAACTATCCAGTTTCACAAGCTGCCGATATCACTGCCTTTAAGGCTACTTTAGTTCCAGTAGGCGACGACCAGGAACCAATGATCGAGCAAGCTCGTGAAATTGTGCGGACTTTTAATCGTGTATACGACTGCGATGTATTGGTTGAACCTAAAGGCTTCTTCCCACCTAAAGGTTCAGGCCGTCTTCCGGGCCTTGATGGCAATGCAAAGATGTCTAAGTCGCTTGGCAACTGCATTTACTTGTCAGATGATGCTAAGACTGTCCAAAAGAAAGTAATGTCAATGTACACTGATCCTAACCACATTCACGTTGAAGATCCAGGAAAAGTTGAAGGCAATACTGTCTTTACTTATCTTGATGTTTTTGATCCAGACAAGGACAAAGTGGCAGAACTTAAGGAAGAGTATCAAAAAGGCGGCCTTGGTGACGTAAAGATTAAGCGTTATTTGAATAAGGTTTTGGAAAATGAACTAGAACCAATTCGTGAACGAAGAGCTAAATATGCCCAAGATACAGATGCTGTTTACGAAATGCTGGTTGAAGGCTCAAAGAAAGCAAACGTGAAAGCCAACCAAACTCTTCAAGAAGTTAGAGATGCTATTGGTTTGAATTATTTTGGTCACTTTGATAAGTAAGAAGGCTTAAAAATGCGCGATCGAATTCCTTGGAAACAATACTTTATGATGCAGGCATTAGTAATTGCCCAACGCTCTACCTGTAATCGGGCTTTGGTCGGCAGTGTTTTAGTAAGAGACAATCGGATTATCGGAACCGGCTACAATGGTTCAATATCCAGACAACCGCACTGCGATGATGTTGGGCACCAGATGGTTGATGGTCATTGTGTCAGAACGATTCACTCAGAGATGAATTCCCTGATTCAATGTGCCAAAAATGGCGTTTCAACTGATGGAACAGAGATCTATGTTACTCATTTTCCTTGCTATAATTGCACTAAGGCTCTAGTTCAAGCGGGTGTTAAACGGATAAACTATTATTTCAACTATCGTGATAATCCGCTGGCAATGAAGCTCTTACAAGATTGTGGGGTGCCATATGAGCAGATTAAAATTAATCGAAAATACGTTGAAAGCTTGGAGCATAAACTTGAAGAAGACGAAAATTACTAAATTATTTATGCTATTGCTGCTGGCAATCGGCTTTGTGACAACAACCGCTTTTGTCCAGCCGAATATCGATGATGCAGCACATGTAATTAACTCTAAGACGCAAAAGTTAATTGAGGCTAAGAACAACCGCTATTTGCAAACTAAAGAACAGCCACAAGTTGCTGTAGTAACGGTTAAACGGTTGAACAAGTTGACGCAAGCTCATTTGAGCGAAATGAAGCGGACGGTTTATATCGTAGTTGGCGTTAAGGGCAAGAAGAAAAAAGTTCAGATTTATTCTTCTAAAGATTTGCATAGCGCATTTACTGCCGAAACACGACTGAATATTATTCGCGCAGCTGCCAAAGATTTGCGCAGCACCAATTCAGCCACTTTTAATAAAGGCTTGCGTTTTGTCTTCAGAGCCTGCACGACCAGAATTGATTATCAGTATCAATATTCACGGGATAAATATGATTTATCGACTGCGGAACAGAATAAGATTGATCACCCTAATCGGGTAGCTTTGCCGATTGCTTTGGCTGTGGTCATTTTGATCGGGGTCTTGATGTATTTCTTTAGACAAATTCGCAGAAAAAATAGTCATAATAACTAATCAAGATTTGACGTTGGCTGCTTTTAAGTATTAAACTACTCAAGGAATGAAATAAGTTAGCAAATAAACTGTTAGGTGAGACTCCTACGTGAACACACGCTATCGCCCGGAAACATCTAGAGATGCCAACGGGTTAAATAGGTGTCGTCGACTTAAGGCGAGATTCAGATAGCTAGCATGTGCTTACGTCACGTAGTGTTAAAACTGAACGACGAGTACAAAAAGCCTTGTTTGGCATGAAGACCACCTGCAGAAATTGCAGGTGGCCTTTTTGGTTTGTTTGCATAAAACGAAGAAGCTGGGGAGGGCTTATGCTAAAGACAACGGATAAAAAGAAGCTAAATGACGTTGATTTATAGTGGGTTAAGCAAATAGCACGAGAAACTCGTGTCGGCACTTTGGCGAGGCTTCACGCAAGTGCAGAAGGCTTATCGACTAAACAAGCTTTAATCAACCGCAAATAATACGGTTCTAATGAATTAGAAAACAGGGCCAAGGAATCAAAAATGCATTTCTTGCTCGAAGCATTTATTACTCCTTTTACCATCGTTTTATTGCTGCTGATTGTGGTTTTATTGCTTAAAAATATTTTCCCACTCGGTGGAAATAATAATTTGGGCACGATTATAGTAATTGCCGCGATGATTCTATTTGCTTCGATTGTTCTGCCATTTTTGCCGATGCTGCCGCTGCAACTAGTGGTTTTGAACTTTATCTTTGGTCTAAGCTGTCTCGCAATCCCGTTTGATAAAATGCCGCGGTACTACTTGCAAACGCCTCGCAGATGGTCGTTTAAAAACTTGCCTGAATTCATGTTTTGGTTTGGTCCCGCTTCAGCGATTACAAATATCATTAGTTTTGGCTTCTTGTTCTTTATTATTTGTCCGCATCTCAGTGCGGGCAGCCAGACACTCTTTGTTTCAATTTTCCGAACTGGTTGGTTTATTGAAAATCTGTGGGTACAGGAAATGGCAATCCGTGCTTTGCGTGATCGACATCTGCCATTTATTAAGCAGCATGCGACTAGCGCGGTTATCATGGTCAGCTTTGTTGCCGGCATTATTGGGACGGCAATACCATATACGGCTACTGGTCAAATATTGCAATTTACGGCTTTGCCAAGCGAATATCTCATTTTGGTTTTTGCCCTAATGATTTTTTATCTGCTATTGACCAGCTTGATCAAATTAATTTACTTAAAGCACAAGAAATTTTTAATTTAACACTAAAAAAGGGGACTCCTAGTAAGGAATTCCTTTTTTGATGGTGTATTATTGTATGTAAGATTATTTTCATTTAAGGAGTATCAAAAAGTATGGCTGATAAAAAGACTTTTTATATTACAACCCCAATTTATTACCCATCTGGTAAGTTAACAATCGGTAATGCATATACGACAATTGCGGCTGATTCAATGGCCCGTTACAAGCGTGCTCAAGGTTATGATACCTTCTTCTTAACTGGAACTGACGAGCACGGTTTAAAGATTGAACAAAAAGCTGAAAAACAAGGCATTAAGCCTCAAGAATTTGTTGATAAAATGGCAGCTTCATACAAGAAGTTGTGGAAGATGCTGGATATTTCCTATGACAAATTTATCCGGACGACTGATCCACAACACGTTAAAGCTGTACAAAAGATTTTTGAAAAATTATTAAAGCAAGGCGATATCTATCTTGGCGAATACACTGGCTGGTACTCAGTTGAAGATGAAGAATACTTCACTGAATCGCAGCTTGCCGAAGTTTACAAAGATGATGACGGCAATGTTATCGGTGGTAAAGCACCATCAGGTCACGAAGTTCAATTGGTTAGGGAACCTTCATACTTCTTCAAGATGAGCAAGTATGCCGACAGATTGGTTCAATACTATAAGGACCATCCAGATTTCATTTTGCCTCACTCACGTGAAAAAGAAATGATCAACAACTTCATCAAGCCAGGTTTGGAAGACCTTTCTGTAACGCGGACGACTGTTGACTGGGGAATTCCAGTTCCAAGCGATCCAAAGCACGTTGTTTATGTTTGGATCGATGCTTTGTCCAACTATATTACGGCATTAGGTTATGGCTCATATGATGATTCACTCTTTAGGAAATACTGGCCTGCAGATGTTCATTTGGTAGGTAAGGAAATTGTCCGTTTCCACACCATTTACTGGCCAATTATGCTGATGGCATTAGGCTTGCCGCTTCCTAAGCAAATTTTTGGCCACGGCTGGGTATTGATGAAAGACGGCAAGATGTCTAAGTCCAAGGGCAACGCCGTTTATCCAGAAATGATTGTTGAACGTTACGGCCTTGATGCTCTTCGCTACTACTTGATGCGTGAAATTCCATTTGGTTCAGATGGAATCTTTACTCCTGAAGACTTTGTTGAAAGAGTAAACTTTGACTTGGCTAATGACCTTGGCAACCTTTTGAACAGAACAGTTTCCATGATCAATCAATACCAAGATGGCGAAGTAGCACCTGTTGCTAGCGACCAAGATGAATTAGGTACAGATTTGATTAAAACTGCTAAAGAAACAATTGCCGAATACCAAAAGCAAATGGATGCTTTGCACTTCTCCCAAGCTTTGGATGCAATTTGGAAATTGATTTCTCGTGCCAACAAGTACATTGATGAAACCACTCCTTGGACTTTGAACAAAGAGGGCAAGAAGGAAGAATTGTCACGGGTAATGAGCAACTTAGCTGAAAGTTTGCGGATTGTGGCAATTTTGATTTCACCAATTATGACCGAAAGCCCACTTAAAATGTTTAAGCAGCTTGGTCTTGACTGGAATAATGCGGAAGAAAAGAAACTTGAATTTGCTGGCTTTGACTGGAATGTCAAGGTAACAGAAAAACCAACGCCAATCTTCCCAAGACTTAAGAATGATATTGAAGTGAAATACATCAAAGAACAAATGAAGAAGGCTAAGCCAAAGAAGCAAACCAGAAGCGAGCAAAAAGAAGGTAAGCAAATTACCATTGACGACTTTAACAAGGTTAAAATTCAAGTCGGCAAGATCTTGTCAGTTGAACCAGTTCAAGGCTCAAGCAAGCTTCTCTTGTTCAAGCTCGACTTTGGCGATGGCCAAGAAAGACAAATTTTGAGCGGCATTCGCAAATTCTATCCAGATGCAAGTGAACTTTTGGATAAGAAGGTTTTGGCCGTTACTAACTTGAAGCCACGCAAGATGCTTGGTCATGAAAGCCAAGGTATGCTTTTGTCTAGTGAAAAGAACGGCGAAATCAAGTTGGCCCTTGTTGGGGATGAACATGCTGTTGGAGCTGAATTAGGCTAATGGAACTTATTGACAACCATACGCATTTAAATGATGAACCTTTTCGCGGAAAAGAAGAATATTACCTTGAACGAGCAAAAGCTTTGGGCGTAACCAAAGTTATTTGTGCGGGACAGGATCCAGATTTCAATCAGCGAGCAATTGATTTAGCAGACCGTTTTGATGAAGTTTATGCAATGGTTGGCTATTGTCCCGATGTGGCGAAGGATTTTGATCAAAAAGCAGAAGATGAATTGATTGAGCAGTTGCAAATGCCTAAGGTTGTAGCTTTAGGCGAAGTAGGCCTTGACTATTATTGGGATGAATCGCCACGCGATGTGCAAAGGGGAGTTTTTGCACGTCAAATTGAAATTGCTCATGAATTAAAAATGCCGGTTAATATTCACACCAGAGATGCTTTTGAAGATTGCTATAACATTTTGAAAAACAGCAATCTTGAATATGGTGCAATATTGCACAGCTTTAATGGTGGCGTAGATTGGCTGAATCGATTTTTGAAATTGAACGTCTACTTCTCTTATTCAGGTGTCGTTTCATTTACTAAAGCAACAGAAGTTCACGAATCGGCCAAGTCTGTTCCAATGGATCGCTTTTTGATTGAAACAGATGCGCCATACTTAACGCCCAAGCCATATCGTGGCCATCAAAACGAAACGGGTTATGTGCGTTACGTGGCCGAAACAATTGCCAAGTTAAAAGGAATTACTCTAGATGAAGTAGCTAAAGCTACATATGCAAATACTGTGAGAGTTTATGATCTTAAATAAAAAGAAATTTAATGCGGTTGTTGTCGTTGAGGGAAAAGACGATACGATCCGCTTGAAACAATTTTTCCCGGGAATTGAAACAGTAGAAACGAACGGTTCGGCTGTCTCCGATGAAGTATTGGCCGAATTGAAAAAATTAAGTCAAAGTCGTGAGATCATCGTATTTACTGATCCAGACTTTAATGGCGAACGCATTCGGCGAATTGTAACCAAAGCAGTCCCAACTGCTAAGCAAGCTTTTATCACGCGTAAGGAAGGCGAGCCGCAAAAACGAGGCAACAGTCTTGGGGTTGAGCATGCTTCAAAAGAAGCATTAGAGCGTGCTTTAGGTGATTTACACGAAGTCGAAGAAACTAAGAGTGACCTGACCTTTCCACGTTATCGTGAATTAGGCTTGGCTGCCGGAAGTGGCTCTAAGCACTTGCGCGAAAAAGTAGGCGCGGTTTTAAGCATCGGCTACGGCAATGCTAAGACTTTTTATCAGCGCTTGAATACTTTTGGCATTGGCTATACGGAATTGAAGCATGCAGTCGAGGAGGCTAAGAATGACTAATCGAATTCCGATCGGGTCACCGGTTAGAACGCAGGCAATTATTAATCGCTACTTTGTTAAAGCAAAGAAGAATTTAGGACAAAATTTCTTAGTTGATCAAAATGCAATTTTAGGAATTGTCAATGCCGCTGATATTCAAGAAGGAGACCAAGTAATTGAAATTGGTCCCGGAATCGGTTCATTGACTGAGCAGCTTTTGCTTCATGGTGCCAAAGTATTCGCTTATGAAGTTGATGATAGTTTGCCTAAAATTTTGCAAAACGAATTGCCAGCCAAAATAGGAGATCAGCCACTTGACCAGCGTTTCCATTTGCTGCTTAAAGATGTTTTGCAGGCTGATTTTAAAAAGGATATTGGTGCTTTCTTTGATTTTAGTCAGCCGATTAAAGTAGTTGCCAATTTGCCTTATTACATTACAACGCCAATTATCTTTGCTTTGGCAGAATCTGATCTGCGTTTTGCCAGTTTAACCTTGATGATGCAAAAGGAAGTCGCTGAACGTTTAGAAGCAAAAACAGGCAGCAAAGCTTATGGCCCGCTTACTATTGCAACTCAAACGCGGATGCATGTTGAACTGGCCTTGCAAGTTGACCATACCTCATTTATGCCACGGCCTAAGGTGGATTCAAGCGTTGTAGTTTTAACGCCAATAGAGCATAAACCTGATGTTGGTCGGCGGGCACATTTTAACAAGGTAGTGAAAATGTGTTTTGCTCAAAGAAGAAAGACGCTCAACAATAATTTAAAGAATTTGATTCCGGATGCTGATAAAAGAGCAGAATTGATAGCTAGTCTTGGTGTTGACCCTAAGATCAGGCCGGAAGACTTAACGATTGCGCAATTTATTAAAATTGCCAATGCTATTGCCTAAGCAATAATTACCAGTTTGTGAACGATCTTGCTAATAAATTAAAATTATGATAAAATTGACACGAAGGAGATGTTTCTTAGTGCCAACATCAATTCATACGATTAAAGCAAAGTTAGATTCTCACTTAGGCGATCCTTTAACAGTAGTTGCCCAAGCGGGACGTAAGAAGATTACAAAAAGACGGGGAGTTTTACGCGAAACTTTTCCGGCAGTGTTTGTAGTTGATTTAGACCAACATCAAAATAATTTTAAACACGTTTCTTATAGTTACACTGATTTATTAACTAAGAATATTGCATTAGAATTTGATGATGAAGCTGAAAAAGCCGAAGCTTAAATAACTAGCAAATGAAATTTTGTCACTAACATTTTTGAAAATGTTAGTGCTTTTTT
Organism: Lactobacillus amylolyticus DSM 11664; assembly: GCF_000178475.1. Lineage (GTDB taxonomy): Bacteria > Bacillota > Bacilli > Lactobacillales > Lactobacillaceae > Lactobacillus > Lactobacillus amylolyticus. The sequence goes on along the minus strand of NZ_ADNY01000029.1, from coordinate 103,744 downwards.
TTTCTCTTTTAGAGTATATTGAAAAAGATAAATACAAACATTAAGAAAGGAAATTACATGAAACGTTCAGAAAGATTGGTGGACATGACCAAATATTTAATGGAGCGTCCGCATACTTTAATTTCTTTGCCTTTCTTTGCTAAGCGTTATGATGCCGCAAAATCATCCATTTCTGAAGACTTGGCTATTTTGAAGCACACACTTGCTGGCAATCAGGATGGCATTTTGGAAACTGCTGCAGGTGCTGCTGGTGGTGTACGCTATATTCCATATTTAGGTCAAAAGCATGCTGAAGACTACTTAGCAGATTTATCTTCACGAATTGAAGATTCAAGCAGAATTTTGCCAGGTGGTTTTGTTTATTTATCAGATATTTTAGGCAATTCACAAGACTTGCAAAAGATTGGCAAATTAATTGCAACTCATTTTGCTTATTCAAAAGTTGATGCAGTTATGACAGTTGAAACCAAAGGAATTCCGTTAGCTGAAGCGGCTGCTCGTTATTTGGACGTTCCTTTTGTCACTGCTCGCAAGCGCTCAAAAGTTACTGAAGGAGCTACTGTTTCTGTTAACTACATTTCTTCTTCACTTTCACGAGTAGCCAAGATGGAATTGCCAACTAGAGCATTGCAAAAAGGCGCCAATGTCTTAATCGTCGATGACTTTATGAAGGGCGGCGGTACCTTGACTGGAATGGAAGAATTAGTTAAGGAATTTGAAGGCAGTATTTCTGGCATTTGCGTTCTTTGTGAAGCAGACTTTGATAAAGAAAAATTAGTCGATAATTATCTTTCTTTGGTTAAGATCAGCAAGATCGATACGCAAAAAAGAATCATTTTAGCTGAACCAGGCAACTTCTTAGATCAAACGGACTTTAGTCGTTTTTAAAATAAAAATGGTATACTATTATCTAGTTTTGATAATTAAGAGGTTTAATCAATGAAAAAATATGTAGTTGTTCTTGCCGCAGGCAAGGGTACGCGAATGAAGTCTAAACTTTACAAAGTTTTACACAAGGTTTGTGGCAAAATGATGGTGGAACACGTTGTTGACGCTGCACGTGGCGTTGATCCAGAAGAAATCATCACTGTTGTTGGTACTGGTGCAGGCGAAGTAGAAAAGGTTTTAACTGGCAAGTCTGATTTTGCCTTCCAAGAAAAACAATTGGGAACCGGGGATGCCGTATTAACAGCTAAAGAAAAATTGGCTGATAAAGATGGCGCCACCTTGGTAGTAACTGGTGATACCCCATTATTTACAACTAATACTTTTAAGAATTTGTTTGCTTATCATGCAGAAAAGGGAAATGCAGCTACTGTTTTGACTGCTGAAGCTCCAAATCCATTTGGCTATGGTCGAATTATTCGTGATGACCAAGGCAATGTTTTAAGAATCGTTGAACAAAAAGACGGTAAGCCAGAGGAATTGAAGGTTAAGGAAATTAACACTGGCGTCTTTTGCTTCGATAACAAGAAATTGTTTGAAGCTTTAAAGCATGTTGATAACAACAACGCTCAAGGTGAATACTACTTAACTGATGTTCTTGAAATTTTGCGTAATGAAGGCGAACGCGTTGGTGCATATAAGATGCATGACTTCAGTGAAAGTCTTGGTGTAAATGATCGAATCGCTTTAGCCCAAGCAACTAAGATTATGCAAAAGAGAATCAATGAAGCTCACATGCGTAACGGTGTTTCCTTTATTGATCCTGCAACTGCTTATATCGATAGCGATGTTAAAATTGGCAATGATACTGTTATTGAAGGCAATGTTGTCATTAAAGGCAATACTGAAATTGGCAGCGATTGCTTGATTACCAACGGTTCAAGAATTGTTGACTCTAAGATTGGCAATGGCGTAACAATTACTTCTTCTACTTTGCAAGAAGCTGAAATGGATGACAATACTGATATTGGTCCTAACTCACACCTTCGTCCAAAGGCTGTTGTTCGTCAAGGCGCTCATATCGGCAACTTTGTTGAAGTCAAGAATGCTGAAATTGGTGAAAATACCAAGGTAGGTCACTTAACTTATGTTGGCGATGCTACTTTAGGCAAAGACATTAATATCGGTTGTGGTACTATCTTCTCAAACTACGATGGTGTTAAGAAGTTCCATACTAATGTCGGTGATCACGCCTTTATCGGTGCAGGTTCAACCTTAATTGCACCAATCAATGTGGCTGACCATGCCTTTATTGCAGCTGATACCACTGTTACTAAGGATGTTGGCAAGTACGAAATGGCAATTGGTCGTGGCCGTCAAGTCAACAAGCCAGATTATTGGCATAAGCTTCCTCTTTCCAAAGACAAGGATTGGGAATAAAAAATTATTGTTAAGAAGAAAGACTGGGAAAATTTTCTCAGTCTTTTTGCTTTATAATAATCATTGAAAAATAAACATAAAGGGAGATTAGAGATCAAATGAAGCGAAAAATTTTAATATTGATAGCGACATTATGCAGCTTATTAATTTTTTCGCAGCCTGCCTTAGCAAGCAGTACTAAAAAGACAACGACCACTATTCCTAGTACATGGATTAAGACGGTTTCTAAAAATAGCTACGTTGTTTTAAAGAAAAATACTTACTTTTTAACCAGCAAGAATAAAAAGACGAAAACACTGGCTAAAAAAGGCAAGGGTTATCGTATTTATTATCTGCGCTACGGCAAAAAAATTTACTATGCCACTAAAAATAAGCAATGGCTGCCAATTTCGGCTGTCTATGGCACGGTCTGGTATAAGGCTGCCGGCGGAAGCATGATGGTGCTGACGACAAAAAAAACCAAGAGCACGGTTACATATACAACTTATGATCCTGTAGTGACGACTTCATTAGTGTTGAAACGCAATTCGTATGTTTATAACAGTCGTGGCTATTTAAATAAAGGCACGGTTAAAGTCCTGAAAAAAGGCACGCGTTTGAAAGGCTATTCAATTCAAAAGGTCAATGGCACCAGCTTTTATGTCACTAACAAAGGCTGGATTAAAGCCAAAAACGTTTCAAAAACTAAGAAAGTCTGAATTTCTCTCCTAAAGTTGCGCCTTTTTTTATTTTTGGCTTACAATAGTTAGTGAACTGTGAGGTTTAAAACTGTTTATATTGAGGAGGAGAAATATGAAATTAAGTCACAAATTAGTTATGGTTTCTGTTGCTGCATTAATGGGTGTAAGTCCAGTTTTGGCTGCTGCCCCAAATGCAAACGTTGTTCAAGCTGCTACTAGCTCAACTCACATTGTTTATGGTGATAAAGTTACTGCTACTAAGACAATGTATTCTGTTAACAACAGTGGCAAGAAGACTAGCAAAAAAGCTTACAAGGGTTTAACTTATAAGATTTGGAGAGTCAAGGAAGCAAATGGTGAATACTACTACGCTATCCAAAGCGATTCTAAGTACTGGATCCCAGCTGCTTCAACCAAGGGTACTGTTAGCTACAAAGTAAGCGGCAAGACCATTACCCTTACCACTAATGGTAAAACTGTTACTGTTAAGTCTGCTGCAACTAAGAGCACTTCAACTAAGAAGACTACTAGCAAGACAACAACTACTAAGAAGAGCAGCTCCACTTCTTCTAGTTCAAAGAAGACCACTACTAAGACTACTGTTACTAAGTTGGTAACTGTTCGCAAGGCTCAAGTTTATACTAACAAGGGCAAGAAGGCTACTACTTACATGGACAGCAAGAAGTACACTGTTATTGGCAAGGGTATTAAGATTAACGGCTTAGGCACTAAGACAATTAGTGGCGTTAAGTACTATGCTTTGCAACCAGGCAAGTATTACATTAAGGCCAGCGACGTAAAGACTAGATAAATGTTACAAGTCTTTATCAACTAGATTAATTATCTATTATAAAGAGAACCTCTTAATGAAGTTCTCTTTTCTTTTGCGTTATAATACTAACGTATTTACTATTGTTTATTTATAAGGTAGAGGTATATATGAAATTAAGTCATAAATTAGTTACAGTTTCTGCAGCTGCTTTGATCGGCATCAGTCCAGTTCTTGCTGCTGGCGTGCAAAATACTACAAGTACAACCGTTCAAGCAGCAACCACTAAAGCAGATACAATTGTTTTGTCACATCATTCATACGTTTACTCATCAACTGGCAAACGTATCACCAAGTACAAGTACAACGGCAAGACTTATTCAAAACTTGCTAAAGGTACTTCTCTTAAGGCATACGGAACCAAGAAGATTGATGGCAAAGTTTACTACTTCCTTGGCAACAATAGTTACGTTAAGGCTGCTAATGTTGGTACTGTTAATGGCAAGAAGGTAACTACTAGCAGTGCTAAGGCTTCTGCTGAAGCTTCTACTACTAAGAGAATTAAGTTGACTCACAATGCTTATGTTTATGATAAAAATGGCAAGAGAATCAAGTCAGCAGGTACTTTAAAGAAAAATGCGACTGTGGCTTACGTTGGCACCAAGACAATTGGCGGCAAGTCATACTATAACTTAGGCAAAGGTCAATACATTAAGAAGGCTAACGCTAAGGTAGTTAAAACTTCTACTAATGACATTGATACTGATGATGCCGAAACTTACATTACTTTAGTTTCTAACTCTATTATTTATGATAAAAACGGTAGTTATACTGAACCAGCCCAATACGGAATCAAGGGTTCACAATATGCCGTTCTTGGCGCTAAGAAGATTGGTGAAAAGTGGTACTATCAAATTGGTGAAAACCAATACATCAAGGCTGTTAATGCTTATGTTTCTCAAGGCAAGACCATTATTACAGACCCAACTTACGTTGAACCAACTCCAACTAACACTACAGCTGACACCATTGTTATGATGAAGACTGATGCACCAACTTACAACTCTAAAGGTGAGGCTATAAGCAGCAATCGATTTAGTGCTGGTCAAAGCTTGCGTGTAAGCAGCATGTTATGGATTTGGGTAGAAAACCAAGCAGTCGAATTCTACAAGATTGCTAGTGATTCATCATCGTACGTTAAGGTAAGCGATGTTCAATTAGTAAGCGGCAGGCAATTAACACCAACTAACACTATGCAAGATGCTAAGGATGCTGCTACTGTTGCTACTAGCTCAGACAAGAGTCAATTAAACAGCTTGATCAGCAATGCTTCAACTGTAAAGCAAAGCGATGCTTACAAGTTATCAGCTAATACTTTGAGAAGCACTTACGACTCAGCTATTGCTGCTGGTGAAAAGGTTAATAATTCAAGCACCGCAACTGTTGCTCAAGTTAAGCAAGCTGTTTCAGCCATCACTTCAGCTCAATCTGCTTTGAATGGTGCTCGTGTAAATGTTACTGACAGAAACGTCCTTACGCAAACTGAAATTGCTGCAATTATCAAGGTTGCAGCTGCAGCTAACGACGTTAACGAAAGCGATATTCAATACACTAATAACCAAACTTTGACAATCAATTCATCTAATGGTCAAAGCCGGACTTTGAATATTTCTGATTACATCAACTAATTTGATTAATCGAGCTTTTAAATAGAATCGATATTCAATTTGGGTGTCGATTCTATTTTTTTGGAGAAAAGTTACAGTTTGAATACAAGTAAAAAGTTTTAAAAAAGTAGTTTAAAATAATAGCGTAAAAGTAAAGTTAGCGCTTGGAGAAGTGGGATATTTATGCTAGGATTTTCAATTTATGTTGGCCGGATGCTAACGGCTGATGATTATAATTACTTAATTGCGATGAGAAATGCCGGCTTTGATACGGTATTTACTTCTTTACAGATTAATGAAAATGATCCTGAACAGACTAAGAGTCACCTAAAGGAATTGACCAAGTGGTGCTCAAATCTTGATCTGTCAATTATTGCTGATGTTTCGGCAGTTGGATTAGAAAAAATCGGTGTCGATATTCATGATGTCGGACAAGTTCAGGCTCTTGATTTAACTGGCTTGAGAATCGATGCAGGCATCGGCATGGATGTAGTTGCCAAATTATCTAAGTCAATGCCAATTGCCCTAAATGCAAGTACGATTACAGAAAAAGACTTGCTCGATTTAAAAGAGTACAACGCTGCTTTTGATCATTTGGTTGCTTGGCATAATTATTATCCACGTCCTGAGACTGGCTTGGGAACAGAATGGTTAGATAAAAAGAATAAATGGCTCAAGGAGCATGATTTGCAGACATTGGCCTTTATTCCAGGTGATGGAGAATTACGTGGCCCAATTTTTGCAGGCTTGCCAACGCTTGAATGTCAACGGCATGAGAATCCGTTGGCAGCGATGATTGAATTGAAAAAATTGCATGTAGATCATGTTTTTGTTGGGGATGTTTCCCTTAAGCAAAGTACGATCAACAGTTTTATCAATTATTTAAAGCAGGATGCGATCACACTGCATATTGATCGGGATTTGCCAGAATTAACTGAAAACACATGGCATAACCGGCCTGACCTCGCAGAACAGGTTGTTCGACTGCAGGAAGGCAGAGAAAGACAATTGTTTAATACTGGCCTGCAGGAGACTAAACCACGTCCAAAGGGCAGTATAACCTGCGATAACGACAAGTATTTGCACTACAAGGGTGAATTGCAGATAACCAAGATCGATTTGCCAGCTGATGAGCGGGTGAATGTTATTGGGCATGTTGTGTCAAACGATCTAGATTTATTGAAAGTTATTGGAGCTGGCACCAAAATTATTTTTAAAAAAGTGACTTGCAATGAATAACGGCTGTTATATAATAATCTTAGACGCAAGACAGAACAGAGAAAAAAAAGTTTAACAGAGAAAAGCAGTCAATCAATTGAATTGGCTGCTTTTTGTTTTTGGCAAAATTAAGCTATATTAGATTTATTTTTATTGAATCTCTGCTAAAATAAAAGTTGTTAGCATATTTTTACGGAGGAAATTATGTCTTATAAAGACGATTTAATGATTTTTGCCCTTAATTCAAATGTACCTTTGGCACAAAAGATCGCTGATCGAGTTGGCGTTCCACTTTCAAAATCAAGTGTTGAACGTTTTAGTGACGGCGAGATTCAAATCAATATTGATGAATCTGTTCGTGGTAAAGATGTATATTTGATTCAATCCACCAGTGATCCAGTTAATGATAACTTGATGGAACTGTTGATCATGATTGATGCCGTTCGTCGTGCAAGTGCACGCAGCATCAACATTGTCATGCCTTACTATGGTTATGCTCGTCAAGACCGTCTGACTCGTGCTCGTGAACCAATCACTGCTAAGCTTGTAGCTGATATGTTGCAAACTGCTGGTGCTGATCAAGTATTGTCACTTGACTTGCACGCTCCTCAAATTCAAGGTTTCTTCGATATTCCTGTTGATAATTTGATGGGTGCTCCTCTTTTGGCTGACTACTTCTTACGCAACAAGCTGCAAGAAAATGCTGTTGTTGTTTCTCCAGACCACGGTGGTGTTACTCGTGCAAGAAAGCTTGCTGAATTCTTGGGTACAGGAATCGCAATTGTTGATAAACGTCGCCCAAGAGCCAATGTTTCCGAAGTTATGAACATTATCGGTGACGTTAAAGGTAAACGTGCCATCATTATCGATGATATGATCGATACTGCCGGTACCATTACTTTAGCAGCTAAGGCCTTGATGGATGCAGGTGCGACTGAAGTTTATGCTTCAGCTACTCACGCTGTTTTGTCTGGTCCAGCTATCAAGAGATTAAATGACTCACCAATTAAGAATTTAGTCTTAACAGATTCAATTAATCAACCAGCTGAAAAGAAGCTCGACAAGATGCTTTTGGTATCCGTTGGACCATTAATGGGTGATGCAATTAAACTTATTCAAACTCACCATGCATTAAGCCCATTGTTCAACCAAAGATACGAAGCCAGTCACGAAGTTGAAGAATAAAATTTAATAGTGATTATCAAAAAGGGATGAATCATTCCAATGTGATTCATCCCTTTTTTTGTATAAAATCATTTCTTCTTGTTATGTCTTCTTAAATATCGTAATTCGCCATTTCTTACGTATTTTTGAAATTCTTGATAAAGAGGATCGAAAATTTGCGGTTCATCATCGTTTGACAGCATTGTTCTGGGGAAGAAGAAGCGTTCATCCCCTTGAAAAGTACCATTCAGCGCGCGAACCAGCGGACTTAATTCTGACAATTCAATCAGACTGCCATCATCCTGCATGATTTCGATTTGGCTGTTGGCGTTTTTACCGGTCGGTTTATACGCATCATATGGTTCATCAAAGGCCGAATTGATATCAGTATAATAGTCAGGATCAAAACCTGCTTGCTTGATTAAATCTTTTAGCTTAGGCAGCAGATTTTTGGTCTCTTCATTGATTTTGACACTGGCCAATGGCTTTCTATACAAGTAGCGTTTGCAAAGATCTGACAAAATTGGATCGTTTGCTTCAGTCCACATTGAAAAGTTGGTTTCCATCACGCCATCATCTAATTTAAGGTAATCTTCCAAAGTCCAATTGCCGTCCAAAAACTTTGCTAAACGGGGCGTTACCGGCAATGTTCCTTGTTCATAAACATCCTTTGCCCGTTGCAATAGATGGTGAAGAATTACTTCCATTGATCGGCCTACTGGGTGGAAGTAGACTTGCTGGTACATCTGATAGCGGGAGACGATATAGTCTTCTACGGCATGCATGCCGTTATCGGTAAAGCAAATGCCATCACTGTAAGGACGAATAACACGCAGGATTCTCGACAAGTCGAATTGACCATAAGTTACGCCTGTGAAGTAGGCATCTCTTTGCAAATAGTCCATCCGATCGGCATCAGCCTGACTGGAGATCATCTTAACAACTTGCGCGTTAGGATAAGTCTTCGCAATTACGCTTGCGACTGCTTCAGGAAAGTTAGGTGTAACTTGTCTTAGGGCCTGGTTGATCTCGGTATACGGATCAGTAATAATTTTTTGACCTAATTTTTCATGATTAGTCCCAAATAAATGCTCAAATGTATGCGAATAAGGACCATGACCGATGTCGTGCAGCAAGCCGGCACATTCTACCAGCAAGCGATTGTCATCATCCCAGAGCCCATCTCCTGGACAAAGGGAGGGATATTTTTTGGCAAAAATGTCACAAATTCTTCGCGTTAACTCATAAACACCCAAATTATGTTCAAAGCGCGTATGAGTAGCTCCATCAAAAACGAAGCTGATAGGTCCTAATTGTTTGATTCTGCGCATGCGTTGAAATTCTTTTGATTGCAGAATATCAAGAACGACTTGGTCTTCAATATGAATATAGCCGTGAACCGGGTCACGCAGAACAACCTCGGCCGGTAATTTTTTACTTTGAAATCTTGGCATAAAAAATTCCTCGAGCTGAATCTTTAATTTTTTAGCAAATATAGCTTAAAATATATAATAACTAATTATAGCAAATAAGTGAGTGGCATGACGAAGATAAACATTGATTTAACAAGCACAATTACGCAAGAAAAAGACAGTGAGACTTTTCATAAAAACATGGACGGCGAAATCAAAAAAGATGATAAGACAATTCGGGTGTCTTACTTGGAAGATGGAACAATCCCTGTTAAAATGCTGCTGAAGGACAATGAATTGATTTTGCGACGTGGTGTAGATCATCAGAATTATTCGTTGATGCGTTTTGTTCCCGGTGAAAAACAAGCTTGTCGCTATGTGGTGAGTGATCGCCAGATGGATTTGACCAGCGTAACCAATTTACTGGAATATGAACCACAAAATGATGGATCTGAAAAACTTCATATTGAATATGACCTCTTTAGTGGGCTATACTTAATAGGTAACTATACAGTCACGTTGATTTTTACTTAAACGCTTAGTAAAATAGTAAAGATTGTAAAAGAGAGGACGTACAACTGTGGGATTAGACAAGTTTAAAGACAAAAACCGCGATGAATTGTCAATGATCGAAGTTGCTCGCGCAATTTTAGAAGATAATGGCAAGAGAATGGCATTTGCTGATATCGTTAACGCTGTTCAAAAATACTTAAACAAGAGCGATGAAGAAATTCGTGAACGTTTGCCACAATTTTATACAGATATGAACACTGATGGTGAATTTATCTCCATGGGTGAAAATGTATGGGCACTTCGTTCATGGTTCCCATACGAATCAGTTGACGAAGAAGTTAACCACCCAGAAGATGAAGACGAAGAATCAACTAGAAAGCACCACAAGAAGGTTAATGCTTTCTTGGCTTCAGCTACTGACAGCGACGATATCATCGACTATGACAATGATGATCCAGAAGATGATGATTTGGATGCAACTGACGATGACGAAAATGACGACTACGATGACACCGATGATAGCTTGCCAGACGGCATCGAAGGTCAATTGTCACAATTAAATAATGACGATGATGACGAAGATGATGATTAATTTGCTTGACTTACAGTCAAAAAGCAGATAGTATTTTTCTTGGGCACCATATGTGCGTTTAGCTCCCTCTAGTTAGGGAGCTTTTTTGTTTATTAATTCAGTTAAAAAGAAGGAGAAGCAGGTAAATGACTAAATACATCTTCGTTACTGGCGGTGTCGTATCTTCATTGGGTAAAGGAATCACTGCATCCAGCTTAGGTCGTCTTCTTAAGAACCGCGGTCTTAAAGTAACTATGCAAAAATTTGACCCATATATCAACATCGACCCGGGCACAATGAACCCATACCAACACGGTGAAGTTTATGTTACTGATGATGGTACTGAAGCTGACCTTGACTTAGGCCACTATGAAAGAATCGTTGATGTAAGAACCAGTAAGTACTCTAACGTAACCACTGGTAAGATCTATCAAGAAGTTTTGGAAAAAGAACGTCGTGGTGACTACCATGGTGCTACTGTTCAAGTAATTCCACACATCACTGATATGATCAAAAAGAAGATCATGCGTGCTGCTCTTACAACTGATTCAGACGTAATTATTTCTGAAATCGGCGGAACAGTTGGTGATATTGAATCAACTCCATTCATGGAAGCAATTCGTCAAATGCGTCGTGAAGTTGGTGCTGAAAACGTAATGTACATTCACTGTACTTTGGTTCCATATCTTCACGCAGCAAAGGAAATGAAGACTAAGCCAACGCAGCATTCAGTTGCTGAACTTCGCAGCATCGGTATCCAACCAAACATGTTGGTTTTGCGTGCTGAAAAGCCAGTTGATCAAGAACACAAAGATAAGATTTCTACTTTCATTGATGTTCCAGTTGAAAGAATCATTGAATCAATTGACGCACCATCATTGTTCGATGTGCCTTTAGCATTCCAAAAACAAGGCATGGATCAAAAAGTTTGCGACTTCTTAGGAATTAAGAGTCCACTTCCAAAGGCTGATATGACAGCTTGGACTAGACTTGATGAACGTGCTAAGAACTTGAAGCACCACACTAAAATTACTTTGGTTGGTAAGTACGTTGACCTTGAAGATGCATATATTTCAGTTACTGACGCTTTGCAACACGCAGGTTATCTTTACAATACCAAGATTGATGTTGACAAGGTTCAAGCTGAGGATATTACCGAAGACAACATTGCTGACATTATGAAGGGCTCAGATGGTTTAATCGTTCCTGGTGGTTTTGGTACTCGTGGTCTTGAAGGCATGATTACTGCAATTAAATATGCTCGTGAAAATGACATTCCATTCTTGGGCATCTGCTTGGGGATGCAAATGGCTAGTGTTGAATTTGCTCGTGACGTGCTTAATCTTGAAGATGCAAACAGTACTGAAGCAGAACCAAACTGCAAGAACAATATTATCGACATCATGGCCGATAAGCGTGATGAAGAAAACATTGGTGGTACTTTGCGTTTAGGTCTTTACCCAGCAACTTTGAAGAAGGGTACTAAGACTAGAGCTGCTTACGATGATCAAGATGTCATTCAAGAACGTCACCGTCACCGTTTCGAATTCAACAACAAGTATCGTGAAGCCTTTGAAAATGCAGGAATGGTCTTCAGTGGCGTTTCACCAGATAACCGTTTGGTAGAAATTATTGAATTGCCAAAGAAGAAATTCTTCATTGCTGCTCAATACCACCCAGAATTTTTGAGCCGTCCACAACGTCCAGAAGGCTTGTTTAAGTCATTTATCGGCGCAGCTAGTGGTTTGTCTGCAGAAGAATTCTAATAACTTGAATAATACAAAAGCTTAAAAAACAAGAGATGAGCAAGCCTCACCTCTTGTTTTTTTGCTTGATATCCTTTAACATTATTATGATTATTGAAAGTAGAAAAGGATTTGTTTTCGCCAATGAAGCAGATGATAATTCATGGTGGAAAGCCCCTGCAGGGCGATGTTTGGATCGGTGGCGCAAAGAATTCCACAGTTGCGCTAATTCCAGCTTCAATTTTATCAAGAACGCCAGTAACGCTTGAGGGTGTGCCTCGGATTGCTGATGTAGATAATTTGATGGATTTGTTAGCAGAAATGGATGTACGGTGTGATTTTCGTGAGACGACTTTGCGCATTGATCCAGAAAATATCAAAATGAGCCCATTGCCAGCCGGTAAGATCAAAAGCTTACGTGCATCTTATTACTTTATGGGTGCACTTCTCGGCCGTTTTGGCAAGGCAATTGTAGGTTTTCCAGGTGGTGACGATATTGGCCCACGTCCCATTGACCAGCATATTAAGGGCTTTGAAGCATTAGGCGCATCAGTAAAGAATGAAAATGATCAAATAATAATTACGGCTCCAAGTGAGGGACTTAAGGGTGCGAAGATTCATTTGAAGATGCCATCCGTTGGAGCAACAATGAATATTATTATGGCTAGCGTAACTGCCCAAGGCCAAACAATCATTGAAAATGCTGCTAAGGAACCGGAAATTATTGATTTAGCTACCTTTTTAAACAATATGGGCGCAACTATTCGTGGTGCTGGAACAGATTCAATCAGAATTGAAGGGGTAGATCAGTTAAAGGCACAAATACCGCATACAATTATTCCAGATCGAATTGAGGCAGGCACCTATGTTTCACTCGCTGCCTGCATTGGGAATGGAATTCGCATTCACAACATTATTGAAGAGCACCTTGACTCATATTTGGCTAAGGTTGAAGAAATGGGCGTCGTCATTGATGCTGATGAAGACTCTTTGTATGTTTACCCTGCCGGTGATTTGAAGATGGTACAAATTAAGACAGACGTTTATCCAGGCTTTGCAACAGATCTGCAGCAGCCAATTACGCCGCTTCTTCTGACAGCCAAAACAGGCGAAGGTGTTGTCATCGATAATATTTATCCAAAACGAATTGGTCACATTGCTCAGTTGCAAAAGATGGGTGCTGATATTAAGGTCGAAGATAATATTATTCTGGTTCATCCAACAGCTCAGCTTCATGGAGCTGAGGTTACTGCTGGCGAAATTAGAGCTGGCGCTTGTTTAATGATTGCGGGCCTTATGGCTGATGGTACGACGACGATTGATAAGGCTGGCAATATTTTGCGGGGCTATGATCGCGTACAAGAAAAGTTAGAACAATTAGGTGCTGACGCTAAGATTGTGGATGATCCGGATGTGCCTGGTGTGATGGATCCTGTGGAAAATTAATAAATAAGCATAAGAAAAAGATGCCTCAAATGAGGCATCTTTTTTAGTATCTAAAAATATATTTGATTGTTTAATCTAACAAATCGTATTTCAAAGTCATCAAGCCGTGGCCTTCATCGACCATTTGTCCAAGAAGCTCAACTGTATTGTTGTAAACAGTGTTTGCCATCTTCTTGTTAGCTTCTTCAAGCTTGTCTTGTAATTCCTTGCCCGAGAGGCCCTTTACGGCTTTGTCTGTGTCGTGTTGAATCTTATGACATTCAGACAGACTCTTTTGTTCAAAAGCGTCCTCAAGCTCGCCATATACCCGATAATTGGTATCACCTAATTGGGCGGTTAACTTGTTAAGCCAGAAAATCTTGTTCAAGTTGAACTTAGGGGTTGTTTGGAAGCATTCAGGCGTATCAGTAACGTTAGTGTAGAATGGGACGAAACTGTTGAACGTATTTGGACCAAATGCTAACCATTGAACACCGGCGATTTCTGCAGGAACATCATTTCTGATTTGCAAAACGTGAGTTTCAAAGTTTCTGTTAATACCGATTGGACGGAAAGTCTTCTTTTGCTCAGGAGTACCTTCATCGCCATAAGCATCATATGGTGTGTCTTGGTAGTGAGAGCTTTCGGCCCATTTAATGTCTTCGATACTGATCTTGCGGTTAGCGCGGCAAATGAATGGTTGGTCTTGATCGCTTGGTTGACCACCAAAATCAGGATTGAAGAAGTTGTGAATATACCAAGCACGTGGATTGTTGTAGTGAGCATCCTTGATAGTAGAAGAACCAAAGATGTGACGCAAATTGTATCCTTCACGATCTGGGTTTAAATGATATTCTTCAATCAAATCCTTCAGATCAGCTGAGCAGGCAAAGTCAGGATCATTAAATTTGAATTCATCGATATTTAGACGGTTAGGAGCAATTACATATGCATCATCAGGGATGCGACGAGCTGCCCAGTGGTGACCGCCGATTGTTTCAAGGTACCAGATTTCATCTTTATCGGAAAAGGCCATTCCGTTCATTTCATAAGTACCGTATTTTTCAAGCAAATGACCAATTCTCTTCAAACCATCTTTTGCTGAATGAAGGTATGGCAAAGTCAAAGTAATGAAATCTTCTTCACCAAGACCACCATCTTCTGGGTCAAGTAAGGGGTCAACGCCTTGAATACGTGAATTAGTAGTAATTGTTTCAGTAGCAGTCATTGCAACATTTGCTGCATTGATGCCGGCAGCACCCCAAATTCCGTTTTTGCCGGAAACATCAGGAACACTAGTATAACGAAGCGGGGTTTGAGCTAAATCTTCGTCATCGATCTTTTGGTGGCTAATAACGCTTTCGTAGTGCTTAGGTTGATCTTCAGGATTAACTGCTTTAAAACCTTCAGGAATAATAGTTCGACCACCATCTTCACTTCTGGCAATCATAGTGGAACCGTCGATGGTTGCGTCTTTACCGACAAGAATAGTTGTACATTCAGTTTGTTTTCTCATAGGGTAAATTTTCCTTTCTGTGTCTTTATATATTTATATTGTAAGGAAAATAAAAGAAATATGAAAGAAAAAGCTTGAGCAAATGTTCAAGCTTCGTATGGGGTTAAATTGTGTATTGATAGAGATAGTGTAACAACGAATATTTTAAGAGAAAAAGTGGTTACTTCAAACCACCTCTTCCCTTGAGAATTAAGTTAAGAAGCGTAGCACTGACACTGGCGATTACAATGCCGTTGGCTAAGAATAATTGGATGGTTTGTGGCATAGATTGGAAAATTTGTGGGTAACAAGTAACGCCCAAACCTAAACCAATTGAAAGAGCCACGATTAAGATGTTGCGGTTATCGCTCAAATCTACTTTCAGCAGCATCTTGATCCCTTGAACAGCAATCATGGTAAACATTACCAGCATGGCTCCGCCTAAAACTGGTGTTGGAATAATTGTAACAACTGCACCAATTTTTGGCAAAAGTCCCATTGCCATTAAGAGACCAGCGGCCCAGTAGATTGGACGCTTGGTTTTAATTCCTGAAAGTTGCAATAAGCCAACGTTTTGTGAGAAGGTAGTGTAAGGAAAAGTATTGAACAGACCGCCGAAAATTTGAGCTAAGCCTTCAGCACGGTAACCCCGCTTTAAGTCGTCAGCTTTAATATCTTTATGAAGCAAATCACCCGTGGCAAAGAAGACACCAGTTGATTCGACCATTGACACCAAGGCGATGATAATCATTGTTAAACAAGATGACCATTCGAATTCAGGTTTGCCGAAGTAGAAGAATTGTGGCAAGTGGAACCAGGATGCTTCTAGTACGGGTTTAATTGAAACCATGCCCATCAAGCCGGCAAGAACTGAACCACCAATCAGACCGATCAAAACTGAAATGGATTTAACAAAACCTTTTGCCAAAACTTCAACTAAGACGATGATCAGGATAGTAGCAAAGGCAATAATCAAGTTTTTGCTATCGCCAAAATCCTTTGCTGTTGAAGTTCCGCCACCCATATTTTGAAAGGCAACTGGAATCAAAGTTAAACCGATGACTGTAATCAATGTTCCGGTTACGACAGGTGGGAAGAGCTTTTTAACTTTTGAAAACCAATTTGAAATGAGAATAACGAAAATCCCGGCAACGATGATGGCACCATACATGGTATTAATTGAAAACTTTTGTCCAATCAACTCCAAAGGTGCAACGGCCTGGATGGCACAGCCCAAGACAACTGGAAGTCCGATTCCGAAATAGCGATTGCGGAGTAATTGTAAAAGGGTAGCTAGCCCACACATGAAAATATCGATTGAAACCAAGTAGGTCATTTGAACGGCATTGAATTTAAGCGCTGTTCCAATTAACAGTGGAACGGCAACCGCTCCGGAATACATTGCAAGCAAGTGCTGCAGACCTAAGACAGCGGCTTTTTTGTGGCTAACTTCGTGCATTTTATTCTTCTCCTAAAAAGTGAACTCGACCGTCTTTGAAACTGTCAATATTAGCTAAAGCTTCAAAGCGGTAGCCGTGATCCTTGATCCAGTCACTGCCGCCTTGGAAAGTTTTTGCAACTACTGCACCGATGCCGGCAATCTTGCAGCCTGCTTGATTTGCAATATTGACCATTCCTTTAACGGCTTCACCATGAGCAATAAAGTCATCCAAGATTAAAAGAGTGTCATCTTTAGATAAGAATTTTTCTTCAACACAAATTTTGTTGGTAACTTTTTTAGTATAAGAGAAGACGTCAGCCCAATAGACTGCATCATTAAGAGTTGATGGCTTTTTCTTTCTGGCAAAAACCATTGGCACTTTTAATTCATAAGCAACCATGATGCTAGGTGCAATTCCTGAAGCCTCACAGGTTAAAATCTTGGTGATGCCTGCATCTTTAAAGAGACGAGCGAATTCTTTACCCACAGCCATCATTAATTCTGGATCAACTTGGTGATTCAAAAATGAATTGATTTTAAGCACATCACCTGGCAATACTTGGCCATCTTGTTTAATTCTGTCTTCTAATAACTTCACATTTTCCTCCCAAAGCACGCAAAAAGGACCTCTTCATACCGCAACTACGGTAAAAGAGATCCTTTGTTTTCTTTTTAATGACTCGATTACCTATAGTCCAGAATTTACGGTTCCGGGTAGAAACTGTCGCCCTTATTGCGACGATATATAGATATTATTATTTTGTTGTTTGTATTTTAACAAAGAAGGATACCGAACGCAAGATTTAATTTTACAAAAATTGTTCGATTTTAATTCAGCGGCTGCTTTTTAATTTTTATGATTGACCTTTTCAATTTTTCCTAGTAGAGTTAGAGAAAAAGTGTCCGAAAAGAGGGAACAAAGAACAGTGTCAAAAAAGAATCTTAACGACTTTGACAAAATTATCGTGCTTGACTTTGGTAGTCAATACAACCAATTGATTACTCGTCGTATTCGTGATTTTGGTATTTATTCGTGATTTTGGTATTTATTCCGAACTTCTAGCCCATGATATCAGCATTGATAAAATTAAAGAGTTGGCACCAAAGGGAATCATCTTCTCTGGTGGTCCAAACAGTGTTTATGATGATGGCGCTCTTAAGGTTAATCCAGAAATCTTCAAGTTGGGGATTCCAATTTTAGGGATTTGCTACGGGATGCAATTAATGTCATATGATCTGGGCGGCAAGGTTGAAAAGGCCGATAATTCTGAATATGGTCGTGCAGATATTGAAGTTACTGATCCAAATGCAGTTTTATTTAGTGACTTGCCAGAAAAACAATATGTTTGGATGAGTCATGGCGACTTGGTAACTAAGGCTCCAGAAGGCTTCAAAGTTACTGCCAAGAGCAAGAACTGCCCAATTTCTGCCATTGCTAATGATGAAAAGAAGTTTTATGGTATTCAGTTCCACGCTGAAGTTAGAAACTCTGAATATGGCTTGGATATTTTGAAGAACTTTGCCTTTAAAGTTTGTGGTGCTAAAGCAAACTGGACGATGGATGATTTCATTGAAATGAAAATTGATGACATCCGTAAAGAAGTCGGTGACAAGAAGGTTATTTTAGGTCTTTCCGGCGGAGTTGACTCAAGCGTAACTGCAACTCTTTTGCATAAGGCAATTGGCCAGCAATTAACTTGTATTTTTGTTGACCACGGAATGCTTCGTAAAGACGAAGGCGACCAAGTTATGAAGGCCTTAAATAAGGACTTGGGCGTTAACATTATCCGTGTGAATGCGGCAGATCGCTTTTTGGGTAAGCTAAAGGGCGTTACTGATCCTGAAAAGAAGCGGAAGATTATTGGTAAGGAATTTATCGAAGTCTTCAATGAAGAAGCTAAGAAGCTAAATGATGTTGATTTCTTGGCTCAAGGTACTTTGTACACTGATGTAATTGAATCAGGTACTAATACGGCGCAAACAATTAAATCACACCACAATGTTGGTGGACTTCCTAAGGACATGCACTTCAAGCTGATTGAACCTTTGCGTAAATTGTTCAAGGATGAAGTTCGTGAATTAGGTGAAAAATTGAGCAGCACGCATGATCTTCTATGGCGTCAACCATTCCCAGGCCCAGGTTTGGGTATTCGTGTATTAGGTGAAGTTACGCCTGATAAGTTGAAGATCGTGCGTGAATCTGATGCGATTTTGCGTGAAGAAATTAGGAAGGCAGGATTACAAGAAAAGATTTGGCAATACTTCACGGTTTTGCCAGGCATTCGGTCAGTTGGCGTGATGGGCGATGGTCGGACGTACGACTATACGATTGGTATTCGTGCCGTAACTTCAATTGATGGGATGACTGCTGATTTTGCACAGATTCCATGGGATGTGTTAGGTCACATTTCTGATCGAATCGTAAACGAAGTAGATAACGTTAATCGCGTAGTTTACGATGTCACGAGTAAGCCGCCTTCCACGATTGAATGGGAATAATTTGATAAAAATAAAACTCTCAGTCCAAATTGAACTGGGAGTTTTTTGTGTGAAAAAATAAAGTATAATGTAGCTAAAACAAATATCTTTACTCCAAAGCAGGGCACGATGAAATACGCAGAAAAATCTCCAGAATTATGGTCAGCAATCAGCAAGGAAGAGAAGCGGCAAAAAACACAATTGAATTGATCGCTTCCGAAAATATTGTCTCCGATGCAGTTAGGGCAGCTCAAGGCTCAGTCTTAACCAACAAATACGCAGAAGGATATCCCGGCAGACGCTACTACGGCGGGTGCCAATATATCGATCAAGTTGAGCAGCTCGCAATCGATTATGCTAAAAAGCTGTTTAATTGCAAATACGCTAACGTTCAACCACATTCAGGCTCACAAGCCAACATGGCCGTTTATAACGCATTATTAAATCCCGGCGATAAAATTCTAGGAATGGGGATGGATGCTGGTGGCCACCTTACTCATGGCTCAAAGGTCAATTTTTCGGGTAAAGTTTTTCATTCATACAGCTATAGTCTGAATCTAGAAACTGAAGAACTTGATTATGATGAAATTAAAAAGGCAGCAGAAGAAGTGCGACCAAAGTTGATTATTGCTGGTGCTTCCGCATACAGTCGCGTTATTGACTGGGAAGCCTTCAGGGCAATTGCCGATGATGTTCATGCCTACTTAATGGTTGATATGGCCCACATCGCCGGCTTGGTTGCTACAGGTGCTCATCCAAGTCCGCTTCCTTACGCCGACGTTGTAACGACAACAACGCACAAAACTTTGCGTGGCCCTCGTGGTGGGATGATTTTGTCCAACAACCTTGAATTGGGCAAAAAAATAAATTCCGCTGTTTTCCCAGGCACGCAAGGCGGACCGCTCGAGCATGTGATTGCTGCCAAAGCCCAGGCTTTTTACGAAGATCTGCAGCCGCAATTTACCGATTATATTAATCAAGTAGTGAAGAACGCGGCCGCAATGGCTGATGAATTTACCAAAAATGGTGCAAATATTCGCGTCGTTTCCGGTGGCACCGATAACCACTTGATGATTATTGACATCACGAAAACCGGTTTAACCGGTAAAGATGCCCAAAACTTGCTGGATTCCGTTAATATTACGACTAATAAAGAATCAATTCCTGGGGATAAACGCAGTCCATTTGTAACCAGTGGCTTGCGTTTAGGGACTCCAGCAATTACCAGCCGGGGTTTTAGCGAAAAAGATGCCCGTGAAGTTGCCGATCTGATCTCTAAGATTTTAAACAATTCTACGGACGAAGCAACCATTGCCGAAGTTAAAAAAGCAGTTCAAGAGTTAACTGCTAAGCATCCAATTAATTAGTTGGCAGGAATAGAGAATAGTGAAAAAACATCAATTACATCAAATAAGTCTTTTTTCAGCTGTCATGCTGGCCCTTAATTCACTGATTGGTTCAGGCTGGCTGTTTGGCTCAGGCTCTGCTGCTAGAATTGCTGGCCCAGCAGCTATTTTATCGTGGGTTCTAGGAGCAATTATTATTATCGCGATTGCGTTAACCTACATTGAACTCGGGTCAATGTTTCCGGAAAGCGGTGGAATGAGCCGTTATGTCCAATACAGTCATGGGCCATTGCTTGGCTTTATTGCAGCCTGGGCCAACTGGATTTCATTGGTAACTTTGGTTCCGATGGAGGCCGTTGCCGCAGTGCAATATATGTCATCTTGGCCGTGGCCCTGGGCTAATTGGACGAAGAATTTTATGCATCAAGGCAATATCACTACTAGTGGTTTGGCCGTGGTATTTGCGTTTATGGTAATTTTTACCTTAATCAATTATTGGTCTGTCAAAATTATGACGCACTTTACCAATTTGATTTCGGTTTTTAAAATTGTACTGCCAACTTTGACGATTATTACTTTAATTTGCAGTGGCTTTCATGCGCAGAACTTTGGCACCAGTTTGCACGGCTTCATGCCATATGGCAGCCGATCAATTTTCGAAGCTACCTCAGTTTCAGGGATCATTATGTCTTATGATGCCTTTCAAACAGTAATTAATATGGGTGGCGAAATAAAAAATCCACGCAAAAACATTGTGCGTGGGGTTTTAATTTCAATGCTGATTACGGCAGCGATCTATATCATGCTGCAAGTGATCTTTATCGGCGCAATTGATCCGAGTTCTTTGGCAAGATCCGGCTGGCATGGCATCAACTTTAACTCGCCATTTGCTGATTTAGCTATTTTGCTCGGCATTAACTGGCTGGTTATTTTGCTCTACTTAGGCGCATTCGTGTCGCCGTTTGGGGCGGGAGTAGCCTTTGTTGCTACCGCTTCGAGAGCTTTGGCAGCAATGACGCATACCAAGCACTTGTCGAAGTGGCTAGGAAGATTGAATCAAAAATACATGATTCCACGTTTTGCGATGGTTACCAATTTGCTTTTGGCAATGATTTTAGTCAGCGTTTTTCGCAACTGGAATTTACTGGCAACTGTGATCGCGGCTTCAACCTTGATTGCTTATTTAACAGGGCCAGTCACCGCGATTTCATTAAGAAAAATTGCACCGCAATTGCAGCGTCCGTTTAAACCAAATGAAATTTTTAGCGCCGCTAGCTTTTGTGCTAACCAGCTTGGCAATCTACTGGTCAATGTGGCCAACCACGATTCAAGTAATTTTTGTCATTGCTCTTGGCTTGCCAGTTTATATTTATTATGAATTAAAGTATCAAAAATCCGGTTTGCATGAACAATTGCAGCATGCTTGGTGGATTATCGTTTATTTAGTCGGCATGTCACTTATGTCATACTGCGGCAGCAGCGGATTCGGCGGGCAAGACTGGATAAAATATCCTTGGGACTTCGTACTCATCATCGTAGTTTCTTTGCTGTTCTATTATTGGGGCATTCATACCAGTAAAAATAAGCCAGATCCAGCAGCTGTTAAAATTAACCAAAAAACGCAATAAAAAGCGCCCTTGATGGGCGTTTTTTTGTCGAGTTTTATTCTTGCAAATACTTTTTGAGAACCTTGAAGACACCGTCATCAGTATTGCTAGGTGCCTCGAATTTGGCTGCTTTTTTCGCATCGTCGGTTCCGTTGGCCATGCAGTAGCTCATATCAGTCATTTCAAGCATTTCAATATCATTGCCACTGTCGCCAAAAGCGATAATTTCATTTGGCTTTACTTGCAAGTATTTAAGCATTTTTTTTAGGCCAATGCCTTTATTGACGCCAGCAGGAACCAGGTCAATATTTTCAAAACCGCTAGTCTTAAACTCAGTTTTTTCATCGCAAATCTGATTGTATTCGCGTGCAATATCTTTGCCAATGTAATAAGGATATGAAATAGTTACTTTTGTGTAGGTATCATCAGGTAAATTAGCAAAATCGTCAATTTCAACGGTATTTGGGTAGAAGAAGAACATCATCTTTTTCTTATCTTCAGGGATGCTCTTCAAGCAATAAGTGTGCTTGACGCCGCTGATCAAGGTTACTGGCAAAGCTTTAGGAAAATCGTCTTGAATGATCTTGGTCATTTTTAAGACAGCTTCTTTTGAATAAGCAGTAGCTTGAATTACTTTTTGATCTCTAACAAGAACAGCTCCGTTATCGGCAACGAAGTCTACATGATCATTAAATCCTTTAAAATCATCGGCTAATCTGGCAGCGGGGCGACCACTTGCGGCAATGAAGTGAATGCCATTAGCCTGCAATTGCGCTAAGATTTCTTTAAATTCTGTCCGATTAAATTGATTGTTTTTATCAACAAATGTACCGTCCATATCAACAACGACGGCCTTAAATGGTATTTTGGTCATAATAATCTCTTTCTAAGAATAATCTAGCTACTATTTTAAAGCGCTTTCATAATTTAATGAAACTATTATCCAAAAATTTTAACAAAAATTTATTCTTGAAAATAGAGTTTAAAGATGGTATTCTTATAAACGTTAATCGATTAATCTATGATCTGAGATATGATCATGGCAAAAGGAGTAATAATTATGAAACAAGGTATTCATCCAGATTATCAACAAGTTGTCTTCATGGACTCAGCAACTGGTGCTAAGTTCTTGGCAGGTTCGACTTTGACATCAAAGGAAACTGTAGATTACGAAGGTAACACTTACCCATTGATTCGTGTTGAAGTTTCTTCAGATTCTCACCCATTCTACACTGGCAGGCAAAAGTTTGCTCAAGCAGATGGTCGAATCGAAAAGTTCAACAAGAAGTATGGTTTGAAGAAGTAAAACCGATGAATCTGGTGGAAGCAGTCCCATTAGGGGCTGCTTCTTTTATTATTATGATCTGAAAGTTCAATTTGGCAGATGGGCCGAAAGAACGTATAATTATTGCTGTATAAATTTTATATTTTTATGGGAGTAAAGATCAATGAAGATGCAACTGGCTGAAATTGCCAAAGCTTTGAATACAACATGTGAAAGCGACGAGAAAACTATTATTACTTCAGTCGCCTTTGACTCCAGAAAAATCACAGATGGTGGTTTGTTCGTTCCACTTGAAGGCGAACGCGACGGCCATGATTTTGTCGCAGGTGCAATTAACAATGGTGCTTCTGCTACTTTATGGAAGAAAGGTCATCCTAACAAGCCAGATGATATTGCTGTTCTTGAAGTAGATGATCCTTTAGAAGCAATGCAGGATTTAGCACGCTATTATTTGCGCAAGGTTAATCCAACGGTTGTTGGCATTACTGGTTCAAATGGTAAGACTACTACCAAGGATATGGTAGCTGCCGTTTTATCCAAGAGATTCAATGTTCATAAGACCCAAGAAAACTTCAATAACGGTATTGGCGTACCAATGACTATTTTGGAAATGAAGCCAAATACTGAAATTTTAGTTTTGGAAATGGGGATGGACCGTCCTGGACAACTGCATCATTTGAGTGAGTTAACTCATCCGGATGTCTGTGTCATTACTATGATTGGTGAAGCTCACATTGAATTTTTCGGCACGCGTGACAAGATTGCTGATGCCAAAATGGAAATCACCGACTTTTTGCGTGAAGACGGCGAATTTATTTACAATGGCGATGAACCATTATTAGCTGAACGTGCTAAAAAGATTAATCAAGCAAAGGCTACTTTTGGCTTTGAAGACAACGATACTGTATATGCTACTGGCTTTAGAAGCTACAAGCACCATGCTACTTTTACCATTAATGATTCAGAACAAAAATTCTCAATTCCAATGATTGGTAAACATAATGTTTCTAATGCAATGGCAGCAATTAGCGTTGGTCATCACTTTGGTGAAAGCGACGAAGAAATTGCGGCTTCACTTGCTAACTTTACTCCAACTGCCAACCGGATGGAATGGGAAAAAGGCGATGTCGGTGAAGACATCATGAGTGATGTTTATAACTCTAATCCAACCGCTGTTCGTGCAGTTTTGAATAGTTTTGGACAAATCGAAATGCCAAATGGTGGTCGCAGAATCGCTGTTTTAGGAGACATGCTTGAACTTGGCAAGAAATCTCCGGAATTGCATGCTGGTTTAGCCAATAGTCTTGATCCGCAAGTAATTAACGAAGTTTACTTGATCGGGGATGAAATGAAGCATCTATATGAAGCTTTGCAAACTAAATACAGCGAAGAAAGCTTGCATTACTACCAAGCTGATCATATGGATCATATGATTGATGATTTGAAGAATGATATTAAGCCGAATGATATCGTAGTCTTAAAAGGCTCACATGGAATGCACCTTGAAAAGGTTGTTGCTCGGCTTAGATAGGAGAAATTAACTAGTGAAATTTTTGGAATTAGGCTTAAATGAGGATTTGCTCAAAGCAATTAAAAGATCAGGTTTTGAAGAAGCAACGCCGATTCAAGCAGAAACTATTCCTCTTGCTTTAGCAGGCAAGGATGTTATTGGACAGGCTCAAACAGGTACAGGTAAGACAGCTGCTTTTGGCTTACCAATTTTGCAAAATTTGGATAAGCATGAAAAAACTATCCAGGCTGTGATTATTGAGCCAACGCGTGAATTAGCCATCCAAACTCAAGAAGAATTATTCCGTCTTGGTCGTGATGAACATGCACGCGTTCAAGTAGTTTATGGTGGGGCTGATATTGGTCGCCAAATTAGATCATTAAAGCATCATGTGCCAGCTATTTTGGTTGGGACACCTGGTCGACTTCTTGACCACTTAAAACGCGGGACGATTGATTTAAGCAAGACCAAGACCGTCGTTTTGGATGAAGCCGATGAAATGCTTGATATGGGTTTCATTCAAGATATTGAAAGTATTTTGAAATATGTAGGCGAGCGTAAGCAGACATTATTGTTCAGTGCCACAATGCCAAAGCCAATTTTGCAAATTGGCGAAAAGTTTATGCATGATCCTGAGGTCGTTAAGATCAAAGCCAAAGAATTGACTGCTGATTTAATCGATCAATACTTTGTTCGGGCAAAAGAATCAGAAAAATTCGACATTATGTGTCGTTTAATTGATGTTCAAGGTCCAGATCTCGCTTTGGTCTTTGGTCGAACTAAACGCCGTGTTGATGAATTAACCCGTGGTTTGCAAGCTCGTGGCTATAATGCTGCAGGAATTCATGGCGATTTGTCACAAGCACGGAGAATGAGTGTTTTGAAACAGTTCCGTGCCGGCAAATTGGAAATTTTGGTAGCAACCGATGTAGCTGCTCGTGGACTTGATATTTCAGGAGTTACGCACGTTTATAACTATGATATTCCTCAAGATCCAGACTCCTATGTTCACCGGATTGGACGTACTGGTCGTGCTGGTCAGAATGGAATTTCTGTTACTTTTGTCACTCCGAATGAAATTAGCTACATGCAGACCATTGAGCAATTAACTAAAAAGAAAATGTCACCACTTCGTCCGCCAACAGATGATCAGGCTTTGCATGGTCAATTAAAGCAGGCTAAGTCTGAAATTGAAGACTTGATGAATGGTGACTTGAGCAAGTACGAAGATGATGCGAACGAATTGCTTGAAAATTATTCCGCATTAGACTTGGTTGCTGCCTTTTTGAAGAATCTTTCTAAGGACTCAACTGATGTTAAAGTTAAGATCACGCCTGAAAAGCCTTTGCCATATAAAGGTGATGGTCGCCACCGTCGCGGTCACCAT
The DNA here is from genome assembly GCF_000178475.1 of Lactobacillus amylolyticus DSM 11664. Lineage (GTDB taxonomy): Bacteria > Bacillota > Bacilli > Lactobacillales > Lactobacillaceae > Lactobacillus > Lactobacillus amylolyticus. The sequence continues at coordinate 77,706 of NZ_ADNY01000029.1, read as the reverse complement.
GGCCGTAGTGGCAATTATGGTCAACGGCGCAATAACAACAACTATCGTGGCCGTCGTCATACTGATGGTGGTCACCGTAATCGCAGAAATTATGGACATGATTTTGTCATTAAGAATAAGAAAGATTAAGATTTAATACTAATTAATGGGTTGTGTCGTGCAGCCCATTTTTTGTATTATAATATTTTCTTGTGTGAGGTGGAAAAGATGATTAAAGGTGTGGGTATTGACTCAGTTGAGGTGGAACGAGTTAAAAAAATAGTTGAACGCGGGGATAGTTTTGCAAAAAAAGTTTTAACCCCAAATGAGTTTGCTCAATATCAAAAAATGAAAGGCAAGCGTAAAGTCGAATACTTAGGCGGGCGCTTTTCATTGAAAGAATCTTTTTCAAAAGCAATGGGAACGGGCTTAGGCAAATACGTAGGTTTTCAGGATGTGGAGACGTTATGGGACGAATCGGGGCATCCAGTGATGACCTCAACTAAATATGCTGGCCGTATTTTTCCTAGCATCACGCATGATAATCATGAAATTATTACTTTTGTAGTTTTGGAGGATCCGGAATGATAGCAGGTATCCATCGCCCAGCTGTAGTTCGTGTGAACTTGGGCGCAATAAAACAAAATATCGACAACGAAATGAAGCATTTGAGGCCTGGTCAAAAGTTGTTTGCCGTGGTAAAGGCTAATGGCTATGGTCATGGCGCCGTTCCAGTAGCAAAAGTAGCAGAAAAGGCTGGAGCAAGTGGCTTTTGCGTAGCGATTTTGGATGAAGGATTGGAATTGAGAAAGGCTGACATTGTCAAGCCAATCTTGGTTTTGGGGGTAGTTTCACCTGAGTATGCGCCAATTGCTGCAGTTAATGATATTTCTTTAACTGTTCCTAATTTGAAATGGCTTAAGCAAGCAGAGAAGTATTTGAAAAAGGAAAACTTGCAACTAAAAATCCATTTAGGTATAGATTCAGGAATGGGTCGGATTGGCTTTAGTGAAGATGATGAATTTATTGCCGCAAACAAATTCCTTGAAAAAAATGATTCTTTCTTTGTAGAAGGGATGTTTGCCCACTTTGCTTCCGCCGATAGCAGTGATGACAGCTACTTTAAGAAGCAAGTAGCCAAGTTTAAACATATGCAAGACCTTTTAACGGTTCATCCGAAATGGATCCATGTTGCAAACACTGCTGCAAGTATTTTTGACAAAGATATCCACAGTGATCTGGTTCGCTTTGGGATTGGCATTTACGGCTTAAATCCCTCATCTAATCCAGATAGCCCAGATTTGAAGGCAGATATTGCATTAAAGCCTGCCTTGTCATTTGTCAGTGAATTAACTCATGTTAAGACGATTCACAAAGGTGATGGTGTTGGCTACGGCTCAACTTTTGTGGCTGATCATGACACGATTATCGGAACAGTGCCAGTTGGCTATGCTGATGGCTGGATTCGAAAGTTTCAAGGCTTTAAGGTAAAAGTTGGTGATCAGTATTGTCCAATCGTTGGCCGGGTCTGCATGGATCAATTTATGGTTGAAATGCCAGAAAAAATGCCGGTTGGCACTAAAGTGGTTTTGATTTCTGATAATCCAAATGATCCTAATAATATTAAAGCTGCTGCCGATTATGTTGATACGATTCACTATGAGGTTGCTTGTTTGTTAAGCGATCGTTTGCCACGCGAATATTATGAAAAATAAAATTCAATAAATTAAGCAAGAATAAAAAGGAGTTCAACTGAACTCCTTTTTATTTATGTCTTGTTAATTATTCATGTGGATTATCAATCCAAACGCCAGGGTTTTCATCACTCATGATGTTTATCCCTGCTTGCAAGTCTTCAATTTCGGAAACAACGAAGCCTTTCTTTTGCAGTTTTTCAACCACTGTCTTCATCGTTGTTTCAGAAACGCCAGCGGGCAAAGTGAACAAAGTACGACGAACAAAGTCCCCACCAAGTTCACCGGCAGCAGCATCCAAGGTCATAACGCTGGCCATGTTGCTGTATTTAGAAATGATCTTTGCCATTTTAACCAAGTTGCCGCGAGCGTTGTCAGACAAAACTGTCAAAACGTAAGAACCATGCTTAACGTTCCAAGCATCAGACAACATTCTAAGTAAACTTGAGTGAGTTAAAATGCCGTAAAACTTGTTGTCTTCATCGAGTACAGAAATGTAAGGCAAGTCTTTCAAATTGAAGAATACCTTGAAGAATGGTGAATTAACCTTGATTGTCTTAGTTGCGTTTTTAAGCAAGTAGGTAACAGGCAAATTCATATCTCCGCCTTGTGACTTGTGACGGTAAATGTGCATTTTATAAATATTACCGCGGAAAATTGTACCTGTTTCGTCTAAGATCGGTACACATCTGAAACCTGAGTCTTCGAGAGTTTTTAAAGCTTCTGAAAGAGTAGCTTTTTCACTGACTGTTGTCAGGTAATCTTTTTTAAGAACTAAAGATTTGATGAGCATAAGATTGCCTCCATACATGAAAATATTGTAGTCATTATAGCATAGATGGCGTTTAAATTAAAGATAAATTAAAGATACCTAAATGCTTTTCAAACTCTATTTTAGCAATATTTTGACAAAGAAAAGGTATTCTTCATTTGAAGATACTTTTAATTTAGTATTAGGCTTGTTAATTATTGACGAACTTTAACGCCAGTTTCTTTGAAGGCTTTTTCCATAACCTTCTTCAATTGATCAGCAGATGCAGTCATCAATTCTTGTTCGTGATCGCTAAGTGGCATTTCAATAATTTGTTCAAGACCCTTGCGGCCGATAACAGCTGGAGTACCGATGTGAATGTCGTGTAAACCATATTGACCATCCATTGGCACTGAAAGTGGAAGAACTCTGTGTTCGTTGTTAAGAATAGCCTTAACGATGAATGCTGAAGCAGTACCAATACCGTAGAAGGTTGCACCCTTCTTGTTGATGATATCGTAAGCCATGTTCTTAACTTCTTGGTGAATGTCTTCAAGCTTGCTTTCGTCCATACCGTGAGCCTTTACCCAGTCAACAACCTTTACGCCACCAACATTGTTGTAGCTCCATGCAGGAAATTCTGTATCACCGTGTTCACCAAGCATGTATGCATTAACTGAACGTGGGTCAACTTTTTCCATTTCACCGATAACTTTTTGAAGACGACCAGTATCAAGTGAAGTACCTGAACCGATAACTCTATCCTTAGGGAAGCCTGACATCTTCCAAGTTGCGTGAGTTAAGATATCAACAGGGTTGGCAACAACTACGAAGATACCGTTAAAGCCTGATTCAACGACTGGTTCAACAACTGATGACAAAATCTTAAGGTTCTTGTTAACAAGGTCAAGACGGCTTTCACCTGGCTTTTGTGCAGCACCGGCGGTGATAACTACAATGTCTGCGTCCTTGCAGTCTGCGTAATCTGCTGAGTAAACGTGCTTTGGAGCAGTCCAAGGAGTAGCATCAGCTAAGTCAATTGCGTCACCTTCAGTGTGATCCTTAAGAATATCGATAATTCCAAGATCTTGAGCAATACCTTGTTGAACCATTGAAAATGCAAAGGTAGAACCAACGGCACCGTCGCCTACTAAAATAACTTTATGAGGTCTTTCGTCTCTTACCATAAATCTAAAACTTCCTTTCAAGACATTAGTGACTTATTAAACAAGCTTATTATAGCAAGAAATGTAGGAGCTTTCTACAGTCTTAGTGAAATTTTTAACAATTGCATATGCTAACTGCTGTTAGAAGTGCTGTGCTATAATTGTTAACCGAATTATTGTCAATTCGAGGAGTGTAGAAATGAAATTAATCGCAGGCTTGGGCAATCCCGGTAAAAAATATGATCGGACAAAGCATAATACAGGTTTTATGGCCTTGGATCATTATTTAGAGGAAAACAATTTTAGTCTTGATAAGGATAAGTTCGAAGGCTTATGGACAAAACAAAAGATAAATGGCGAAGATGTGATTTTGCTTGAACCACAAACTTACATGAATGATTCAGGGCGTTCAATTGCACAAGTGGTCAACTTTTTTAAGATCGATCCTGCAGATATTCTGGTTATCCAAGACGATATGGATATGCCAATTGGCAAGATCAGAATTAGAGCTAATGGTAAATCTGGCGGTCATAATGGAATTAAAAGCATTATCCGCGATTTAGGAACTGAAAAGTTTAATCGTTTGAAGATTGGCATTAGTCATCCACAAAAGATGACCGTTGTTTCTTGGGTGTTAACCCCGTTTAATGAAGAACAGCAAAAACTGATGGATGACGCTTTTGAAACAGGTACTGAAATTATCGATGACTTCATTAATGGTCACGATAGTCAATATTTGATGAATAAGTATAATTAAAAATGCGTTTAACAGATTTTGTCAAAAAAGATCAGAATTTAACCAATTTTATTGCAAAAACATCACAAGTAAAAAACTCACTAATCACTGGCGCTAATGCCGGTGCTTTTAGTCTACTCTTAAAACAGATTGTCACTGAAAAAAAGGTGTCATTGCTGGTAATTGAAGAAAATGAAAACAAGGCACAAAATATCTTCAATGAGCTCAGCGGCATTATGGATGATGGACAAGTACAGTATTTCCCAGTTGATAGCACTTTAGCCACCCAAACGGCTTTAGCCTCACCAGATGAACTTAGCAGCCGAATTCAGACGCTTAATTTTTTGTTGGGGCAGAAGTCCGGAGTTGTCATTACGACACCTCAAGGATTGCAGTACAAGTTGTCCGCAGTGAAGGACTTTGCCGCTTTTAAACGGGAATTCGTGCAAGATAAAGAATATGATTTAGGCGAAATGAACAAATGGCTGCTTGCTGCTGGCTATCATCGTGAAGCTTTAGTAGCACGGCCAGGTGAGTTTGCCATCCGTGGCGATATCTTGGATATTTATCCTTTAGACCAAGAAAATCCCGTTAGAATTGAATTCTTTGGCGATGAAGTTGATACGATTAAAGAATTTGATTTATCGACGCAGCGCAGTCAGCGAGAGATAAAGCGACTAGTTGTAGGACCAGCACAAGATCGCGTCTTTTCTGCAGATGCAATAAGTCAAGCGGCTGCAGAAATTAAGGCGGCGATGTCTGAGTCAAAAGCGGATCAAAAGGCGGTAAAGGATCATTTCACTCAAGTATTGGATGAGCTGAATGATGGTGGTCTGCCTAGCAACTATGCCTTCCTGATTGATTTTTTAATAAAAAAGCCTAGCAGCCTTGTTGATTATTTAGCAAAAGACGGCTTGCTGTTTTTGGACGATTTACCTCTTATAAAACAAGCTGTTGAAACTGTTGATCAGCAAAATCAGGGCTTTATTGATGATGAATTAAAGATTGGTGCTCTTCTTCCTGGCCAAAAATTGCGGTCAGATTACACCAAAGTTATGACTCGCGACCGTCACCATCGAATTTACTTTTCACTTTTTCAAAGAAGCATGGGCAGGATTCGCTTTGGACAAATGCTGGACTGGACCACGCGTGAGCCAGAACAATTCTTTAGTCAAATGCCTCTCATTCGTACAGAATTGGAAAGCTACTACAAATCAGGACAGACTGTAGTTTTGCAAGCTGATAATGATAAGCGCGCAAAGCAAATGGCCCAAACAATGCGTGATTTTGATCTCGATATTCCGGTAGTTCATGAAGATGAGCTTAGTGAAAAAAAGGCGCAGATTATTGTTGGTGGTTTTGCCAGCGGTTTTACTTTGCCAAGCGTCAACCTTGTTTATTTAACTGAGCGCGAATTATTTAACAAACGTCCGCAGCATAAACGCCGAATTAAAACATTAGAAAATGCTCAACGTCTGCGAAATTATACGGAATTAAAACCTGGCGACTATGTTGTTCACGTCAACCACGGGATCGGGCGTTTTGAGGGAATCAAGACGCTGGAGAATAATGGCGTAAAACGTGATTACATCACAATTACTTATCAGCACGGCGATCAATTATTTGTTCCAGCTGATCAGTTGCGTCTAGTACAAAAATATGTCGCTTCAGAAGGCAAAACTCCGCATATCAATAAATTAGGCGGCAGCGAATGGGCTAAGACCAAACGGAAGGTACAATCCAAAGTTGAAGATATTGCTGACGATTTGATCAACCTTTATGCTGCACGCGAATCTGAAAAAGGCTTTGCTTTTTCACCGGATGATGAGCTGCAACGGAAGTTTGACGATGCCTTTCCGTATGTTGAAACACCAGACCAGTTGCGTTCGATTAAAGAAATAAAAGCAGATATGGAAAAGCCCAAGCCAATGGATCGCCTGCTAGTAGGAGATGTTGGTTTTGGTAAAACCGAAGTTGCACTTAGGGCAGCTTTTAAAGCAATTCAAGACAACAAGCAAGTGGCCTTTTTAGTGCCAACGACAATTTTGGCGCAGCAGCATTACGAAACAATTCAGGATCGATTTAAAGATTTTCCGGTTAATACTGCCATGCTCTCACGTTTTCAAACACCAGCAGAATCCAAGAAAATTATTGCCGGCTTAGAAGATGGAAAGATTGATCTAGTTGTCGGTACTCACCGGATTTTGTCAAAAGACGTTCATTTTAAGGATCTTGGCCTATTAATTATCGATGAGGAGCAGCGCTTTGGAGTTAAGCACAAAGAAAAACTAAAGCAGATGAAGGCTAACATTGATGTTTTGACTTTAACTGCTACGCCAATTCCACGTACTCTTCATATGTCAATGGTAGGCGTGCGTGATCTGTCAGTAATGGAAACACCGCCGCAGAACCGGTATCCAATTCAGACCTATGTTATGGAACAGACGCCAAGCGTTATTAGGGATGCTTGTTTAAGAGAAATGCAGCGTGGTGGCCAGGTATTTTACCTGCACAACCGGATTGGCGATATTGATGAAGTAGTCGCTCGTCTTGAAAAATTGCTGCCAAACGCTAGAATTGCCAGTGCTCATGGGCGTATGAGTCAAAATCAACTGGAGGATATTCTCTACCGCTTTTTAAACCGTGAATTTGATGTTTTGGTTACAACGACAATTATCGAAACTGGGATTGATATGCCAAATGTCAATACAATGATTATTGAAGATGCAGACCATTACGGCTTAAGTCAGCTTTATCAATTGCGTGGTCGGATTGGACGCAGTGCACGGTTAGCTTATGCATACTTTTTATACAAGCAAAATAAGGTGCTAACCGAAGTAAGAGAAAAGCGGCTGGATGCAATTCGTGATTTTACTGAATTAGGATCGGGTTTCAAAATTGCGATGCGCGACTTGGCGATTCGTGGTGCCGGAAACATGCTGGGGTCACAGCAGCACGGCTTTATTGACAGCGTCGGTTACGATCTTTATTCACAAATGCTTAGCGATGCGATTAAAGAACGCAAAGGCAAGAAGAAAGTTAAAAAGTCTAATGCTGAAATTGACTTGGGTTTTGAAGCTTATATTCCGGCATCCTATATTGCTGATCAAGAAGAAAAAATTGAATTTTACAAGAAGATTAAATCTGTCAATAGTCAAGATGAACTTGATAAAATTGAAGATGAATTGATTGATCGTTTCGGCGATTATCCTGCTGCAGTTGAAAATTTGCTGGCAATTGCCGGATTAAAGATCGATGCAGATCTTGCACAAGTCTTGAGCGTTATCAAAAATAAAAAAGACAAGATTAGAGTTGAATTTGATCTAGCAGCTTCACGTGAATTAGAAGGGCCAAATATTTTTAGAGCACTTGAGCACGTCAGCTTAAAGGCAAGAATTAATTTGACGCCAGAGAAGAAGCTGGTGGTTTTATTAGAATTGCCAGATAAAATGAACAATCGTCAGCTGTTTAATGAATTGACCACTTTTTTACAAGCAGCAAGCGATATTATTCAGAGATAATGAGGTAGAAAATGAGAATCGATAAATTTTTAAAAGTTTCACGCTTGGTAAAAAGAAGAACCGTTGCTAAAGAATTGGCAGATCAAGGCAGAATTAAGGTCAACGGTCGTGTCGTTAAATCAAGCTATGATGTCAAAGTTGGCGACAGCATTGAAGTAGGCTACGGTACCCGCCAAGTAAAGGCTAAGGTGCTTGATATCAGAGAAACTACCAAGAAGGCAGAAGCCAGCGAATTATATGAGATCGTTGATTAAAACGTGAAACACTGTTATGATACAAGCAGTATTTTTATTTTGGTAGTAGGGGATCAAAAATGAACGGACCACGAATTTATAACTCAGAAAGCCCACAAGAACGAGAAGCAAGACTGAGAAAGAAACAAGCTAACAGAGAAAAAGAAATTCATCGCGTTCGTCGCAATCGGATTATTGCTGTCTTTGCAATTATCTTTGTGGCCTTAGGCATTCAAATCGGCATCAAAGTGTCGCAAACCGCAAGAATTAATCAGCAAGTTGAAGTCGCAAAGAAGAATTTGAATACGGTAAAGACAAAAGACGAAAAGTTGACGCAAGAACGCAATAATTTGAAAGATACCGACTACGTAGCTAAATTTATCCGGAATAAGTTTTTGTATAGTAAGACTAACGAAAAAGTTTATTCTATTCCTAATGGAGACAACAATTAATGAAATATGAAGTTGGTCAACGTGTAACAGGCGTCATCAACAACATCACTGATTTGGGTATCTTTTTAACTTTGCCGGGACATAAATCTGGATTAATCCATCATAAAGATTTTGATGGCAATTGGCTTAGAGAAAGAAATCAGCATCGTGTTGGTGATGAATTGCGCGTTGTGGTCGTTCATAATTATAAAGGACGGTTAGGTTTATCTCTAGCCCGCGTTAATGATCCTGATTTAATTGATCATCGTAATCGATTTTCTAAGGTCAAGGAACAGGATTTTAGTAAAATATTGAATCAAACAGCAGCAGATGCCAAAGCTGAGATTAAGCAGCTAAAGCAGGTATTAGCTGAGGATTAATTGATGACCCGGAAGGGTCATTTTTTCTAGGTAAAAATGAAGATTGAACTTTTTTTCAAACAGCATCAAATTAAGCTAAATAATAAAAAATTGGTAATTGCGGCCAGTGGCGGTCCGGATTCGATGGCCTTGCTCGATATGCTGAATGAACTGCGTAAAAGTCATAATTTTTCGCTAATTGTGGCGCATTTTGATCATCAACTGCGTGTTGACAGTCAGAAGGAGACCGAGCTTTTAACGGAATATTGCCATTCGCATAATTTGCCGTTGGCAAAGGGGGTTTGGCTTAAAAAAGAGCAGCCGCGAACTGGCATTGAAGCAGCCGCACGGCATTTTCGCTACGCTTTTTTAAGCCAGGTAGTTGCCCAATATCAAGCAGATTATTTATTAACGGCTCATCACGGGGATGATTTGCTGGAAAATATTCTATTAAAATTTATTCGTTCTGGAAATCCGCAAGAAATGAATAGCCTGCAAGCTGTTGGGAAAATGCATGGTACAGCGCTGCTGCGTCCACTTTTATCAACTTCTAAGGCGGAACTGCTTGAATATGATCAGCAGCATCATATCGCTTTTATTGAAGATGAAACCAATGCCAAAGACGATACATTGCGCAATCGCTTGCGGCACCATGTGGTCCCACTGCTAAAAAAGGAAAATTCCCATTTGCTGGAAAATGCCTTGCGTTATAGTGATGATGAAAAAGTACTGACGGCTTTAGCTGATGAAAAAGTGGCAGAGATTGGAAGACCAGAACGATTTTTAGATCAGGCTTATCGCATTAAAGGAGAAGCCTTACTCCAACTTGATCAAAGGCAGCGGGCTTATTTCTGGCAAAACTTTATTTGGCAGACTTGGCATAAACGCTGCAGCCACTATCTCACAGGTTATAATTTGCGTCTTTATCAAAAATATTATTATTTATGGCCGCAAAAGCTGCTTCTTAGGCAGGAACCAAAAGTTGTTCGCGCCGAAGAGGAGTTTACATTTCGTGATCATAAATTTATGCTTAGTGTAGTTGAGCATTCTTTGCCTTTAATTGGTGATTTTTGGTCAGATGAGCATGAATTTAAAATTGCTTCTTTGCCTGCAGGCAGCAAATTGCAATTGCAAAATGGGCAACATGCCAAGGCAAAGAAAATGTTTGCTCAAGCAGCGATTCCAAACGAACTGCGATCACTGTGTCTAGCTGTTTTTAATCAGAAAAACCAGGCAATTTTTGTAGAAAAATGCTATCGCGATCAAAGGTGGATTGAAAACGCTCAACATTATTATGTATATCGTTTAAAAAAAGAATAAGAACTTGTAAAAAATTAGTGCTATACGTAGATTTGTGTTAAACTTTTATTCGTATAACTTTTAGAAACTTTGCGGAGGTTTTTTATGAAGAATAACCGGAATCGGCTGTTGTCAAATGGCCTTTTCTATATAGTTGTGTTCCTTCTGCTCCTATGGGGAATCAACTGGGCACTCGGCGGTTCTAGCAGTTCTGGAAGCACTGAAAATATCAGTTATTCAGAATTCGTTAAGGATTTACGTCAAGGCAAAGTTAAAAACTTTAGCGTTCAGCCTGCTAATGGTGTCTATACTGTTTCAGGTACTTACAAGAAAGCACAAAAATCAACAAGTCAATCAAGCAATAGCCTAGATTTCTTCAATAGCAAATCTGGCCAAAGCGTAACTCGCTTTTCAACCACAATGTTGCAAAATGATTCTAGCGTTTCCACTGTGCAGAGCTTGGCACAAAAGAATAATGCTCGGATGACGACACAAGGAGAATCACAAACTGGTAATTGGATTTCAACGATTGTCATGCTTGTGCCAACCATTTTGTTCATTGTTATGCTTTGGATGATGATGAATCAAGGTGGTGCTGGACGTGGCCAAGGCGGAATTATGAACTTCGGTCGTTCCCACGTTAAGCCAGAAGATCCGTCTAAGAACAAGGTACGTTTCTCTGACGTAGCCGGTGAAGAAGAAGAAAAACAAGAATTAGTTGAAGTTGTCGAATTTTTGAAGAATCCAGCAAAATACACTAAGTTAGGTGCCAAAATTCCATCTGGTGTTTTGCTTGAGGGTCCTCCTGGTACTGGTAAGACTTTACTTGCTCGTGCTGTAGCTGGTGAAGCTAACGTTCCATTCTATTCAATGTCAGGTTCAGACTTCGTTGAAATGTTTGTTGGTGTTGGTGCAAGTCGTGTACGTGATTTGTTTAACAATGCCAAGAAGAATGCACCAAGTATCATCTTCATTGATGAAATTGATGCGATTGGTCGTCGTCGTGGCAATGGCATGGGTGGCGGCAATGATGAACGTGAACAAACATTAAACCAATTATTGGTTGAAATGGATGGTTTTGAAGGCGATGAAGGTGTTATCGTTATCGCTGCTACTAACCGTTCAGATGTTTTGGACCCAGCTTTGCTTCGTTCAGGTCGTTTTGACCGTAAAGTTTTAGTTGGTCTTCCTGATGTTCGCGAACGTGAAGCTATTTTGAAAGTTCATGCCAAGAATAAGCCACTTGCTCCTGACGTTGACTTAAAAGAAGTTGCTCGTCAAACTCCAGGCTTTGTTGGTGCTGATTTAGCTAACGTCTTGAATGAAGCTGCCCTTGTTGCTGCACGTCGCAATGGGAATGAAATTACCGCTTCAGATATTGATGAAGCTGAAGACCGTGTTGTTGCAGGTCCAGCCAAGAAGGGTCGTTTAATTTCTGAACAAGAAAGAAAACGAGTCGCTTACCACGAAGCTGGTCACGCAATCTGTGGTTTGGTCTTGAGCGATTCTCGTACTGTTCGTAAAGTTACGATTGTTCCTCGTGGCCGTGCCGGCGGTTACAACATCATGCTTCCAAAAGACGATCAATTTATTTTGACCAAGAAGCAATTATTTGAACAAATTGTTGGTTTGATGGGTGGTCGTGCCGGAGAAGAAGCTACGATTGGTGATAAATCAACTGGTGCTTCCAACGACTTCGAACAAGCTACCCAAATTGCTCATAGCATGGTTGTAAATTACGGTATGACTGATGAGTTAGGAATGGTTGAGCTTGAAAAAGAAGGCGAAACCAATCCTTACGGCATGAAGCCATATAGTGAAGCAACTTCTACTAAGATTGATGAAGCAGTTAAGAAGATCTTAGATAAGGCTCATGCCAAGGCTCTTGAAATTGTTAAGGATAATCGTGAAAAGCATAAGTTAATTGCTGATGCATTGCTGAAGTACGAAACCTTGAACGAAAAGCAAATCATGTCTTTATACAAGACTGGCAAGATGCCTGAAAAGGATGAAGAAGAATATCCTAGTGAGTCTAAAATTTCAACTTATGAAGAAGCAAGGGCTGCTGCAGAGAAGAAGGAAGTTTTAAAGGCTGAAAAGAAGGATCAAGATGAAGTTGAAGCTAAACAGGCTGCAAATGAATTAGATACCCCTTCAGAAAATGAACCGGAAAAACCAAAAGATGATCAAGTTCAACCAACTCAAACTACTGAGTCAACTGAACCTGATCAACCTTCTGATGATAAGGATGAATAATTGAATAAAAATAGGGCCTGTAACGGGCTCTATTTTTTTAGGAGAAAGCAATGAACGATTATTTAGTAAAATCAATTGATAAAACCAAAAATCTTCGCTTATTGACGATTACAGCCAAAGGCGTGGTAGGTGAAGCACAACAGCGTCATGATACCTGGTCTGCTTCTTCAGCCGTTTTGGGCAGAACCATCGTCGGCAGTCTGCTTTTAGCAGGAGCTGAATTAACGGATAAAGAAGAATTAACAGTGCGTTTATTAGGAAATGGACCAGTGGGACCAACCATTGTAACTGCCAAATCTGACTTAACTGTTAAAGGCTATGTAAAGAATCCGCATATTGCTTTGCCGCCTAAGAAAGACGGACATATTGATGTTAAAAAGGCTGTCGGACAAGGTTGGCTGGAAGTAACTAAAGATCTTGGACTTAAAGAACCATACACTGGTCAAGTACCAATTGTTTCTGGTGAAATTGCGGAAGACTTCGCATATTATTTGACTAAATCAGAGCAAATTCCTTCTGCTGTTGGTCTTTCTGTTTTTGTTAATCCAAATAATACAATTGGTGAAGCTGGCGGCTTTATGCTGCAGGCCTTGCCAGGTGCAAGTGACGAACTGATTACAAGAACGATTAAACGAATTAAGTCGTTGCCAGCTTTGTCGACTTCATTTTTGGATGGAATGACGCCAGAAGATTTGGCTCGTAAGATTTTGGGCACGGACTGCAAGATTTTGGAAAAAGATGATGTGGCCTTTAGTTGCGATTGCTCTAAGGAAAAGTACGCCGGTATTATGGAAACGCTAAAAACTGATCAGTTAGAAGCAATGATTAATGAAGATCATGGTGCTGAATTGACTTGCAGTTTTTGCGGCAATAAATACCACTACAGTGAAGATGAATTAAAGGCAATTTTAGCTAAAAAGACATCTGAAAAAGATTATTAAAATAAAAAATATTTTCTAAGTCCCTGTGCTTTCGCATTTAGGGGCTTTTTTTGTTACAATATTGGAGTATTTGAAAGGATGATTTGGTGGATAATAGCTGGAAAATACGCGATATTACTATCCCAAATCGAGTTGTAGTTGCCCCAATGGCTGGTGTTTCAAATTCGGCTTTTAGAATGGTGTGCAAAGAATTCGGTGCAGGATTAGTTGTTTGTGAAATGATCTCTGATCATGGAATTATTTATCGCAACAAAAAAACGTTGAGCATGATGCAAGTTGATCCACGTGAACACCCAATGAGTATTCAGATTTTCGGGGGAACGGAAGAAACTTTGCTTGAAGCGGCTCAATATGTTGATAAACATACTGCGGCTGACATAATTGACATTAATATGGGTTGTCCCGTGCCCAAGGTAACTAAAACCGATGCCGGTTCAAAATGGCTATTGGATGCAAACAAGATTTACCAGATGGTTCATGCCGTTGTGCAAAATGTTTCTAAGCCAGTCACGGTTAAAATGAGAATCGGCTGGGATCGCAAGCATATTTTTGCAGTTGAAAATGCGTTAGCAGCTCAAGAAGCTGGAGCATCAATGATTGCAATGCACGGCAGAACTCGTAAACAAATGTACCAGGGTCATGCAGACTGGGAAGTGTTGCATGATGTAGCTAACGCACTGGATATTCCTTTTGTAGCAAATGGAGATATTCGTACGCCTGAAGATGCTAAGAAGGCTCTGGATGAAATTGGTTCGACTGCAGTAATGGTTGGACGTGCAGCTTTGGGAAATCCATGGATTATCAAAGACATGGTTCATTATCTTGAAACTGGCGAAAAGCTAAAACCACAGACTGTGCGTGAACGAGTAGCAACTGCTAAACATCAGTTGGATGGTTTGGTAGAATTAAAGGGTGAAAAAATTGCCGTCCCTGAATTTCGGCAACAGGCAGCATACTATTTAAAGGGAATTCCCCGTTCAGCTCGTACTCGTGCTAAAATAAATGAAGTATGGACACGTCAAGAAGTATATGATTTGCTCGACAATTTCGTTGATGACTATGAAAAACGGCAGGCCGAACGCGAAGCTAGACGCGCTATAGTGAACAAATAAATGGAGGAAAGATACATTGGCAAAGAATGAAATGAACGACCAATTGATCGCTCGTCGTCAAAAGATGGAAGAACTGCGTGAAAATGGTATTGAGCCATATGGCATGAGAAAGTTTGATCGTCAAGATTTAGCAAAAACTTTGAACGAAAAGTACAGTAAGGAAGATAAAGACGAATTAAACGAAGATATGCCTAAGACCAAGATCGCGGGCAGAATGCTTGCAAAACGTGGTAAAGGTAAGGTAGGCTTTGCTGATCTTTATGACCGGACTGGCAAGATCCAAATTTACGTACGTAAAGACATCGTTGGTGAAGACAACTACAAGATTTTCAAGAAATCTGATATTGGTGATTTCTTAGGAATTGATGGTGAAGTCATGAAGACTGATACGGGTGAATTAACTATCCGTGCACTTCACGTTACTTTCTTATCAAAAGCTCTCCGTCCATTGCCAGATAAGTACCATGGTTTGAAAGATGTTGAGCAAATCTATCGTCAACGTTACCTTGACTTAATCACTAACCGTGAAAGCTACATGCGTTTTGTTCACCGTACTCAAATTATTCAAGCTATTCGTGACTACTTAAACAAGCGAGACTTCTTGGAAGTTGAAACTCCAGTTCTTCACAATATTCCAGGTGGTGCTGAAGCTCGTCCATTTATTACTCACCATAACGCTTTGGATATTGACCTTTACATGAGAATTGCTTTGGAACTTCCTTTGAAGCGTTTGATTGTCGGCGATATGGAACGTGTTTACGAAATCGGTCGTGTATTTAGAAACGAAGGTTTGGACACTCACCACAACCCAGAATTTACTGAACTTGAAAGTTATGCAGCATACTGGGACTTCCATGATGTCATGGATGAAGCAGAAGGCATTATTCGTGCAGCTGCTAAGGTTGTTTCTCCAGATGGCAAGATTACTTACCAAGGTCAAGACATTGATTTAGGCAAGCCATTCCGCCGCGTTCACATGGTTGACTTGATTAAGGAAAAGACCGGTGTTGACTTCTGGAAGCCAATGACTGACGAAGAAGCCAAGAAGATTGCTGAAGATCACGATATTCACTGTGAAAGCTATTGGAAGGTTGGTCACATAATTAACGCCTTCTTTGAAAAGTACTGTGAAAAAACCATTGTTGATCCAACATTTGTCTACGGTCACCCAGTAGAAATTTCACCATTAGCTAAAAAGACCGCCGATGATCCTAGATTTACTGACCGTTTCGAAATTTACATTATGGGTGAAGAATACGGCAACGCCTTCTCAGAATTAAACGATCCTGATGATCAACGTGCTCGTTTTGAAGCTCAAATGGCTGAACGTGATGCTGGTAACGATGAAGCTGATATGATCGATGAAGATTACCTTCGTGCGATGGAATTCGGTATGCCTCCTACAGGTGGTTTGGGTATCGGTATTGACCGTTTGGTAATGCTTTTGACTGATGCTCCAGCTATCCGTGATGTATTGCTCTTCCCAACAATGCGTCCAGAAGCAGTTCCTTCAATTGATGCAGAAGTTAAGGCTGATATGGAAAAGAAGAATAAAGAAAATAAGTAATCTTATAAATTAAAAAACTCTTATCTATGTTTTAAGCATGGATAAGAGTTTTTGTTTATGTATTTTTTAATTGAGAATCATTTTTTCATCAGAGTATTTTTTAGGATCATTTAAATCCCATTGCTGATATCTAACTTCTTGACACTTAAAGCCTAATTTTTTGTAAAGCTTTTTGGCCTTAGTATTTTCTGCAAATACATCAAGACTAACTGGTCGACTCATGTACCTCAAAGCTGTCGTTGCTAAAGCATACCCGATACCTTTATTTTGATGAATTGGATCTACATAAATGTAATCCAGTTCTTGGAGATGAACTGCAACGAAGCCCAATATGCTGTCAGCATCATAAGCTACATAAATTTTGCAGGAGAAAAAATCATCCTTATATGGAGCTGTCTCTAAAGGTATGAAGTATTTTTCCGCACCACCAATTGTTAGCTCTTCTTTACGACTAACGTCGTGAATGCGGCATACTTCAGCATAATCGTTTGGTTGATATTGTCTGATATTAAATTTTGGCATGTTTTTCTCGCTTCCTAATATTAAGATTTTGATTTAGAAAGCAATAGTACGTAATCTCATGTGAAATCTCCTTTAATTAAATTGAAGATATTGTAGCAATTTTTTTAATTCGGTACAATAACTAAAATTAACTTAGTTAAAAACGGATAAGTAATATTTTTTCAAAAAGTATTTGCAAAGAGAATAATCTTTGCTATAATACTTTTTGTATCGCGGAAGTAGTTCAGTGGTAGAACATCACCTTGCCATGGTGGGGGTCGCGGGTTCGAATCCCGTCTTCCGCTCTAAAGAATGAAAGCTCACGTCTGTGAGCTTTTTTTGTACCTAAATTTATGAAAAATGTTTTTTAAAAAAGTGCTTGCATTTATTAGATGCTTTGCTATAATAATAACTGTTCTGCGGAAGTAGTTCAGTGGTAGAACATCACCTTGCCATGGTGGGGGTCGCGGGTTCGAATCCCGTCTTCCGCTCCAAAGAATAAAAGCTCACCGCCAGGTGGGTTTTTTTGTTACCGGGAAATGGCTCAGCTTGGTAGAGCGCTACGTTCGGGACGTAGAGGTCGCGCGTTCGAATCGCGTTTTCCCGACTGATATTAGAATAAGCATCTCAATAAGGGATGCTTATTTTTTTATTTAGCCTTCACTTATCTAAAATAAGTTAATTACTAGTTAATCCTTTTGGCTTTTGTTATAATGACATGAACCAAGGGAAAGGAATGGTCTTATTGTCAGCAGCTTCAAAAAAAGATTATCAATTGTTGGTCGAACAAGCCGCAGCCTTAGTTGAAGGCGAAGACGACTGGATTGCAAATACGGCAAATTTATCTGCTCTTTTATTTCATGGCTTAAAAAATGTCAATTTTGCAGGTATTTATCGTATTAAAAATAATGAACTGATACTAGGTCCATTTCAAGGTCAACCAGCCTGTGTCCATATTGCTTTTGGCAAGGGAGTTTGTGGTACAGCAGTTGCTAATGAAAAAACTGAAATTGTCACCGATGTGCATCAATTTGCAGGACACATTGCTTGTGACAGTCGTTCAAAGTCAGAAATTGTTGTCCCTATTTTTAAAGACAGACAAATCTGGGGCGTGTTTGACTTTGATGCGTTGGTTAAAGACAACTTTGATCAAACAGATCAAGAATATTTAGAAAAAATTGCGGCAGTGATTTTTAAGCATTAATGCGAAATATTTTACTTTACTGACGATCACGACTAAAATATTGAACGTCAATTTTAAGGTGGTGTTTGTATGGAAAATTCTTATAGTAAAAGTTCAAATCAGGTCTTGGAAATTGCCCGAGAACAAGCGCAAAATTTCCATCACCGTTTAATTGGAACAGAACATGTATTGCTTGCATTAGTAATTGAGTCTGATGGGGATGCAGGCAAAATCCTGCGTTCATGGAATTTAACGCCAACAGCAATTAGAGAAGAAATTGAACGCTATACAGGTTACGGCTCAGCTGCCAACACTGATTACATGGAAATTTCACCACGTCTTAGCTTAATACTTGATTACGCTAAACGTGCTGCCGATCAAGGCGGATATCATGAAATCCAAACGAATCATCTTTTACTTGGCTTAGTAGCGAGTGAACAAGTTTTATCAGCAATGATTCTTAAAAATCTGAATGTTGACCTGGCTCATTTGCGCCAAGATGTGGAAGATAGTTTGAATCAAGGACAAAACTTTGACGATTCTTCCGACTGGCTTGACAACGTTCCAACTGTTAACAATGTACAAATCAAAAAGTCAGCAACACCAACACTGGATAATGCCGCCATTAATCTTAATAAGCGAGTAATTGAAGGCGCAATTGATCCTGTAATTGGACGTGATCGTGAAATTGCACGTGTTATTCAAATTTTGTCACGACGGACAAAGAACAATCCAATCTTAATTGGTGAACCTGGTGTTGGTAAAACAGCTGTGGCAGAAGCAATTGCAACAGCCATCGTTAATAAAAAAGTGCCAACGGATTTATTGAATAAACGAGTAATGTCTTTGAACATCGCTAATTTGGTCGCAGGTACCAAATACCGGGGCGAATTTGAAGATCGAATGAAAAAGATACTCAAGGAAATCGCCAAAGACGGAAAAGTAATTTTGTTTGTTGACGAAATCCATACAATTATCGGAGCCGGTGGTGCCGAAGGCGCAATTGACGCCTCAAATATCTTGAAGCCTGCTTTGGCTCGTGGCGATTTGCAAATGATTGGTGCGACGACTTTTGATGAGTATCAAAAATATATCGAAAAAGATCAGGCCTTGGCTCGCAGATTCCAACAAGTTCGGTTAAATGCACCAACTAAGGCAGATACTTTAAAAATTTTGGAAGGATTAAAGCCAAAATATGAAAAGTTCCACCATGTCAGAATTTCCGAGGACAGCTTGAAAGATGCGATTAGTTTGTCTACGCGCTATATTTCGGACCGCTATCTTCCTGATAAAGCAATTGATTTAATTGATGAAGCTGGAGCTGCGGTTAAGATTAGAAATAATGCCGGTTCTGATAATCGTTTGCTTCAACTTGATCAACAAATTAAAAAGATTATTAGTCAAAAAAATGACGCTGCAGCTAATCAAAATTTCGTTGAAGCGGCAAAATTGCAAGATAAACAAAATGCTTTGCAAGAAAACAAGCAGCAAATTATGAATAGTTTGAATGATAATCTTAGTCAATCAGCAACGGTAGAACCAGAGGATATTGCGAAAGTTGTTTCCTCTTGGACTGGCGTACCAGTTACGCAAATGAAACATAACGAAACAAAGCGTTTAGCTAATTTGGAAGCTATTTTGCATGAACGTGTTATTGGTCAGGATAAGGCTGTGTCAGCTGTCGCTCGTGCAATTCGCCGCAGCAGAAGTGGAATTAAGGATGAACGTCGTCCAATCGGATCGTTCTTATTCTTAGGGCCAACTGGTGTTGGTAAGACTGAATTGGCTAAATCAGTTGCTGCTGCAATGTTTGGCTCCGAAGATAATATGATTCGAATTGACATGTCAGAATATATGGATCCGGTTGCCAGCAGCAAGCTGATTGGTTCCGCTCCAGGCTATGTAGGTTATGAAGAAGGCGGTCAGTTATCTGAGCAAGTTCGCCGTCACCCATATTCAGTAGTATTGCTTGATGAAGTTGAAAAGGCTCATCCAGACGTCTTTAATTTGCTTCTTCAAGTATTGGATGAAGGATTTTTAACAGATTCTAAAGGACGCAAAGTTGACTTCAGAAATACGATCATTATTATGACCTCTAACTTGGGCTCACGCAGTTTGTTTGATACTAAAGCTGTTGGCTTTAATGCTGATAACGCAAGTCAGGCACAACTTCGTGCTGATCGAGTTCGTCAGGCGCTCAAGCAGTTCTTCCGTCCAGAATTTTTGAACAGAATTGATGAAACAATTATTTTTGATGAACTTGATCAAAAGCAGCTTCGTCAAATTGTCAGCCTGTTGATGCATAAATTGATTGTGCGTCTGCAAGAGAAAGACGTTGAATTGAAAGTCTCTCGTGCGGCACTTGATAAGATTGCTAAAGATGGGTTTGATCCAGAAAATGGTGCTCGACCACTAAGAAGAGCTATTCAAAACGATATTGAAGATCAAATTGCTGAGATGTTGATCAATGGAGATTTAGCAGCGGGACAAACTTTAAAGATTGGCTGCAGTCATGGTCAATTGAAATTTGATGTCGAAAATGCAAAAGAAAAAGTGAAGAATTAATTGATTTAGCAGGTCTTGCAGTTGACAAATTCCTCAAAAGCAAGTATAGTGATGAGTGATTTAAAAGGCTGAATTTCAGGATTTTGCTGATCTATTGTCCAGCAAAATGATAAAGACAAAAACGACACTTAGTTGTTTTTGTCTTTTTTATGCCTAAAATTGCAGTTTTTTTTATTTGTAACAGAATTGTAATATTTGCTTTCTCTAACAGAAAGGATGTTTTTCCTTGTTAAACGGACACGTATTGAATTACGGTAAACACCGAACAAGACGTAGCTTTTCAAAGATTAAAGAAGTTTTGAAACTACCTAACTTGACCGATGTTCAAACCCAATCATATAAGTGGTTTCTCGACAAAGGCATTAAAGAAGTTTTTGATGACATTATGCCAATTGGCGACTTTTCAGGTAAGTTGTCACTTGAATATGTAGGTTATAAGCTTCAAAAGCCTAAGTATACTGTCGATGAAGCTCGTGATCATGATGCAACTTATGCTGCACCTATGCATGTTACTTTAAAATTAACCAACCAAGAAACTGGCGAAATCAAGACTCAAGATGTATTCTTTGGCGATTTGCCTTTGATGACCGAATCAGGTTCATTCATTGTTAATGGTGCTGAAAGAGTTATCGTTTCTCAATTGGTAAGATCACCTGGTGTATATTACTCAGGCGATTTTGATAAAAATGGTCGTCAAACCTTTGGCACAACAGTAATTCCTAACCGTGGTGCTTGGCTTGAATATGAAACGGATGCTAAAAATGTTTCTTACGTACGTGTTGACCGTACTCGTAAGTTGCCTTTGACTGTTTTAATTAGAGCAATGGGCCTTGGCTCAGATGGCGAAATCTTAGATATGTTTGGTCAAAGTGATACTTTGCAATTTACTTTGGACAAGGATGTTCACAAGAACCCAGCTGACTCACGTGTTGCTGAAGCTTTAAAGGATATTTATGAAAGACTGCGTCCAGGTGAACCAAAGACTACTGATTCTTCACGTTCACTTTTGTACGCTCGTTTCTTTGATCCACGTCGTTATGACTTGGCTACAGTAGGTCGTTATAAGATCAACAAGAAGCTTTCACTTAAGAACCGTCTATATGGGCAAACTTTGGCTGAAACTTTAGCTGATCCAGATACTGGTGAAATTATTGCTAAGAAGGGTACTGTTGTTACTCACGAAGTAATGGACAAACTTGAAAAGTACCTTGATCGTGATGACTTCAAGATGGTAACTTACCAACCTTCAAAGGAAGGTGTTTTGTCAGACCCAATTACTGTTCAAGAAATTAAAGTTTACTCAAAGGTTAACCCTGAAAGAGAAGTTAAGCTTATTTCTAATGGTCATATCGGTTCAGATGTAAAGCACTTGACTCCAGCTGATGTTTTATCTTCAATCAACTACTTCTTTGCTTTACAAGATCAAATTGGTACTACTGACGATATTGACCACTTAGGTAACCGTCGTATTCGTCGTGTTGGTGAACTTCTTCAAAACCAATTCAGAATTGGTTTGGCAAGAATGGAACGTGTTGTTCGTGAAAGAATGTCAATTCAAGATCCTTCAACCGTAACTCCACAACAATTGATCAACATTCGTCCAATCGTTGCAAGTATCAAAGAATTCTTTGGTTCTTCACAACTTTCACAGTTTATGGACCAACACAACCCATTGGGTGAATTGACACACAAGCGTCGTATGTCAGCCTTAGGGCCTGGTGGTTTGACTCGTGATCGTGCTGGTTATGAAGTTCGTGACGTTCACTATACTCACTATGGTCGTCTATGTCCTATTGAAACGCCAGAAGGTCCTAACATTGGTTTGATCAACTCTTTGGCTACATATGCGATTATTAACAAGTATGGTTTTATTGAAACTCCATACCGTCGTGTATCTTGGAAGACTCACAAGGTTACTGATAAGATCGACTACTTAACAGCTGATGTTGAAGATAACTACATCATTGCCGGTGCCAACACTCCTTTGAACGAAGATGGTTCCTTCAAAGAAAAATTGATTTTGGCTCGTCACAAGGAAGACAACGTCGAAGTTTCTCCAGACAAGATCGACTACATGGACGTTATTCCTAAACAAGTTGTGTCTGTAGCTTCTGCATGTATTCCATTCCTTGAAAACGACGACTCAAACCGTGCTTTGATGGGTGCCAACCAGCAACGTCAGGCTGCACCATTGATTAATCCTCATGGTTCACTTGTTGGTACTGGTATGGAATACCGTGCTGCTCATGACTCAGGTGCTGCACTTTTAGCTAAGGCTCCAGGTACGGTTGAATATGTTGATGGTAATGAAATCAGAATTAGACGTGAAGATGGTACTTTAGATAAGTACACTCTTGAAAAGTATCGTCGTTCAAACAACTCTAAGTCATACAACCAAACTCCTAACGTTAAGAAGGGTGATAAGGTTGATGCAAGCGACATTATTGCTAATGGTCCAGCAATGGACCACGGTGAACTTGCTTTGGGTCAAAACCCATTGATTGCCTTTATGACTTGGAACATGTACAACTACGAAGATGCCATCATGCTTTCTGAACGTCTTGTTAAAGACGATGTTTACACTTCAATCAGTATTGAAGATTATGAATCAGAAGCACGTGATACTAAGCTTGGTCCAGAAGAAATTACTCGTGAAATTCCTAACGTTGGTGAAGACGCTTTGAAGGATTTGGACGAAGATGGTATTGTTCGAATCGGTGCTGAAGTTCATGATGGTGATATCTTAGTTGGTAAGGTAACGCCAAAGGGTGTTACTGAATTATCAGCCGAAGAAAGATTGCTTCATGCTATCTTTGGTGAAAAGGCTCGTGAAGTTCGTGATACTTCACTTCGTGTACCACACGGTGGTGGCGGTATTGTTCAAGACGTTAAGGTCTACACTCGTGAAGCAGGCGATGAACTTTCACCAGGTGTTAACACAATGGTTCGTGTTTACATTGCCCAAAAGAGAAAGATTCAAGTTGGGGACAAGATGTCTGGTCGTCACGGTAACAAAGGTACTGTTGCTGCAGTTGTACCAGAAGAAGATATGCCATATTTGCCAGATGGTACTCCAGTAGATATTTGTTTGAACCCAATGGGTGTTCCATCACGTATGAACATTGGACAGCTTTTGGAATTGCACTTAGGTGCCGCTGCTCGTCAATTGGGTATTCACGTAGCTACTCCAGTATTTGATGGTGCTAACGAAGACGAAGTTTGGAATACTGTTCGTCAAGCTGGTGTGGATAAAGACGGTAAGACTGTTATTTACGATGGTCGTTCCGGTGAACCATTCCACAACCGTGTTTCAGTTGGTGTTATGCACTACTTGAAACTTACTCACATGGTTGATGATAAGATCCACGCTCGTTCAATTGGGCCTTACTCATTGGTTACTCAACAACCACTTGGTGGTAAAGCACAATTTGGTGGTCAGCGTTTCGGTGAAATGGAAGTTTGGGCCCTTGAAGCTTACGGTGCTGCATACACATTGCAAGAAATCTTGACTTACAAGTCAGATGACGTTGTTGGTCGTGTAAGAGCATACGAAGCCATTGTTAAGGGTGAAAGAATTCCTAAGCCAGGTGTTCCTGAATCATTCCGTGTTCTTGTTAAAGAACTTCAATCATTAGGTTTGGATATCAGAGTTCTTGATATGAATCATAATGAAATTGAATTGCGTGATATGGATGACGATTCAAATGAACATTTAAATATTGATACTTTGTCACGGATGGCTGAAGAACAAGAAAAGAAGAAGTTAGCCAAAGAAACTGAAAAATCAGATGAAAAAGCTGCTGAAGACAAACCTGAAAAGGAACCAGTAGACAAGTCTGACGATAAAGTTTCTAAGTAGTAGGAGGTTAAACTTTTGATCGACGTAAATAAGTTTGAAAGTATGCAAATTGGTCTTGCATCACCTAACAAGATCAGAAGCTGGTCATATGGTGAAGTTAAGAAGCCAGAAACCATTAACTACCGTACTTTAAAGCCAGAAAAAGATGGTTTGTTTGATGAACGAATCTTTGGTCCAACTAAAGATTGGTCATGTGCGTGTGGTAAATATAAGGGTGTTAGATACCGTGGAATTATTTGTGATCGATGCGGTGTTGAAGTTACTTCTTCTAAAGTAAGAAGAGAACGGATGGGCCACATTGAATTGGCCGCACCTGTTACTCACATTTGGTACTTCAAGGGTATTCCATCAAAAATGGGTCTTGTTTTGGATATTTCTCCAAGATTGCTTGAAGAAGTTATCTATTTTGCAGCTTATATCGTAATTGATCCAGGCGATACAGATCTTGAACCTAAGCAATTATTAACTGAAGCTGAATACCGTGAGCAAAAAGCTAAGTACGGCAATCGTTTTGAAGCAAAGATGGGTGCTGAAGCTATCCGTGATTTGCTTAAGAAAGTTGACTTAGCTAAAGAAGTTGCTGATTTGAAGAAAGAACTTCAAACTGCAACTGGTCAAAAACGTACACGTGCTATTAGAAGATTGGACATTTTGGACGCATTCAAGAACTCCGGCAATAAGCCAGAATGGATGGTTATGGATGCTGTTCCAGTTATTCCACCAGATCTTCGTCCAATGGTTCAACTTGAAGGTGGACGTTTTGCCACTTCCGATTTAAACGATTTATACAGACGTGTTATCAACCGTAACAATCGTCTGAAGAGATTGCTTGATTTGAATGCTCCTAATATCATTGTTCAAAATGAAAAGCGGATGCTTCAAGAAGCTGTTGATGCTTTAATTGATAACGGTCGTCGTGGTCGTCCAGTTGTTGGACCAGGTAACCGTCCACTTAAGTCACTTTCACATATGCTTAAAGGTAAGCAAGGTCGTTTCCGTCAGAACTTGCTTGGTAAGCGTGTTGACTACTCAGGTCGTTCAGTTATCGATGTTTCACCAAAATTGAAGTTCTATCAATGTGGTGTTCCTCGTCCAATGGCTCTTGAATTGTTCAAGCCATTCGTAATGCACGAATTAGTTAAGCGTGGTATTGCATCAAACATTAAGAATGCTAAACGTAAGATTGATCGTGAAGATGATGATATCTGGGATGTACTTGAAGATGTAATTAAGGAACGTCCAGTTCTTTTGAACCGTGCACCTACTCTTCACCGTTTGAGTATTCAAGCCTTCGAACCAGTATTGGTTCCTGGTAAGTCAATTCGTTTGCACCCATTAGCATGTGAAGCTTACAACGCCGACTTCGATGGGGACCAGATGGCTATTCACGTTCCTTTGTCAGATGAAGCTGTTGCTGAATCTCGTTTGTTAATGCTTGCTGCGCACCATATTTTAGCTCCTAAGGATGGTAAGCCAATCGTTACTCCATCACAGGATATTGTTTTGGGTAACTACTGGTTAACTCAGGCTGAAAAGGGTCGTGAAGGTGAAGGCATGATCTTTACTTCACCAGCTGAAGCTGCTGTTGCTTATGCAAATGGTGACATTCACTACCATACTATTATTGGTATGTCAGCTGATTCAATGCCTAAGAAGCCATGGCCAAAAGGTCACGAACACGGTATCTTTATTACTACTTATGGTAAGATTGTCTTCAACCAAATTTTCCCAGATGATTATTTCTACATTAATGAACCAACTGAGAAAAACTTGAATAATCCTGTAGATGCTAAGTACTTCTTAGCTGAAGGCGAAGACATTCATGAGAAGATTGATTCAATTGCCGATGATTTGATTGCTGCTCCATTTAAGAAGGACTTCTTATCAGATTCAATTGCTACTGTATACAAGTACTACAAGGTTCAAAGAACGTCTGAATACTTGGATGATTTGAAGAAATTAGGTTACACAAGTTCAACTACTTCAGGTATCACTATTGGTATGACTGACGTTCCAGAAATTACTGATAAGGATGAAAAGGTAGATAAGGCCCACAAGCAAGTTGATATTGTATCTAAACAATTCAGAAGAGGTCTGATTACTGAGCAAGAACGTCACGACCGTGTAATTAGCATTTGGAACAAGTGTAAAGACGAAGTTCAAAATGAAATTGCACAAATCTATGACCCAAGAAACCCAATTACAATCATGGCCGACTCTGGTGCCCGTGGTAACATTTCAAACTTTACTCAGTTAGCTGGTATGCGTGGTTTGATGGCTACTCCTAACGGTGGTTTGTTCGAAATTCCTGTTACTTCAAACTTCAAGGAAGGTTTGTCAGTACTAGAATTATTCATGTCCACTCACGGTGCTCGTAAAGGTATGACCGATACGGCTTTGAAGACTGCCCAGTCAGGTTACTTAACTCGTCGTTTGGTTGATGTTGCTCAGGACGTTATTATTCGTGATGATGATTGTGGTACTGATCGTGGTATTACAGTTAGCGCCATCATGGAAGGTGACGAAATGATCGAACCATTATTCGATCGTTTGCTTGGTCGTTTCACTGCTGAAACAGTTAAGGATCCTAAGACTGGTGAAACTATCGTAGCTAAGGACGTCATGATGGACGAAAACTTGGCTCACAAAGTTTGTGATGCTGGTTTAACTCACGTTAAGATTCGTTCAATCCTTACTTGTGATACTCCTCACGGTGTATGTCGTAAGTGTTATGGTATGAACCTTGCTACTGGTGAAGAAGTTGAAGTTGGCGAAGCGGTTGGTACTGTTGCCGCTCAATCAATTGGTGAACCAGGTACTCAGCTTACTTTGAGAACTTTCCACAACGGTGGTGTTGCCGGTGCTGAAGATATTACTCAAGGTTTACCTCGTGTTCAAGAATTATTTGAAGCTCGTAACCCTAAGGGTCGTGCTACAATTTCTGAAGTTGATGGTATTGTTGATTCAATTCAAGAAAACCCAGCAGATCACACGCGTGAAATTACTGTAAAGGGCAAGATTGATACAAGATCATACGATGTCCCTTACACTGCATCTGTTGCTGTAGCTGAAGGCGATACAGTTCACCGTGGTGACAAGTTGACTCTTGGTTCAATTGATCCTAAGGAATTGATTCAAGTAACTGATACTTTAACAACTGAAGAATACATTTTGGCTGAAGTTCAAAAAGCTTATAGAATGCAGGGTGTAGATATTTCAGATAAACACGTTGAAGTATTGACTCGTCAAATGTTGCAAAGGGTTCGTATCCTTGATCCAGGTGAAACTGACATGTTGCCTGGTGAAGTTATGGATATCGGTCAATTTAGAGACCGTAACAAGGAAGTTATTATTTCTGGTGGTATTCCCGCAACTGCTCAAAGTGTCATCTTAGGTATTACTAAGGCCGCTTTGGAAACTAATAGTTTCTTGTCAGCTGCTTCATTCCAGGAAACTACTCGTGTTCTTACCGATGCTTCTATTCGTGGCAAGAACGATCCACTTCTTGGGCTTAAGGAAAACGTTATTATTGGTAAGATTATTCCAGCTGGTACTGGTATGCCTGTTTACCGTAATATGGAACCACAAGCAGATGTTGCTAAACCTCAATCAGTTTATTCAATTGCCGATATTGAAAGACAAATGAAGGAAAAAGACGAAAAGGACAAAGCAACTCCACAAAAGTAATAAAATTCTGTTAGAGAAAAATAGAAAAGCTTCCATCATGAAAGATGATGGAAGCTTTTTTGTCTAAAAATTTTTAATTATTAAGGCCGTAAAAATATAAGGAATAAATGCAAAACTAGATGAGTAGCTCTGATGTTTTTCAAATAAATAAGAAAGAATAACAAGAATGGATGCAATTAGAAAAACTTCATTAGCAAATTGCGGATTAAAGAAGGAGGCAATTGATAGATAAAGGTAAAGGTCACCGCTGCCTAGCTTTTTCTTATAAACGTAGAGGATTAATAGGCTAGCAATTGGTAAAAATTGAAGAAGGTTAAAGTAATGCCAAAAGTTAGCCTTGGTTAAAGTAACAATAAAAAGTGGTAACAAAAAAATTGTAGGGAATTCTTTATCGTTAAAATCAAAAATGGCAATTAATAGGACAAAAAAGATAAAGATTCCTGTCGAAAAGCTTTTAATATTAGAAAAATCAATTGGAAGAAAGGCACAACCACCTAAAATTTCAAACAAAAGAAGTGTCCAAGAAATTTTTTCATGACAAAAACGACATTTTCCTTTAAGGATTAAAAATGAGATTATTGGCAACTCATCAGTCAGTGCCAAGGGTTGTAAGCAAAAGTCGCAATACGAATGTCCCCATAAAAAATTGCCTTGGTCAAAACGATCGTAGATGACACATGCATGTGAAGCTAAACAGCTTCCAATAAAAAAATTAACAAAATAATTAATTAGCATAAAATCCCTCCAATTATTAAATACGTAAAATAAAGATAATTTACCGAAATAGTTTGCTTTCTGTTTAAAAGGTAGTACAATATTGTTTGTATGTTTTGAACAGATTTTCCGTGAGCCAAAAAAGAAACTCCCGGATGTGTGAACAAAAAATATTATTTTAGGAGGAAATTTTAATGCCAACCATTAACCAATTGGTAAGAAAAGGCCGTCATTCAAAGACGACTAAGTCAAAGTCACCAGCTTTGAACTACGGTTACAACAGTATGAAGAAGAAATTAGTATTCAACCCAGCTCCACAAATGCGTGGTGTTGCAACTCGTGTTGGTACTATGACACCTAAGAAACCTAACTCAGCTTTGCGTAAGTATGCTCGTGTACGTCTTTCAAACTTGATTGAAGTTACTGCTTACATTCCAGGTGAAGGCCACAACTTGCAAGAACACTCAGTTGTATTAATCCGTGGTGGTCGTGTAAAGGACCTTCCTGGTGTTCGTTACCATATTGTTCGTGGTGCCCTTGATACTGCTGGTGTTGATGGCAGAAAGCAAAGTCGTTCTAAGTACGGTACTAAGAAAGATTAAAGGGAGGGTTTAAATAATGCCTAGAAAAGGTCACGTAACTAAAAAAGACGTTTTAGCAGATCCAGTTTACAACTCAAAACTTGTTACTAAGTTAATTAACCACTTAATGGTTGATGGTAAGAGAGCTAAGGCATCATCAATCCTTTACGATGCTTTCAGTATTGTTAAGGATAAGACTGGTAAGGAACCACTTGATGTCTTTGAAGAAGCAATGAATAATGTTATGCCAGTTTTGGAAGTTAGAGCTCGTCGTATCGGTGGTTCCAACTATCAAATCCCAGTTGAAGTTCGTCCAGAAAGAAGAACTACTTTGGGCTTAAGATGGCTTGTTTCATACGCTCGTTTACGTAACGAACACACTATGGATGAATGTTTAGCTAACGAAATTATTGATGCTTCTAATAACACTGGTTCAGCTGTTAAGAAGCGTGAAGACGTTCACCGTATGGCTGAAGCTAACCGTGCATTTGCACACTACCGCTTCTAATCTGCTCATTCGTTTTATTTTAAGGAGAGAAAATATTTATGGCTAACAAGCGTGAATTTCCATTAGAAAAGACACGTAATATTGGTATCATGGCCCACATCGATGCGGGTAAGACTACCACTACTGAACGTATCCTTTACTACACTGGTAAGATCCACAAAATTGGTGAAACTCACGAAGGTGATTCACAAATGGACTGGATGGATGAAGAAAAGGAACGTGGTATTACTATTACATCAGCAGCCACTACTGCTCAATGGAAAGGCCACAGAATTAACATTATCGATACCCCAGGGCACGTTGACTTCACTATCGAAGTAGAACGTTCACTTCGTGTTTTGGATGGTGCCGTAACTGTTTTGGATGCCCAGGCCGGTGTTGAACCACAGACTGAAAACGTATGGCGTCAAGCTGAAACTTACGGTGTTCCTCGTATTGTTTTTGTTAACAAGATGGATAAGATCGGTGCTGACTTTGATAAGTCAGTTGAATCTTTGCATGAACGTTTAAACGCAAATGCACATGCTGTTCAAATGCCAATTGGTTCTGCTGAAACTTTTGAAGGTGTTATCGACTTAATCAACATGGTTGCTGATATCTACGACGAAGACAAGCTTGGTTCAAAGTGGGATACTGTTCCAGTTCCTGATGAATACAAGGAAGAAGCACAAGCTCGTCGTGAAAAGTTAATTGAAGCTGTTGCTGATGTTGACGATGGCATCATGGAAAAATACTTAAACGGTGACGAAATTTCAAGCGATGAAATTAAGGCAGCTATCCGTAAAGCAACCATTGACTTGAAGTTCTTCCCAGTATTTGCTGGTTCAGCCTTCAAGAACAAGGGTGTTCAAATGATGCTTGATGGTGTTGTAGATTACTTGCCATCACCATTAGACGTTAAGCCTTATGTTGCTCATGATCCTAAGACCGGTAAAGAAGTTGAACTTAAGGCTAACGATAGCGAACCATTTGCTGCTTTAGCATTTAAGATTGCTTCAGACCCATTCGTTGGACGTTTAACTTTCATCCGTGTTTACACTGGTTCACTTCAATCAGGTTCTTACGTATTGAATGCTTCTAAGGATACTCGTGAACGTGTAGGTCGTTTGCTTCAAATGCACGCTAACGAACGTAAGGAAATTCCAGAAGTATTCTCAGGTGATATTGCCGGTGCTATCGGTTTGAAGAACACCACTACTGGTGACTCTTTAACTGATCCAGATCGTCCACTTATTTTGGAAAGTTTGCAAGTTCCAGATCCAGTTATCCAAGTTTCAATTGAACCTAAGTCAAAGGCTGACCGTGATAAGTTGGATGTTGCTTTGCAAAAGCTTACTGAAGAAGACCCAACCTTTAAGGCTGAAACTAACCCAGAAACTGGTCAAACTTTGATCGCTGGTATGGGTGAACTTCACCTTCAAATCATGGTTGAACGTATGAAGCGTGAATTCCACGTTGAAGCTGAAATCGGTGAACCACAAGTAGCTTACCGTGAAACCTTCACCAAGGAAGCTAAGGCTCAAGGTAAGTTCGTTCGTCAATCTGGTGGTAAAGGTCAATACGGTGACGTTTGGATTGACTTTATTCCTAATGAAGAAGGTAAAGGATACGAATTCGAAGATGCCATTGTTGGTGGTGTTGTTCCTCGTGAATTTATCCCTGCAGTTGACCAAGGTTTACAAGAAGCTATGAAGAATGGTGTTCTTGCAGGTTACCCATTAATTGACATTAAGGCTAAGCTTTACGATGGTAGTTACCACGAAGTCGACTCATCAGAAGCTGCCTTCAAGGTTGCTGCTTCTCTTGCATTGAAGAATGCTGCTCCTAAGGCTGGTGCCGTAATTCTTGAACCAATTATGAAGGTTCAAGTCATTACACCAGAAGAATACTTAGGTGATGTAATGGGTTCAATTACCGCTCGTCGTGGTACGATGGATGGTATGGACGACCGTTCAGGCGCTAAGGTATTGAATGCTATGGTTCCACTTTCTGAAATGTTTGGTTACGCAACTACTTTGCGTTCATTAACTCAAGGTCGTGGTACTTTCACTATGGTATTTGATCACTACTCACCATGTCCAAAGTCAATTCAAGAAGAAATTATTAAAAAGCGCGGCGGAGATGCTAAATAATTTTTAATAATTTTAGAAAAAAGAGTTATCCAGTTTTGGATAGCTCTTTTTTTGTAAAAAATATTGAGAAACATCGGTGAAACCCTTGATATTTAAGGCCATACCAAGTAAAATAGTCGTTGTGCATTTAAGGGCTTATTATGCTCTGATGCTCAAAATTGTTGTAAAGCGTTGACGCAAAAGGTTGCGGCACGCCAGGCTGCATTGCCACAGTGGTGTGCAGGGAATTTTTGCCGAGCTAGTCATCTTTTAAAGAAGACGTTAAGGAGGTAATTTAAATGGCAAGTCAAACAATTCGTATTAGACTTAAGTCTTACGAACATGGTATTCTCGATGAATCAGCTGCTAAGATTGTAGCTAGCGCAAAGAGAACTGGTGCAGAAATCTCAGGCCCAGTTCCTCTTCCAACTGAAAGAACTTTGTTCACTGTTCTTCGTTCACCACACAAGAACAAGGATTCACGTGAACAATTCGAAATGCGCACTCACAAACGTTTAATCGATATTTTGAATCCAACACCAAAGACTGTTGATTCATTAATGAAGCTTGATCTTCCAAGCGGCGTAGACATCGAAATCAAATTATAATTTACATAGAAAGAGGTGTAATCATGACCAAAGGAATCTTAGGAAGAAAAGTTGGTATGACTCAAATCTTCACTAAAGATGGTGCCTTAGTTCCAGTAACTGTTGTTGAAGCAACTCCTAACGTTGTTATGCAAGTTAAGACTGTTGAATCAGACGGTTACGATGCTGTTCAATTAGGTTACCAAGACAAGCGTGAAGTTTTGAGCAACAAACCAGAAAAAGGTCATGCTGCAAAGGCAAAGACTTCACCTAAGCGCTTCATTCGGGAAATCCGCGGTGTTGAGCTTAAGAACTATGAAGTCGGCTCAGAAGTTACTGTGGATACATTCAAGGAAGGTGACGTCGTAGACGTTACTGGTACTACAAGAGGTCATGGATACCAAGGTAACATTAAGCGTTGGGGTCAATCAAGAGGACCAGAAACTCACGGATCAAGATACCACAGAATTCCTGGTTCAATGGGTTCAATCATTAACCGTGTACCAAAGGGCAAGCACTTGCCAGGTCACATGGGCGTTAAGAAAGTTACCATTGAAAATTTAGTAATCGAAAAAGTTGTTGCAGACAAGAACGTATTAATGATCAAAGGCAACGTACCTGGTGCTAAGAATTCATTAATCGTAGTTAAGACTGCATCTAAAGTTACAGACGCTGCTAAGTAGGAAGGAGGACTAGAATGGCTAATTTAAAAGTTATCGATCAAAACGGTAAAGACTCTGGTGAAGTTACCTTAAACGATAAAGTTTTTGGTATCGAACCTAACGAAAGCGTAGTCTTTGAAGCAATCATCAGACAAAGAGCTGGTCAACGTCAAGGTACTTCAAAGGTTAAGAATAGATCTGCTGTTCGCGGCGGTGGTAAGAAGCCTTGGAGACAAAAGGGCACTGGTCGTGCTCGTCAAGGTTCTATCAGAGCTCCACAATGGCGCGGTGGTGGTACGGTATTTGGCCCTACTCCACGTTCTTACGCATATTCAATGCCAAGAAAACAACGTCGTTTGGCTATCAAGTCAGTTCTTTCCCAAAAGTTGATTGATAAGAATTTGATCGTTTTAGATAAGTTGACTATGTCAGCACCTAAGACTAAAGAATTTGTGTCAATTTTAGACAGCTTAAAGGTAGAAAGTAAGGTATTAGTTGTTTCTGACGACAAGAACGTACAACTTTCTGCTAAAAACTTGCCAAAGGTTAAGGTTGTTCCAGTTAATGGCTTAAATGTTGAAGATGCTGTTAACTACGACAAGTTAATCTTGACTCAAGATGCTGTAAAGAAGATTGAGGAGGTTTTGGCTTAATGAACGCACGTGATATCATTTTAAGACCTGTCATTACTGAAAAGTCAACGAACTTAATGGATGATAAGAAGTACACTTTCGACGTGCTTTTAACTGCAACCAAAACTCAAGTTCGTAACGCTGTTGAAGAAATCTTTGATGTCAAAGTTAAGAGCGTAAACATTATGAACGTTCGCGGCAAAGACAAGCGAGTTGGTCGTTACTTCGGTAAGACAGCTCGTCGTAGAAAGGCAATCGTTACTTTAACTGACGATTCAAATGACATTAAAGTTTTCCAAGACGAAAACAAAGAAGACAAGTAATAGGAGGTCAGTCAATTGGCTATTAAGATTTACAAGCCAACCACTAATGGTCGTCGTCATATGACTTCTTCCGACTTTGCTGAGATTACCAAGACAAAGCCTGAAAAGACTTTACTTGAATCACAATCACATACTGCAGGTCGTAACTCATATGGTCACATCACTGTAAGACACCGTGGTGGTGGTCACAAACAAAAATACCGTATCATCGACTTTAAGCGTAACAAGGACAACGCAAAGGCAGTTGTAAAGGCTATCGAATATGATCCAAACAGAACTGCTAACATTGCTTTGCTTCATTACACTGACGGTATTAAAGCTTACATTTTAGCTCCTAAAGGCTTAAAGGTTGGCGATATTGTTGAATCTGGTGAAGAAGTAGATATCAAGCCAGGTAACGCTTTAGCACTTAAGAACATTCCTACTGGTACAAACATTCACAACATTGAATTAAGACCAGGTAAGGGTGGTCAACTTGTAAGAAGTGCCGGTGCTTCTGCTCAAGTATTAGGTTTTGATGGTTCTTACACTTTGGTTAGATTACAAAGTGGTGAAGTTCGCAAGATCTTATCTGAATGTCGTGCAACTATTGGTGTAGTTGGTAACGAACAGCACTCATTAATTCAATTAGGTAAAGCTGGTCGTAAGCGTTGGTTAGGCAAGCGTCCACAATCACGTGGTTCCGTAATGAACCCTAACGATCACCCACATGGTGGTGGTGAAGGTAAGGCTCCTGTTGGTCGTCCACAACCTATGACTCCATGGGGCAAGAAGGCTCGTGGTATCAAGACTAGAAACACCAAGAAGGCTAGCGAGAAGTTAATTATTCGTCACCGTAAAGGTAGCAAGTAATAGAAGGAGGGTTAATTAATGAGCCGTAGTATTAAAAAAGGTCCTTTTGCTGACGCATCATTATTAAAGAAAGTTGATGCACAACAAAATGCTGATAAGAAGCAAGTTATTAAGACTTGGTCACGTCGTTCAACTATTTTCCCTTCCTTTGTAGGTTTGACTATAGCTGTTTACGATGGTAGAAAACATGTTCCAGTTTATATTACTGAAGACATGGTTGGTCATAAATTAGGTGAATTTGTTCCAACAAGAACTTTCCATGGACACAAGATCGCCGATGACAAGGCCACAGCACAAGCTTAGAGGAAGGAGAAACATCTAAATGGCAGAACAAATTAGTTCAGCTAAGGCTGAAGCAAGAACTGTTCGCATCGCTCCAAGAAAAGCACGTTTGGTTATTGACTTAATTCGTGGTAAGAGCGTTGCTGAAGCATTAGCAATCTTGGAATTTACGCCTAGAGCTGCTTCCCCAATCGTTGAAAAAGTTTTACGTTCAGCTATTGCTAATGCAGAACACAACTACGATCTTGAAAGTGCTAACCTTTACGTATCAGAAGCTTACGTAAACGAAGGCGCAACTTTGAAGAGATTCCGTCCACGTGCTAAGGGTATGGCTTCTCCAATTAACAAGAGAACTAGTCACGTAGTTGTTGTAGTTTCAGAAAAGAACGATTAAGGGAGGTATATTAATGGGTCAAAAGATTAACCCAAATGGTTTTCGTCTCGGTGTCATCCGTGATTGGGAATCAAAATGGTATGCTGACAGAGGATACAAAGAAACTTTAAACGAAGACCTTCGTATTAGAAAATATATTTCAGACAAATTGAAGGATTCCTCTGTTTCTACTGTTGAAATTGAACGTGCAGCTAACAGAATCAATATTTCAATCCACACTTCAAAACCAGGTATGGTAATTGGTAAAGGTGGTTCTGAAGTTGAAGCTTTAAGAAAAGAATTAAATGCTTTAACTAGCAAACAAGTACACATCAACATTGTTGAAATTAAGAAGCCAGATCTTGATGCTGAATTAGTAGCAGACAGTATTGCCCGTCAATTGGAAGCTCGTGTTGCATTCAGACGTGCTATGCGTCAAGCTTCACAAAGAACTATGCGTGCTGGTGCTAAGGGTACCAGAATTCAAATTTCTGGTCGTTTGAATGGTGCTGACATGGCTAGAAGAGAATGGCATACTGAAGGCCGTGTTCCATTACAAACATTAAGAGCTGATATTGATTATGCTTGGGTTAACGCCTTCACTACTTACGGTGAAATTGGTGTCCAAGTTTGGATTAATCGTGGCGAAATCTTACCAACTCGTAAGAACAAGTCATCTAAGCCAGCGAAGGGAGGAAACAAGTAATGCCATTAGTACCTAAGCGAGTAAAACACCGTCGTGAATTCCGTGGTAAGATGCGTGGTGCTGCTAAAGGTGGTAAGTACATTGCCTTTGGTGAATATGGTTTGGTAGCCCTTGAATCTCACTGGATTACTAACCGTCAAATCGAAGCTGCCCGTGTTGCTATGACACGTTACATGAAGCGTGGCGGTAAAGTTTGGATTAGAATTTTCCCTCAAAAGTCATACACTGCTAAAGGTGTCGGTGTACGTATGGGTTCTGGTAAAGGTGCACCAGCAGGTTGGGTAGCTGTAGTAAAGAGAGAAAAGATTTTATTTGAAATTGGTGGCGTATCAGAAGAAGTAGCTCGTGAAGCTTTGAGACTTGCTTCTACTAAGTTACCAATCAAAACTAAGTTTGTGACTAAGAGTTCGGAAGTAGGTGGCAATTCTAATGAAGGCTAAAGATATCAGATCATTAACCACTGAGCAAATGTTAGAAAAGGAAAAGCAATATAAAGAAGAACTCTTTAACTTGCGTTTCCAACAAGCAACGGGTCAATTAGAAAATACCGCTCGCTTGAGCAAAGTCCGTAAAAACATCGCTAGAATTAAGACTATTCTTAGCGAAAAAGCATTAGAACAAAATTAATGGAAGGGAGCTATTAACTTGAGCGAAGCAAACGAAAGAAATCGTCGTCACGTATACCAAGGACGCGTTGTTTCTGATAAGATGGACAAAACTATTACTGTAGTTGTTGACACTTACAAGAATCACCCAGTTTATAAAAAGCGTTTTAAGTATTCAAAGAAGTTTTACGCACAAGACGAAAATAATGAAGCTAAAGTTGGAGATACTGTTCGTATCATGGAAACCCGTCCATTATCTCGTACAAAGCGCTTCCGTTTAGTTAAGATTGTTAAGAAATCTGTTTAATTTTTACGGATTTACTGAAGGGAGGATTTCACAGTGATTCAAAACGAATCTCGTTTAAAGGTTGCTGATAACTCTGGTGCCAGAGAACTTTTAGTCATCAGAGTCTTAGGTGGTTCAAAGCGTAAGACTGGTAATATTGGTGACATCGTTGTAGCTGCTGTTAAACAAGCAACACCAGGTGGCGTTGTCAAAAAGGGTGACGTCGTAAAAGCAGTCATTGTTAGAACAAAGTCAGGCGCACGTCGTGTAGATGGTTCATACATCAAGTTCGACGAAAATGCAGCCGTAATTATTAATGCAGATAAGAGCCCACGTGGTACTCGTATCTTTGGGCCAGTTGCACGTGAGTTACGTGAAGACGACTTTATGAAGATCGTCTCACTTGCTCCTGAAGTCTTATAATTGTTAGTGAGGTGCACTGATGTTTGTTAAAACTGGTGACAAGGTAAAAGTTATTGCCGGAAAAGGTAAAGGTAAAGAAGGTACTGTTCTTTCTGTTAACGTTAAGAAGAACCGTGTAGTTGTTAAGGGCGTTAACAAGATTAAGAAACACCAAAAGCCTTCACAAAATAACGCTAACGGTGGTGTAGTTGAATCAGAAGGTTCAATTCACGCATCAAACGTTAAGGTTATTTCTAAGGCAGATAAGAAGTAGAAGGGAGGACACAAATGGCAAGTTATTTAGCACAAGAATACAAGGAAAAAGTTATGCCTGCATTAGAAGACAAGTTTAATTACAAGTCAGTTATGCAAGTACCAAAGATCGAAAAGATCGTTTTAAACATGGGTGTTGGTGACGCAGTTTCAAACGCAAAGAATTTGGATGAAGCTGTTGAAGAATTAACATTAATTTCTGGCCAAAAGCCATTGATCACCAAAGCCAAGAAATCAATCGCCAACTTCCGTTTGCGTGAAGGTATGTCTATCGGTGCTAAGGTTACTCTTAGAGGCGATAGAATGTACGATTTCTTATACAAGTTGATCAATGTTTCTCTTCCACGTGTTCGTGACTTTCGCGGTGTTTCAGCTCGTTCATTCGACGGTCGTGGTAACTACACTTTGGGTATTAAAGAACAATTGATCTTCCCAGAAATCGATTTCGATAAGGTAAATCGTACTAGAGGTTTAGACATTGTTATTGTTACTACTGCCAACACTGATGAAGAAGCTCGTGAACTTTTAGGTCAATTTGGTATGCCTTTTACAAAGTAATGGAGGACATTAATGGCTAAAACATCACAAAAAATCAGAAATCATCGTCCTGCTAAGTTCTCTACACGTGAATACACACGTTGTGAGAGATGTGGTCGTCCACATTCCGTATACCGCAAGTTCGGTTTATGCCGTATTTGCTTAAAGGAATTAGCACACAAAGGTCAAATTCCTGGTCTTAAAAAGGCTAGTTGGTAGTATACGGTTAGGAGGATAGCATAAATGGTCATGACAGATCCGATCGCAGATTACTTGACTAGAATCAGAAATGCCAACATGGCAAAGCACGATTCAGTTGAAATTCCTGCATCAAACATTAAAAAGTCAATTTCGGAAATTTTGAAGCGCAAAGGTTTCATTCGTGATTACGAAGTAACTGATGACAACAAGCAAGGCGTTATCAAGATTTTCTTGAAGTATGGTCCAAACGGTGAACGCGTAATTTCAGGCTTGAGGCGTATTTCTAAGCCAGGTCTTAGAAACTATGTTGGTGCTGAAGAATTACCTAAGGTTCTTAACGGTTTAGGTATTGCCATCGTTTCTACTTCTGCAGGTGTTATTACCGATAAAGAAGCTAGACAAAAGGGCGTTGGCGGCGAAGTTATCGCTTACGTTTGGTAATTCTGACAGAAAGGAGAAAATTCAATGAGCCGTATTGGTTTAAAGACTATTAAAGTACCCGACGGTGTCACTGTTACCAAAGAAGGCAACAATATTACTGTTAAGGGACCTAAGGGTGAATTAACCAGATACTTTGATCCAAAGATTAAGTTTGAACAAAAAGACGGTGAAATCAACTTTAGTCGTTCAAATGAAAACGACAAAGCTCTTCACGGTACTGAAAGAGCAAACTTAGCCTCAATGATCAAAGGTGTTGTTGATGGTTACAAGAAGACATTGAAGTTAATCGGTGTTGGTTACCGTGCACAAGCACAAGGCAACAAGATTACTTTAAATGTTGGTTACTCACATCCAGTTGTTTTAACTGCTCCAGAAGGCGTTAATGTTAAGACTCCTTCAGCAACTGACGTTGAAATTGAGGGTATTTCAAAGGAAAACGTTGGTCAATTTGCAGCTGAAGTCCGTGCCGTACGTCCACCTGAACCTTATAAAGGCAAAGGTATTCGTTACACTGATGAATACGTACGTCGCAAGGAAGGTAAGACTGGTAAGTAATAAGTAGTTATTTTGAGGTGAAATTGTGATTTCTAAACCAGATAAAAACAAGTTACGCTTAAAGCGTCATAAACGTATTCGTGGAAAGATTTCTGGTACTGCTGAGCGCCCACGCTTAAGTATCTTTCGTTCAAACAAAAACATCTACGCTCAATTAATTGATGACGTAGCGGGTGTCACGCTAGCAAGTGCCTCAACTTTGGACAAGTCTGTTTCCGCAGATTCAAGCAAAGTAGAACAAGCTGCAGCTGTTGGTAAGGCTATTGCCGAAGCAGCAAAAGCTAAGAATATTACAAATGTCGTATTTGATAGAAGTGGTTACTTATACCACGGCCGTATTTCAGCATTGGCAGACGCCGCTCGTGAAAACGGATTAGATTTCTAGGAAGGAGAATTAACACATGGCAAACCGCAACGATTCTCGTAACAATCGCAGAAACAAGGACGATATCGAAGATCAATTAGTCGCTGTCAACCGTATTACTAAGGTTGTAAAAGGTGGACGTAGAATGAGATTTGCTGCCCTTGTTGTCGTTGGTGACAAGAAAGGCCGTGTAGGTTTCGGTACTGGTAAGGCTCAAGAAGTCCCAGAAGCAATCCGTAAGGCTGTAGAAGACGGCAAGAAGAAAATGATCAATGTATCTAAGGTTGGTACTACTATTCCTCACGAGGTAATTGGTCACTATGGTTCAGGTAACATTTTATTGAAGCCTGCCGAAGCTGGTTCCGGAGTAGCTGCCGGTGGTGCCGTACGTATCGTTATGGATATGGCTGGTATCGCTGATGTTACTTCAAAATCTTTGGGTTCAAACACTCCAATCAATGTTGTTCGTGCAACTATTGATGGCTTGAAGAAACTTAGAACTAGTGAAGAAGTTGAAAAACTTCGCCAAATCAAGAACGAAGATTAGGGAGAGGTTAATAGATGACTGATTTAAAAGTTACTTTAATTAGAAGTGTTGCGCACCGCATTCCTAGTCAAAAGAAAGTCGTTAAGGCTCTTGGTTTAGGTCGCGTAAACAGTACTGTTGTTCTTCCAGACAACGCTGCTACTCGTGGTGCATTATTGAAAATTGCTCACTTAATCTCTGTTGAAGAGATTAATAAATAAAGAATCAAGGAGGTGCCAAATAAATGAAGCTTCATGAATTACATTCAGCAGAAGGCTCACGTCGTGCAAGAAAACGTGTAGGTCGTGGTACTTCAAGTGGTTACGGTAAGACTTCTGGTCGTGGTCAAAAAGGTCAATTGGCTCGTCAAGGCGGTCATACTCGTTTAGGTTTTGAAGGTGGTCAAATGCCATTGTTCAGAACTATGCCTAAGCGTGGTTTCAAGAAAATCAACCGTAAAGAATACGCAATTATTAATTTAGATGACTTAAACAAGTTTAAAGATGGTAGCGAAGTAACTGTTGAAAGTTTGAAAGAAAATGGTCTTGTAAAGAAAGAACTTTCAGGTGTTAAGTTACTTGGTAACGGTGAATTAAAAGTTAAATTAACTGTAAAGGTTAACAAGGTTTCCGCAGCTGCTAAGAAGGCAGTTGAAGCTGCTGGCGGAACTGTTGAGGTGATCTAATGTTTTCAACCTTGAAGAACGCCTTTAAGGATAAAGAAATCAGAAACAAAATTTGGTTTACTCTCTTTATTCTTTTGCTTTATCGGATCGGTGCTAACATTGCCGTTCCAGGTGTTAATGCAAAAGCGATCACTCAGGTTGCACAAACTGGTTTGGTTCCAATGCTGGATACTGTTTCCGGTGGTGGACTTGATAATTATTCAATATTTTCACTCGGTGTTTCTCCTTACATTACGGCACAAATTGTTATCCAATTGCTTCAAATGGATATTGTGCCAACTTTAGTTGAATGGGGGAAGCAAGGTGAAGTAGGTAGACGTAAAACTAATCAGGTTACCAGATATTTAACATTGGTAGTTGCCTTTGTTCAAAGTCTTGGTATTACGTTAGGTTTTAACGCCTTGACACAAATGGGTTTAGTCAAGAATCAAACTTGGCAAACTTATTTAGAAATTGCCATTATCATGACTGGTGGAACGATGCTTCTAAATTGGCTTGGTGATGAAATTACTGACAAAGGTTTAGGAAATGGTATTTCAGTAATTATTTTTGCTGGTATTATAGCAAGACTTCCATCAGGAATGTGGCAAATATATAATGAAGAAATCGTTAATAATAGTGCTAGTGATCGTTGGCAAGGTATTTTGTTCTTCATCGGGGTTATCGTTGCAATCCTTATCGTAACGCAACTTGTTACCTGGGTTGAACAAGCTGATCGTCGTATTCCTATTCAATACACAAGAAGAGCGACAATCAGTGGATCTGAAAGTTTTCTACCATTGAAGGTTAACGTTTCTGGAGTTATTCCAGTTATCTTTGCCAGTTCATTTATTATTACACCGGCAACTGTTTTAATGGCCTTTCAAAAAAGTCAAGGTGACCAGCAATGGTATCAAGTGTTGACTAACATTTTCAGTTTACAAACTACTCCAGGTGTTATCATTTACACGATTTTGATTATTCTATTTACATTCTTCTATGCTTTTGTTCAGGTAAATCCTGAAAAGCTAGCAGAAAACTTACAAAAACAAGGGGCTTACATCCCAAGTGTATGGCCTGGTAAAGATACACAAGATTATGTTTCTAAACTTTTAATGAGATTATCCACAGTTGGTTCAATTTTCTTAGGTTTAGTAGCACTTATACCACAATTAGCAACTAACTTCTGGGGCTTACCAAGTTCTATTGGTTTAGGCGGAACTAGTTTGTTAATTGTAATTGGGGTTGTCTTAGAATTATCTCGTCAAATTAACGGTTTGTTAATGAAAAGAGAATATGTCGGATTCATCAGATAGGACGGAAATATGATTAACTTAATTCTTTTAGGTTTGCCAGGTGCTGGTAAAGGTACAGCATCAGAACAAATTGTTGATAAATATCACTTAACTCATATCTCAACTGGGGATATGTTTAGGGAAGCTATGGCTAACAAAACAAAAGTTGGCCTTGAAGCTAAGAGCTATATCGACAAAGGTAATTTAGTACCTGACGAAGTTACTGCTAAATTAGTTGAGGAACGTTTAAGTCAACCAGATATTAAAGAAGGTTATATCTTAGACGGTTTTCCGAGAACTATTGAACAAGCAGAAATGCTTG
The DNA here is from genome assembly GCF_000178475.1 of Lactobacillus amylolyticus DSM 11664. Classification (GTDB taxonomy): domain Bacteria; phylum Bacillota; class Bacilli; order Lactobacillales; family Lactobacillaceae; genus Lactobacillus; species Lactobacillus amylolyticus. The sequence continues at coordinate 35,064 of NZ_ADNY01000029.1, read as the reverse complement.
ATGGTATCACTAAACGTTTAAATAAACCATTAACTAATGTTATTGCATTAGATGTTGATGAAGATACTTTAGTAAAACGTTTATCAGCACGCTTTATGTGTAAAAATTGTGGAGCTACTTATAATAAGATCTCAAAGATGCCTAAGGTTGAAGGTACATGTGATCGTTGTGGTAGTCATGAATTTTATCAACGTGAAGATGACAAACCAGAAGTTGTTAAGAATCGTCTTGAAGTTAACGAAAAGATGAATGCACCATTAAAAGACTTTTATCAAGAAAAAGGTTTGTTGACTGTAATTAACGGAAAGCAAACTCCAGATAAAGTATTTGAAGATATCGATGCGGTCTTAAGTAACAACAAGTAAGACAAAGCTTGTATATTTAGAATTCCGTGTTATAATTTCAAAGTATGACTGTTTAATTGCGGAGGAACAACTTTGGCAAAAGATGGTGTCATTGAAGTAGAAGGTAAGGTAGTTGATACCTTACCTAATGCTATGTTTAAAGTTGAATTGGAAAATGGAGCAACTATTTTAGCACACGTTTCAGGCAAGATTAGAATGCACTATATTCGCATTTTGCCTGGAGACCGTGTGACTGTTGAGCTTTCTCCATATGATTTAACAAAAGGTAGAATTACGTATCGGTTTATTAAGTAATAACGGAGGTAAACATGAAGGTTAGACCATCTGTTAAACCAATGTGTGAACATTGTAAAGTTATTAAGAGACATGGCCGTGTTATGGTTATTTGCCCTGCAAATCCAAAACACAAGCAACGTCAAGGTTAAAAAATAGGAGGTGCAATTTATGGCACGTATTGCTGGTGTTGACTTACCAAGAGATAAACGAGTTGTAGTCGCATTGACTTATATTTATGGTATTGGTGAACCAACTGCTAAGAAGATTTGTAAAGATGCTGGTGTTTCAGAAGATATCCGTTCAAAGGATTTAACTCCAGAAGATCAAGAAAAGCTTCGTTCAGAAGTCGACAAATACCGTGTTGAAGGTGACTTACGTCGTGAAGTAAGTATGAACATCAAACGTTTAGTTGATATCGGTTGTTACCGTGGTATTCGTCACCGTCGTGGACTTCCAGTTCGTGGTCAAAATACTAAGAACAATGCTCGTACCCGTAAGGGTGCTAAGAGAAACCGTTAATATATTTATAAGGAGGTTTATTGATGCCTAAAACAGCACGTAAGCGTCGTGTGAAGAAGCATGTCGAAAGCGGCGTTGCTCACATTCAGTCTACGTTTAATAATACTTTAGTCATGATTACTGACGTTCAAGGTAATGCAATTGCTTGGTCTTCAGCCGGTGCATTGGGCTTTAAGGGTAGTCGTAAGTCAACCCCATTTGCAGCTCAAATGGCAGCCGAAGCAGCAGCTAAGAGTGCAATGGACCAAGGCATGAAACGTGTAGAAGTTTCTGTTAAAGGCCCTGGTGCTGGTCGTGAATCTGCAATTAGATCACTTCAAGCAACTGGTCTTGAAATTACTGCAATTCGTGACGTTACGCCAGTTCCCCACAATGGTTCTAGACCACCAAAACGTCGTCGTGTTTAATTTTGTCCTTAATGCTCAAGGACGTTACGTTTTGAAAGGGGCCTAGTAATGATTGAATTTGAAAAACCAAATATTACCGTTGTTGAACAAGAAGATTCTTACGGTAAGTTTGTTGTTGAACCACTAGAACGAGGCTTTGGTACAACATTAGGTAATTCTCTTCGCAGAGTATTACTCACTTCTATTCCTGGTACAGGACTTGTTTATGTTCAAATTGACGGCGTTTTACACGAGTTCTCAACAGTTCCCGGCGTTAGAGAAGATGTAACTAAGATTATCTTGAATTTGAAGAAACTTGAATTAAAGTCAAATTCAGATGAACAAAAGGTTATTGAATTGGATGTTGAAGGTCCAGCCACTGTAACTGCTGATGATCTTAAAGTTGATTCAGACGTAGAAGTTTTGAATCCAGATCAATACATTTGTACCATTGCTGAAGGTGGGCACTTGCACATGCAAATTGCGGTTAAGAATGGTCGCGGTTATGTAGCTGCAAGTGACAATAAGAGTGAAGACATGCCAATTGGTGTTATTCCAGTTGATTCTCTTTTCTCACCAATTAAGAAGGTAAATTACCAAGTTGAATCAACTCGCGTTGGTAAGAGAGACGATTTTGACAAGCTCACTTTTGAGATTTGGACAGACGGTTCAATCAACCCTAATGACGCCCTTAGCTTCGCTGCAAATATTCTTGTAGAACACTTTAAGGTATTCGAATCTGCAGATGCAGATAACAAGTTCAGCGAAGTAATGGTGGAAAAGGAAGACAACAAGAAAGAAAAGAAGCTTGAAATGACTATTGAAGAGCTTGATCTTTCTGTTCGTTCTTACAACTGCTTAAAGCGTGCAGGTATTAATACTTTGCAAGAGTTAACAGATAAAAGTGAAGCAGATATGATGCGTGTACGTAATTTAGGACGTAAATCATTGGAAGAAGTTAAGAACAAATTAGCTGACTTAGGACTCTCACTTCGTCAAGAAGATTAACTTAAGTAAGCAAATAAAGGAGGCAAACTAATGGCATACCGTAAATTAGGTCGCGACAGTGCACATAGAAAAGCAATGCTTAGAGAAATGACTACTCAATTGTTCATTAACGAACGCATTGTTACTACTGAATCTCGTGCTAAGGAAATCCGTAAGACTGCTGAAAAAATGATTACTTTGGGTAAGCGCGGTGATTTAGCATCAAGAAGAAAAGCTGCTACTTTTGTAAGAGATGAAGTTGCTGATATTCACGAAGAAAAAGATGCAGTTGTTGTTAAATCAGCATTGCAAAAGCTCTTCTCTGATATTGCACCTCGTTACAAAGACCGTAATGGTGGTTACACCAGAATTATGAAGTTAGCTTTAGCTCGTAAGGGTGACGCTGCTCCAATGGTTATTCTTGAATTGGTTTAATATTTAATTCAAAATAATCTAACTTAATAGCTATTAAGAATTATCCATGAAAGTGAGAATAAGCGCAAAGATGATGGCGAAAGCTTAGTCTAGCTTAGATGATTAAATCATCCCTCTTCATGGATGATTTTTTTTGCTCTTTTTGGTAGGATGATAAGTAGTTTGGTGGTGAATATATGTCCGAAAATATAATTTCTTTAAATCATGTCTCATTTACTTATAGTGAATCTAAGGTACCTGCTGTACAGGATGTTAGTTTTAATGTTAAGAAAGGTGAATGGTTTACCATATTAGGTCATAATGGAAGTGGCAAATCAACAATTACTAGACTAATAAATGGACTTTTATGGTCTGACGAAAATGATGCGGATTCAATTATTGTTGATGGCGATCCTCTTAATGAACAAAATTTGTGGAAAATAAGAGATAAAGTGGGGATCGTTTTTCAGAATCCTGATAATCAATTTGTTGGTGCCACTGTCGCCGATGATGTTGCCTTTGGACTAGAAAATCGTGGAGTACCGCGTGAACAAATGTTAAGTATTGTCGATAAAGCCATTCAAGAGGTAGGCATGTCAGACTATAAAACTGCTGAGCCAAGCAACTTATCAGGAGGTCAGAAGCAAAGAGTCGCAATTGCTGGTATACTTGCCGTTAAGCCTAAAATTTTAATTTTAGATGAAGCGACTTCGATGCTTGATCCTAGAGGACATGACGAAATCATTTCGTTAGTTAAAAAGATGAAGGACAAAAATGATTTAACTGTCATTTCTATTACACATGATATTAATGAAATTATGTTGGCTGATCATGTTTTAATTTTGAATGACGGAAAGGCGATTGCACAGGGTACGCCAAAGGATGTTTTCAAAAACGAAAAGCTAATAGATAGTATAGGTTTAGAGGAACCATTTATTTTTAAACTTATCAAAAAGCTAATAAAGGCCGGGATAGAAATTCCAGAGAACGTCGATTCGCAAGAGAAGTTGGTCGAGATACTATGTCAATTAAATTCGAAAATGTAAGTTACATATATTCACCTAATACACCATTAGAGAAAAAAGGCTTAGACCAGGTAAGCTTTACTTTAAAAGAAAAGAGTTTTGTCGCAATTGTTGGTCATACTGGTAGTGGAAAATCTACTTTGATGCAGCATTTTAATGCTTTATTGAAACCTAGTGCCGGAAAGATTAAAATTGCTGGTAAAGAAATCACACCTGAAACTGGAAATAAAAATTTAAAAGATTTACGTCGTCATGTTAGTTTAGTATTTCAATTCCCCGAAGCTCAATTATTTGAAACAACGGTTTTAAATGATATTGCTTTTGGACCAAAAAATTTTGGCTATAGCGAAGATGATGCTAAGGTTTTAGCATTAAAATGGTTAAAGAAAGTCGGCTTATCTGAAGACATAGCGGATCGTTCTCCTTTCGATTTATCTGGTGGACAAATGAGGAGAGTGGCAATTGCTGGGGTCATGGCGTATCAACCTGACGTTCTTTGCTTGGATGAACCAGATGCAGGATTGGATCCTCGTGCTCGAAAGCAAATGATGGATTTGTTTTTAGATTATAAAAATTCTGGTCATACTGTGATTTTGGTCACTCATAACATGGATGATGTTGTTAATTATGCCGATGACGTTTTGGTAATGGAAAAAGGCAAGCTAATTAAGCATGATATTCCAGCTAATATCTTTGCTGATGAAAAATGGGCCCATCGGCATTCGCTTGATGAGCCAAGTGCAACAGCTTTTGCTAAACAATTAAGTAATTATCAATTTGAAAAACAGCCTTTAACTATGGATGATTTAGTCAAAGGAATCTTAATAAATTTGAAGAGGTGAGTCTTTGAGTAAAATAATTATTGGACGATATATTCCTGGAGATTCCATTATTTATAAAATGGATCCACGAGGAAAATTGCTCGTGGCTATTCTCTTCATTTTTATTATTTTTCTCGCTAATAATTGGCTTACATATGGTATTATTGCTTTATTTGCAATATTAGCTGTAGCAGCAACAAAACTTAAGGCTAAAATATTTTGGGACGGAGTTAAGCCATTAATCTGGTTAATCTTCTTTACATCGGCTTTGCAATTATTCTTTACTACTGGTGGAACGATCTATTGGAAATGGTGGATATTCACTCTGTCAAGTTTTGGAATTGCTAATGCTATTTTTATCTGTATTCGATTTACTTTAATCATTTTAATTTCCACAGTGATGACAGTGACTACAATGCCATTGGAAATAGCTGATGCAATGGAATGGATTTTAAAACCGTTAAAATTAATAAGAGTTCCGGTAGATAAAATTGCTTTGGTAATGTCGATTGCTTTACGTTTTGTTCCAACCCTTTTTGACCAAACTTTGAAAATTATGAATGCTCAGAGGTCACGTGGAGCAGACTTTAATGATGGTGGTTTGATTAAAAGATCAAAAGCAATTGCACCATTGTTGGTTCCATTATTTATTAGTTCATTAGAGACCGCGGTAGATCTTTCTACAGCAATGGAGGCCAGAGGCTATCGTGGTAGTAAGGGCAGAAGTCACTATCGCGTTTTAAGATGGAGTAAGGTTGATTTAGTAAACCTTTTTTATTTGGTAAGCTTAACTGCTTTATTAATCATATTTAGGACACATTAATGAGTACAAGATATAAAATGCTGATGGCGTATGATGGTCATCTTTTTCATGGCTTTCAGGTTCAGCCAAATCAAAGAACTGTTCAAGGTACAGTTGAAGAAGCTTTAAAGAAAATGACTAAAGGCAAACGAGTAATAGTTGAAGGATCCGGTAGAACTGATGCGGGTGTTCATGCGATGGGTCAGGTCATTCAATTTGATTACCCGGGAAATAGAATTCCAGCAGAAAAGATGATTTTGGCATTGAACTCAATGATGCCAATGGATATTATTTTTAAAGAATGTGAAATCGCCAGTCCTGATTTTCATGTTCGATATAGTATTAAAGGCAAATGGTATCGCTATCGGATGAGTTTGGATCATTTCGTGAATCCATTTAAAAGATTTTATACAGGTCATTATCCTTATCCAATCGATGTTTCAAAGATGAAAGAAGCTGCTAAGGATCTACTAGGTAAACATGATTTTACAAGCTTTGCAGCGAGTGGAGGTCAAATAAAAAATAAAGTTCGTACCATGTACTATGTCAATGTTGAAAAAAATGAATCGCAAAATGAACTTGTTTTCGATTTTATATGCTCTGGCTTTTTATATAATATGGTTCGAATTTTAGTAGCAACTTTATTGGAAATTGGAAGCGGAAAACGTCCGGTACATGATTTTCCTAGAATAATTAAGGCAAAAGATCGTTTGCAAGTGACTCAAACCGCACCGGCAAGTGGGCTATATTTATACCATGTCTTTTATGACAAATTGCCAGATAAATACCGGCAAGATCTACTTTTATAATTGACATTTTTATAAAAAGGACGTACTCTAATATAGTATGTTTGTCCACTATAGGCCCCGGAAACTTATTGTTTTCAAACTGCAAGTAAACGGAGGAATTTAAATTGCGTACTACACCATTAGCAAAATCTAGTGAAATTGAACGTAAGTGGTATATTATCGATGCAACTGACGTATCTTTAGGTCGTCTTTCAACTGCTGTTGCCACTATTTTGAGAGGTAAGAACAAGCCTCAATACACACCTAATGTTGATACCGGTGATAATGTAATTATTATCAACGCTTCAAAGATTAGATTGACTGGTAAAAAGGCTACTGACAAGATTTACTACCACCACTCAGAATGGCGTGGCGGCTTAAGAGCTACTTCATACGGCGAGTTGCTTGCCAACAATCCTGTTAAGATGGTTGAAATCTCAGTTAAGGGCATGCTTCCAAAGAATACTCTTGGTCACCAAGAATTCATGAAGATGCACGTTTATGCTGGTGAAGATCACAAGCATGAAGCACAAAAGCCTGAAAAGTTAGATATTAACAGATTAATCTAGGAGGTTAAATAATGGCACAACAAGCTGCATACATCGGTACTGGTCGCCGCAAAGATTCAGTTGCGCGTGTTCGTTTAGTACCAGGTAATGGTAAGATCACTGTTAACGGCAAAGAAGTTAATGAATACATCCCATTCCCTAACTTAGTTAAGGACTTGAAGCAACCATTGACTTTGACTGAAACTGACGGTCAATATGACATTCACGTTAACGTTAACGGTGGTGGTTTCTCAGGTCAAGCTGGAGCTATCCGTTTGGGTATCGCTCGTGCACTTCTTGATGTTGACCCAGATTTTCGTTCACCATTAAAGAAGGCCGGTTTCTTAACACGTGACCCAAGAATGAAGGAAAGAAAGAAGCCAGGTTTGAAGAAAGCCCGTAAAGCTTCACAATTCTCAAAGCGTTAATTTTCAAATTACGTTTATATACAAAAAGCATCTCCAAAATGGAGATGCTTTTTTTGTACCAAGATAGAATAATTATAAGCTGTCTTGAATATTATCGGCTAAATAATCATAAAGCATGGCATGCTTTAAATCTTTAGTTTCAACGCCAAGTGCTTCAGCAATTGCATAAGCAAAAGCCCAAGCAGTAGCAGGCCCACGGCTAGTTAAAATTTTGTGTTCTTTATCAGTAACCGTAATGTCTTCTTTGAAGTGACCAGTTGGCGCATCTTTTTCGGTTTGTTCTTCAATACTTGGATAGCAAGTATAGTCAGCGTCAGCTAATACGCCATAGCGTGATAAAGCGCGGGGAGCGGCGCACATTGCAGCATCCCACTTGCCCTGTTCATGACGTTTAACCATGAGATCACGCAACTTTTTATTATCACGCAAATTAGCGGAGCCAGTCATTCCACCTGGAAAAGCTACTAAATCGTAATCAAGCAAGCTATCATCAACAACTTTGTCACAGCTTAATTTAATTTTATGGTCACCCATAACGTTTTTGCTGGTTAAACCTACCATATCCGTTTCAACATTTAACCGACGAAGAACATCGACTACGCTTAAGCCTTCTACTTCTTCGCAACCGTCTGCAAATACAACAGCAACTTTAGTCATAAAAAGTTCCTTTCTAAATAACTTAAATTTATTATCATCCCTAATTATTATATATTTAAATAAAATAGTAAATCTAATAGTCTTGATAAATGTAATGTCGGATGAGGCGTAATTGAAATTTTTTCTCTCTTTGGCGTTAACCATAGGGATTTTAGATGAGCGTTTTCTGCTGCTTGGATTTCTTCAGTTAAGTTTGAACCAACTACTAAGCTGGTGTCAGGATCAAGCTGCAGATCATTAACTACTTGAATCAAATTATTTTTTTCAGGAAACTTTGTAGTAAAATCATCAGCAAAATATAATGTTTCAAAGTAGTCAGCAATTCGTGCTTCTTTTAAGCGTGGCAATAATTCTGCTTTTCTTTCCTTTCCTAAGGCTACTAGATTCAGTTTGCCCTTGACCTGTTCCAAAAAATCTCGACTGTTTTTGATCAGTTGGTGCTGCTTTCTTAAGAAGCCATAAAAAGTTTCTTGGGCATTTACGTGGTCTGGCAAAAAATTTTGCAGAAGCAGTTGAATTTGTTGACCCTCGCTTAATAATTTAAAGCCATTACTGAGCTGAGTATATTTTAATCGTTCACTAGGCCCAAAATTTCTTTGCTGTTTTTTTAATGTTTGCCTTAAAGCAGTTTTTAGGGCAAGCTTTTCATTTAGCAGAGTCCCTTCAGGAACAAAAATTAATGATTCAAAAGTATTCACAATCTTCCTCCTTTGATTACATTGTATAATTTTAATAGCATTTTGTATTTTGATAAAAAATTTGAGGTAAAAAACGGGGATTATCGGAACCTTTATCTTTTTAATTATTGTTGGCATTCTGGCAGGAATGGTTTCTGCAATTGCGATTATGCATCGCTTGTTTCATATCCAGCTTTGCTAATTGCAGGTGCACTACCGGTAATGGCAAATATTACAAATACCGCTGCATTTATTTTTACTGGCGCAGGTTCGGCCTTGTCTTCATTGCAAGAAATGAAAGGGCATTGGTTTGAATCGGCCAAATATGCACTGTTTATTTTAAGTGGAGCTTTGATCGGGAGCTTGCTTTTATTAAGGTTTCCTGGCACTGTTTTTGAAAAACTGGTACTGTTCTTTGTCATTTTTTCAGCTGCAATGCTGTTATTAAATGGCAACAAAAAGTTTTTTAATTTAAAAGTCAAACGTTCTACAGGTAAAACGATTGCTGCCTGTATTGGCATGTTTTTGCTGGAATGTATACTGGCTGTTTTGGTGCTGCAGCCGGAGTTTTAAACTTAATATTTTTAACTTACGTTAGTGATGCGAGTTTTGTTGCCGTTAATGCAATGAAAAATATTTTGGGCTCTTTAGGCAACCTGGTGGCACTAATTGTCTTTATTTTTGGTGCAAAAGTTGACTGGGGGGAAAGTGATACCGCTTGCAATTGGTTTGTTTATTGGTAACTTTATTGGCCAGAAATGCATTAAATATTTGTCACCTAAAGCAGTGCGCTGGATTACCGCAGGCTTTTCCGTTATTTTAGCAAGTTACCTGTCTATACAGCATACCTATAGATCTGGTAAAATATATACGTAGCTGTAAATCTAAAGGGGGGAGAATTTTATTGACTACAGAAGTTTATTTAGTTCGGCATGGAGAAACAATGTTTAATCAGCTGAATAAAGTTCAAGGTTGGTGCGATTCTCCATTAACGGTCAAGGGAATTGATGATTTAAAACGCACAGCTAGAGCGTTAGCACAAGTACACTTTGATAATATGTATTCATCCGATTTAAAAAGGGCAATTGATACTGTTCATTTGATGAAGAATGCAAATACTGTTTCTCAAATAGGAAAAATTAGAAAATTGCCAGAGTTTAGAGAGGTTTTCTTCGGTAGTTTTGAAGGCGACAATATCAATAAAACCTGGGCACAAATCGCTAAGACAGCGGGAATAGGCTACGGAACCAATGTGCAAAAAATTATTAATCAGCTTGGTCTAGAAAAGTTCAGAGAAGCAACCAAAGAAGCTGATCCACGTCATTTAGCAGAAAATAAACAAGAACTGGATGAACGAATGAAAAGGGGAATCCAGAATCTTCATGAATTAACAAAGGATGAAGAGCGTGTTTTGCTTGTTTCCCATGGTGATTTTATTAAAACCTTAACAATCAAATATTGGAAGAAAAGCGATGGCTACCATGATATTCCATTTCCAGATAACGGCAGCGTTACTCGCGGATTGCTTCATGATGATGGTCGCTTTGAAATTATCGACTATAATCGAAATGCTGAAAGTTTATAAAAAGTCCTACTGCAGAAGTGGGGCTTTTTTTGGTAAACTGGATAGGCGAAAGGAAAATATTTATGGATAAACAAGATCGGACTACAAAACGCTATGTTTTTGTTACTTTGTTGAATGTAATCATTACGATTGCGGAATTCTTCGGTGGAATTATTTCTGGCTCATTATCTTTGCTTTCGGATGCAGTGCATAATTTAAGCGATGTTGGTGCGATCGTTTTGTCTTTTGTTGCTCATTTGATTAGTAAAAGAAACCGCAATAAAAATAAGACTTTTGGTTATCAACGGGCCGAAACTTTAGTCGCTTTTACTAATGGCGTCATTTTGATTGTTATCAGTCTTGTCCTTTTTATTGAAGCAATCGAACGTTTTTGGAACCCTGAACATATTAAAGGTGGCGTAATGCTAGTCGTTGCCTTAATTGGGTTAATTGCTAATTTTATTTCTATGTTTGCTATGCATCGGGATGCTAAAGGAAACTTAAATGTACGTTCAACTTTTGTGCATATGATGAGTGATGCCTTGTCCAGTTTAGCGGTTGTGATTGGGGCCAGTTTTATTTACTTTTGGAAGATTGATTGGCTAGACCCTATTTTAACTATGCTGGTCTCATTGTTTGTTTTGCATGAAGCTTACGAAATTACGATGAAAGCGACAAACGTTCTGATGGAATCAAATCCAGACATCGACCTGAAGAAAATTAATCAGATTGTTCTGAGCTATCCAGAAGTTAAAAATATTCACCATGTCCATATTTGGCGTTATAGTGACGATTACATAATGCTGGATGCCCATTTGAATGTGGATAAGAACTTGACTTGTGGTGAATTTGAAGATCTTTGTCAAAGAATTGGACGAGAATTAAAAGATCAGTTAGGGGTCAACCATATTAACTTGCAAGAAGAATGCGAGCGTGGTCGAAATGATAAAATGATTGTTGAACGGGGCAAGGAAAATTAGGTGCGAAAATGAAAAATGGAGTTAATATTTTTACAGCAATTATCGTAATTATTGTCGGTTTGTATGATTTGTCCTATGCTTATAACCGACGACATCAACCAACAAATAAAGCCGGCTTAAGAGCTTTTACGATTTTAGGTGTGATCTTTACTGTCGGCGGCATAGTCATGCTGATTATGAAGCTGTGTAATTTTATTTAAGGGGATAAAATGGTCAAATTAGTTTTAGTTAGACATGGAGAAAGTGTAGCTAATGCCGCTAATGTGTATACTGGCTGGAATGATGTACCATTAACCAAAAAAGGAGAGCAGCAGGCACGCAAAGCAGGATGCTTAATTAACCAAATCTCTGATTTTCATCCCACGCATATCCATACTTCGGTTTTGTCGCGGGCAATTGTCACAGCCAATATTGTAGCCGATGTGTGCAACTTTTTGTATTTGCCGATCACTAAGACATGGCGCCTAAATGAACGCCACTATGGCGCTTTAAGGGGCCTTAACAAGGACATCTCGCGCAAGGTCTTTGGCGTAGAGCAAGTCCTAATGTGGCGGCGGAGTTTTGATTCCGTTCCGCCTAAGCAAGGATCGCCGATTGTTGATCGTCGTTATCGTTTATGCGATCAACATTTAATGCCACGTGCAGAAAGTTTGCATCAGACTCAGTTGCGTTTAATGCCATATTATTATGACGAAGTTGCTTCAAGGATGATGCGTGGGGAGGATCAATTAATTGTTGCTCATGGTTCAAGTTTGCGTGCATTAATCAAAAAACTTGAAGGTATTAATGACCATGACATTGTAAAATTGGAAGTTCCTAACGCGGAGCCAATTATTTACACAATGAATGACGATATGAGAATTATAGATAAACAAATTTTAAATTAGTGTGCGCTTGCACACTTTTTTAATGCTCTGATTCATGGAATGGGTCACAATTATGGTAAAATTTATTACGAATTAATTATTATTTATAGTTTGGAGTATTTGGCATGCGTAAAATATTTTTATTGAGAGGCGCACCTGGCTCTGGTAAATCTTCTTTTATTGCCCGTCATCACTTACAACCATATGCGATCAGTCGTGATCAAATTCGGTTATTATTGGCGGATTTAACTGTATATTATCAAGAGGAAGCCGATTATTTACACCAGGTGATCCCGCGTCATGTAACTGTGCAGATGCAAAAAATGGTCGACAATTTGGTCGAACATAAGATGTCTTATGGCGAAACAGTAATTGTAGATGGGACCCATATTGTTCCTAGTGAAATCGAGCATTTCAAGCCATGGGTTGATAAGTATCATTACGAATTATTCGTTATTGACCTGATGCAGCATAATACTTTGGAGAGCTTATTAAAACGCAATCAAATCAGAATGCATTATGATTGGGTAAAGCCCGAAGTAATTAAACAAATGTATCGTTCGTATGAAGCCCATCCCGAGGTTCCAGAATGGGCACATGGAATTGTTCCAAGTCAAATGGAAAAGGCTCTTTCGCAACGTGAAAGCAATCTTGATCGTTATTTTCATGTGATTGCAGTTCCTGATCAAGTTGCGGAAGAAGATTTTCCACATGTGCATATCTCGAATTTTTATTTTTCTTTCAACAACAAATTCACAGAAAAATATGGTACTTATCGAAATGTGGTTACGATTGCGAAAACTCGTGATGAAGCTGTGAAAGAATTTAAATTGCCTTATTTTGTTTTTAAATTTCATCACAAGCACTTTTTGATTTCAGCGTATCCGATTAGAAACGAAATGTTGGATCCAATTCATAAGGTTCACGGTGTTTGGTCCTATAATACGGGGCTATATAATGTTGCTGATTATTTAAAAGAATTCCCAGAAAATCGTGAACAACATGTTCATCAATTCAATTTGAGCAAGCTTGATCCGACAAGATTGCTGCATATTTGGTAAAAAAAGAAGTTACTCACAAGAGCAACTTCTTTTTTGTTGAAAAATATTTTATTAGTACTTAAAGGCTAAAGCACCCATTGGGTCCCATGGCAATAATTGAATGGGATTCTTCTTGCCTTCGTCGTAGGCTTTCTTTAAGTCATCTGGCAAGAACTTCTTGTTGATAACTGCTTGATAAACAAATGAATCAAACCACTTATCACTCATAACAAAGTAACCTTTGAATCCAGGCTTGTCACCCCATGAGTTTTCAATCTTCCACTTAGTTGGCTTGCCATCTACGATATCAACACCGGTGATTACCATTGCGTGGTCCATCATGCTTTCGCCAGAATCAAGCATTTCAGCCTTAGACATTGAAAAGTCAACATCAAATAATTCATCGCGTCTGTAAAGTGCAGTATCAAGAAGACCGGCCTTACGTTCAGAATCCTTAACAACATTTGAACCAAACCAAACAACTTCGCCGCTCTTTAATTGCTTGATGATCAAGTCCTTCATTTCGTCTACTTTCAAGTTTAAGTGACGAACTTGACGACCGCCTTCAATGTTTCCTAAGTATTCAACTGAGAATACTTTGTGGAAAGGTTTGTCAGCAGTTGGAGCATTGATTGTGGAAATGTGGTTTTCAAGATCCATGCCCACGTATTTATCAAAGAATTCCTTTGGAGTAATGTCCTTATCAATGTGGTAATTCTTGTCGTCGTCACGGTATTCAAAGTTGAACTTCTTTGGTGGAACGCCAAGAGAAATTGAAAGAACGCGGAAGACATCGTTTAACATTTCTTCCTTGCGCTTTTCGACTTCGTCTTTAGATTTGCCATCATTAACCAATTTGCGCAATTCAAGACCATCTTTGCGAAGCAAAGTATTCAAAGTGTCATTTAATGCACTTGAGTTGTTTGAGTTGGCAGTTTCTGGATAAACGCTCTTAGGAACAATACCGTATTTTTCAATAATGCCACAGAGCATGTCCCATTGCCCACCGTCTTGTTGTGGGGTAGCAAATAAGAATGAAACCTTGCGATCACCTAAATCTTTATCGGCAGTTGCAATAACATTTTCAAAGAACCAATTGGATTTTTCGAACTTATCCCAGAAGTTAGTGTAGTTTTGTGACAATTCAAAGTCCTTTAACTTGAACTTCTTTTGCAATGGGTGACGCATGGTGTTCAAAGCACTGAACATCCAGCAACGGCCAGATTGCTTTTGGTCAGCAGGTTTGCCAGTATCGATTTCGATTGAGAAAGTTGGGTCTAAATCAATCTTAGTTTGCAAGTCTTGACTTGCTTTAAAAATACCGTTTTCTTGAGCGGCCCGGCTAGCAACTTTGGCAGCAGGGTGGTTAGTTAAGTCATTTTCAAATTTAGCAATGATATCACTAGAAATTTCTTTTGCCATATTTTCCTCCTTAGAGATTTAATCAACATTTAATCAATTCCTATTTTATCCTATAAAAAAAGAAGCGTCCATGAAGGCGCTTAAAAATTAAATGGTTTGTTGTACCATATGGCTTCTAATTCGGGATGCTGTTTGAAATATTTAATTGCAATTGGATCCAATGGCCAAATCTTTTTTTCACTTTCTTGGACAAAGACAACTACATCATGCATTATAAGTGAAATTTCATGTTGATCATGTTGTTCAGGATTAAGAAATAGATGATTCATAATCCAAACGGTCTCGTCCTTTCGCTCAATTAAATCGAGATCGGTCCGAGATGTGATTATATCGTTGTCGTTTTTACGTGTGAAATATTTTTTTGTTGGGATAGTCATTTTATTTTCCTTTTGACGGTAAAAAGAGATTTTTTTACGTATTTAATAGATAGAGGAATAAATTCTTTTTGCTTTCAATAAAACATTGTAAAATAGATACCTAGCAAAATAAAAGTAATAAATGATGGAGTTTTTTAAAGATGAAAATACGTGGCTTTGAAGTTGTTTCTAATTATCAAGATCAAGGAATTAATTTGCCAAGACGGCAGACTTTAGCTAGTGCCGGCTATGATCTTGAAGCAGCCGAAGATATTACAATTCCAAGTATTTGGCGGTTAAATTTTGTAAGAATCTTTCGGTTGATTAGAAACGGCCATCAAATTTTTGAACGTGACTATGAAATGGCAGAAAAATTGTTAAAGCCAATTTTAGTTCCTACAGGCTTAAAAGCTTACATGCCTGAAGATGAGGTGCTTATTTTGGCTAACCGTTCCTCCAACACCTTCAAGCGCAATCTTAGTTTGCCAAATGGAATTGGCGTAATTGATGCAGATTACTACGATAATCCAAAAAATGAAGGCGAAATTTTTGTGCAAATGATCAACTACGGCGTTCGTCCGCTTCATATTCACAAGGGAGATCGAATTGCACAAGGTATTTTTATGAAATATCTAAAAACTGATGATGATGATCCAATTGATCGTCAGAGAATCAGTGGTTTTGGATCAACTAATGAGAATGAGGGGCATTAATGGCAAGGGTAAAAACACAATATAAATGTCGTTCATGCGGCTATATTTCAGCATCTTATTTGGGTCGCTGTCCTAACTGCGGAGCATGGAATCAATTTGAAAAAGAAACGCAAGAAGTTCAAAAGCATTCAGCTAAAGCAGCGCCTAGTCAATTAATTAAAAAGACAGGGATTAATGAACCGGTCAATTTGGAAAAAGTAAAGGCTGAAAAGGAAAACCGAATTCCAACTGAATCAGAAGAATTAAACCGCGTTTTGGGCGGAGGAATTGTGCCAGGATCATTAGTCTTAATCGGCGGCGATCCAGGAATCGGCAAGTCTACTCTGATGCTGCAAATTATGAGCGATTTATCCAAAAAATATAAAGTTCTCTATGTTTCAGGTGAAGAGTCGGCAAATCAAATTAAATTGCGGGCAGACCGCCTAGGCGTTGGTCAAAGTCAAATGCTGCTTTATCCAGAAACCGACATGCATGATATCAGAGAAACCATTGATGATATTAAACCAGATTTTGTGGTTATTGATTCAATTCAAACGATGAATGAACCAAGTTTAGATTCAATGACTGGTTCAGCTTCACAGGTCCGTGAGGTTACCAGTGAACTAATGAAGATCGCTAAAATGGATGCCATTACGGTTTTTGTTATTGGGCATGTTACCAAGGAAGGTGCAATCGCTGGGCCGAAAATCTTGGAACATATGGTAGATACAGTCCTTTACTTTGAAGGGGATGAACACCATTCATACCGGATTTTGCATTCTGTTAAAAACCGTTTTGGCGCTGCGAATGAAATTGGGATGTTTGAAATGGAAAACGGTGGCTTAAGAGAAGTTACCAATACATCTTCAATTTTTCTTGATCAGCGTTTGCCGCAATCAACCGGATCGGCGGTAGTAGTTTCGCTTGAAGGAACAAGGCCGCTGCTCGCAGAAATTCAGGCTTTGGTTACTCCGACCGCTTTTGGTTATGCTAAAAGAACGACGTCGGGAATTGACTATAATCGTGCAGCTCTTCTTCTGGCTGTTCTTGAAAAACGAGGTAACTTAATGCTGCAGAATCAAGATGTTTACTTAACTGCTACCGGTGGTATTTGTCTTAGTGAGCCTGCGATTGATTTGGCTGCAATCATGGCCGTTGCTTCCAGCTATACTGACAAGGAGATTCAACCGACTGATTGCTTTGTGGGTGAAGTTGGCTTGACTGGTGAAGTAAGAAGAGTCAATAAAATTGAAGCACGAGTAAAAGAGGCCGCAAAAGTTGGGTTTAAGCGAATTTTTATTCCACGACATAATCTCAGCAAAAGCTTAATGAATAATGGAATTGAAGTTATTCCTGTTTCTAGCGTCCCTCAAGCATTAAAGTTAGTTTTTAATTAGTAAGATTGAACTTTTTGTCTATTACGCGTAAACTAATACTGTTACAATCCATTATTTTTGAAAGAGGCATGAATTTTGGCTAAAGAAAAGATTCGTGTAAGATATGCACCAAGTCCAACTGGTCACTTACACATTGGTAATGCACGTACTGCACTTTTTAACTATTTATTCGCTCGTCACAATAAGGGTACTTTTGTTTTAAGAATTGAAGATACCGACCAAAAGCGTAACGTTAAAGGCGGTTCAAAGTCACAGATGGAGAACTTGCATTGGCTTGGTATCGACTGGGACGAAGGTCCTGATAAGGGTGGAGACTATGGTCCATATCGTCAATCAGAAAGAAAAGATATTTATAACAAATACATCAAGCAATTGATTGACGAAGGCAAAGCTTACTATTCTTACAAGACTGAAGAAGAACTTGAAGCTCAACGTGAAGAACAACGTGCAATGGGCATTGCTCCTCACTACACTTATGAATATGAAGGCATGACTGCTGATGAAATTAAAAAGGCTCAAGATGAAGCCAAGGCAAAGGGCTTGAAGCCAGTTGTTCGTATTCATATTCCAGAAATGGAAACTTATGAATGGGACGATATCGTTAAGGGTCACTTAAGCTTTGAATCAGACACTATCGGCGGCGACTTTGTTATTCAAAAGCGTGATGGCATGCCAACTTATAACTTTGCCGTTGTTGTTGATGACCACTTAATGAAGATTACTCATGTTCTTCGTGGTGATGACCACGTTTCAAACACTCCTAAGCAATTAGTTGTTTATGAAGCACTTGGCTGGAAGCCACCTAAGTTTGGTCACATGACTTTGATTATTAACGCTACTACTGGTAAAAAGCTTTCAAAGCGTGATGAATCAGTTTTGCAATTCATTGAACAATATCGTGACCTTGGCTACTTGCCAGATGCCATGTTTAACTTCATTACGCTTCTTGGCTGGTCACCAAAGGGTGAAAGTGAAATCTTCAGCAAACGTGAATTTATTAAGCAATTTGATCCTTCACGTTTGTCAAAATCACCTGCCGCTTTTGACCAAAAGAAGCTTGAATGGGTTAACAACCAATATATCAAGAAGGCTGATCGTGATACCTTGCTTGATTTGGCACTTAACAACTTGCAAGAAGCAGGCCTTGTTGATGAACATCCAACACCAGAAAAGATGGAATGGGTTCGCCAATTGGTAAACATTTATTCAGTTCAAATGTCATATACTAAACAAATTGTTGATATGGCAAAGATTTTCTTCACTGATGCAGAAAACCTGTCAGATGAAGAACTTGAGGAAATCAAGAAGGACGATGCCCGTCCAGTAATTGAAGAATTCAAGAAGCAATTAGATTTGATTCCTCGCTTCACTTCGGTTCAAATCATGAATGCAATCCAAGCTACTCGTCGTGCTACTGGCATCAAGGGTAGAAAGTTGTTTATGCCAATCAGAATTGCTACTACTAGATCAATGGTAGGCCCTGGTATCGGTGAAGCAATGGAACTTTTAGGCAAGGAAAAGGTAATTAAACACTTGGACTTGACCTTAAAGCAAATGGAAGAGAATGGTCTTTAATTTTTTAAAACCATAAAATCTAAAAAGAAGCTGTAAATGACTGCAGCTTCTTTTTTCTTTGGTAAAATATGGGTAATGATTACAAAGAAGGGAAAGAGCAAGCTGTGAAAGTTTTTAATACCTTATCGCGTAAAAAAGAGGAGTTCAAACCATTAGTTCCCGGACAAATTAGCATGTATGTTTGTGGACCAACGGTTTATAACTACATTCATATCGGCAATGCCAGAAGCGTAATTGCGTTTGACACGATTCGTCGCTATTTTGAATATCGGGGTTATAAAGTTAAATACGTTTCTAACTTTACTGATGTCGATGACAAGATGATTAATGAAGCAAGAGCTGAAAATACCACTGTTCCTAAGCTTGCTGAAAGATATATTAATGCTTATTTAGAGGATACAGAGGCACTTAACGTTGAACCAGCGACGCTCCATCCTCGTGCTACTCATGAAATAAAAGAGATCATTGCCTTTGTAAAAGAATTGATTGCTAAGGGTTATGCTTATGAAGTTGATGGCGATGTTTATTACCGTGCTAAAAAGTTTGCCGATTATGGCAAATTGAGTGATCAAAATATTGCGCAACTTGAAGAAGGTGCTTCAGAGCATATTAACGATACTGAGCAGCAGCGTAAGGAAGATCCGATCGATTTTGCTCTTTGGAAGGCACAAAAGGAACCTGATGAAATTGCTTGGGACTCACCATGGGGTAAAGGCCGTCCAGGCTGGCATATTGAATGTTCAGTTATGTCAACCAAATATTTAGGCGACACCATCGATATTCATGGTGGTGGACAAGATTTGGAATTTCCACACCATGAAAACGAAATTGCGCAGAGTGAAGCCAAAACCGGCAAGAAATTTGTTAATTATTGGCTTCATAATGGCTTTGTCACTGTAGGTAAAGACCAAGAAAAGATGTCAAAATCTTTGCATAATTTTGTGACTGTGCACGATATTATCAAAGAGGTAGATCCACAAGTTCTGCGTTTCTTTATGGCCAGTGTTCAATATCGTCGACAAATCAATTATTCAGAAGATAATTTAAAGCAAGCTCAGGTTATTTTGGAGCGGTTTAAGAATACACTGACTAACATTAATTATCGCTTGGAAGATGACACAGCTAGCCAAGAAGATGCTGCCTTGAAGCAGGCCGTTGCTCAAACCAAACTTAAATTTGAACAGGCAATGGATGACGATTTTAATGTTCAAAATGCTTTAACAGCAATTTATGAATTATTGCCAGTGGTTAACGCAAATACTAATCTTGCTAATGTAGACAAAACTGAACTAAAGCAGTTCAAGAAGCTGCTTTGCCAATGGCTGAATATTTTTGGCATCGATTGTGATAAGCTGGTTGCAACTAAAGCTAGTGCAGAAGATGAGCAAATTGATGCGTTGGTTAAAAAGCGTGATGAAGCCCGTAAAAATAAAGATTGGGCTACAAGTGATCAAATTCGAGAACAATTAAAAAAAATGGGGATTACGATTCAAGATACTCCTCAAGGAACAAGGTGGACTCGTGATTAAAGTAAAGAAGTTAACTGAAACAGATGTCAATCCAGATACTTTAAATGGTCAGACTTTGGCCTATTTGGGGGATGCCGTTTATGAAGTTTATATTCGGCGGCACCTAGTTAAAGGCGGAATTGTGCGACCACAAGTTTTGCAGCGAGAAGCTACGCATTATGTTTCCGCTAAAGCTCAGGCTGGTTTGATCACCAAGATGAGAGATGAGCAAATGCTGTCAGAAATTGAGCTGACAGCCTTCCGTCGTGGGCGTAATGCCAAAACTCACACTAAGGCTAAGCATACTAGTTTGAAAACCTATCAATTATCGACTGGCTTTGAAGCGATGTTGGGCTATCTTGACTTGGCTGGTGAATATGAGCGAGTTAATCAATTGGTCTTTTGGTGCATTAATGCTGTGGAAAATGGAGATTTAGAAAAATATGACTTCGAATGATAAAGATTTCGTGTTTGGCCGTCATGCCGGACTAGACTTTTTAAAAACACAATCAGCAGATCGAATTAATAAAGTCTTTTTGCAGCATGGGGTTCAAGAAGATTTTGCCAATCAAGTTTATGCTTTAGCTAAGAAAAAAAGATTAGTTGTTCAGACAGCACCTAAGAATAAATTGGATCGACTGGTAGCTGGCGGAAACCATCAGGGCCTGGTGTTGGCTGTTTCTAGTTTTGAATATGCTGACCTTGATCAATTGCTGGATGAATTTGATCAAGTAGGTAAGGAACCATTCTTGCTAATGTTAGATTCAATTGAAGACCCTCATAATCTTGGCTCAATTTTACGTTCAGCTGATGCAACTGGAGTAGATGCGATTATTATTCCTAAGCGCCATGCTTCTGGCTTGACATCGGTAGTTGCAAAAACATCAACCGGAGCAATAGATTATGTACCGGTAGCTAGAGTTAATAATTTGGTACAAACAACAAAAAATTTGAAAAAGCGCGGTTATTGGATTTTTGGCACCGACATGAAGGGAACGGACTACCGTCAGTGGAACGCTAACGGCAAAACAGTTTTAGTTATTGGCAATGAAGGCAAGGGGATTGCTCCACTTTTAAAAAAGCAGATGGATCAAACTCTGACTTTGCCAATGGTAGGGCATGTGCAGTCCTTAAATGCCAGTGTTGCAACCGGTATTCTGCTATATCAAATGTTAAATAGCAGAAATCCATTAAAATAAGGATTTGACCAGATACAAGTAACGATTTTTGTGAGTGGCAGCGAAGACAAAAATCGTTTTTTGTTTGCCTCCAATTGCCGAAGTGTAGTTCTGTCATTATTTATCCCGTATTCTAATACTCAGAGGTTTTAAGAAAAATAAAAAAGTGAGGGTAAATAATTATGATCCATGCAAAGAAAGAAGCAAAATTAATCAGTGCAGCACGTCAAGACGATGAAAAAGCATTATTGCAATTATTTGAAAAATATCGTCCGTTAGTTGTAAAGAGTAGAAGAAAATTCTACTTCCGCGACTTTGATGATGACGACTGGGAACAAGAAGCACTGATTGTTTGCTTAGATGCAGTTGACAGCTACAATCCAAATCGAGGCAAGTTTGGAACTTTTTATAAGAAGCGATTATATAATCGAGCAGTTGACTTATTGCGCTACCGTACAACCAGCCGCAGAATTGGAAATGAAATTATGTTATCACTTGAGGCTTTAATTGAATGTGATAGCAACAAAATAATTGAGCCGATTGAACAGCCAATTGCTACGGTTGCGAATATGGAGAACTTAGCTGATTTTTTCAGAAATTTGTCTGATCCTGAATTGGTTGCGATGAAGGTCTTTTTAGGTCATTACACAATTGAAGAAGCAGCAGAAAAATATAATATGTCAATTGAGAAAATCAAGCGCGCAGGTCAACGTGCTTATCAAAAATTATTGAAAGCAGTCTTTGATCAAGTTAAGTAAATGGACAGTAATCGCTAGCTGATAACTGCTATCTTTGGTATAATATATCTCGTAGAATATTTTAGGAGGTAATTTAAGATGACAGACGAAATTATTAAGACTGCATTGTTAGACCGTCACATGAACGAAGTTTTTGACTGGAGCGATTCAAAGTTACCAGTTAGAGATGCCCTTTGGGACTATTTCATGGAAAAGAATGGTAGAGATACCATGAAGACGGAGGAAGATATGCTTCCATTTTTGAAAGACTCTGACGATAAAATTAAAGCCTTCGTCAACGAAAATCTTAAGAAGTAAATCCGACTAAAAACAATGTTCTACGCACAGTGGTCACGCTTTGTTTGACCACCATGACAGCTACTGATTAGTAGCTGTTTTTTTGTGCTCTTTTTTATAATCTGCTATAATTTTGAAAATTAATTATCTAAATATTGGAAGAAGTTTTATTCAAAAAATATGAACTACATAATTGGCATGGATGTTGGCACGACCGCAACCAAAGGCGTGCTTTATGATGAAAATGGCAGTCAAATTTTTGAAATGTGCATTCCATATCCTTTGATTCAAGATGAAATTGGTCAGGCTGAAGAAGATCCAGAAGTGATTTTTGATGCTGTTCAGCAAATTATTTATAAACTTTCCCAAAAAGCGAATGGCAAAATTTTGGCAATTTCCTGGTCAAGCCAGATGCATTCCTTGATTGGTTTAGATGAAAATAAAAAATTATTAACTAACAGCATCACTTGGGCGGATAATCGTGCCGAAGAGACAGTTGCTAAGGCCAAAGCAACTGGCCTTGCACAAATAATTTATCTACACACCGGCATACCGATTCATCCGATGGCACCAGTTTATAAATTGTTGTGGCTTAAGGAGAATAATCATCAGCTTTATAAAAAAGCAAAATACTGGATAGGAATAAAAGACTATTTAATTTATCGCTTAACTGGTGAAATATGGGAAGACATTCCTATGGCGGCCGGCAGCGGGATGCTTAATTTAAAAACTTTAACATGGGATAAAGAAATTCTAGCTCAGTTAGATTTGGATACAGAACAATTACCCAAATTAACCAACCCAACCCAAATTATTTCTTGGATAAATGATGAATATCGTCAAAAATTAAATTTAAATTCCAACACGGTAATCGTACTAGGAGCGAGCGATGGCTACTTGTCTACAATCGGTGTCGCTGTTTTAAATAAAAATAATTTTGCCCTTAATGTCGGCACATCAGGAGCAGTCAGAACGCTAGTAAATAAGCCAGTGATTGATAAAAAGACCAGATTTTTTTGCTACCCGGCAAATAATAATTCATATTTAATTGGCGGACCTGTAAATAACGGCGGGATTATTTTTGAATGGGCACGCAAAACAATTTTTAATGCTGATGAAACAGCCGAAGATTTCTTGAATATTGCTCAGACTGTTCCTGCTGGCAGTGGTGGTCTGATTTTTCATCCATATTTAGGCGGAGAAAGGGCACCCATTTGGAATGCTGATGCTAAAGGCTCTTTTGTCGGACTAACGCGTAATCATACTAAACCGCAGATAGCACGCAGCGTTATCGAGGGGATTGTTTTTAATCTGTTAGGGGCCTCACATGCTATCACGGAAAATATTGGCAAGCCACAAACGATTAGAGTTACGGGTGGTTTTGTAAAAAGCAATTTTGTTAGACAAATGCTGGCTAACGTCTTTAATCTGCCAGTCACCGCATTGAAAAACAATCAAAGTGGTACTTTGGCGGCCATGTTTTTAGCGCGTCTTGCTCTAGGGATGAATCATGAGCTAAATGAAATTGGCAATTTTGTTAAAGAAGATAAAGTTTATTTTCCAAATGATAAAGATGTAAAAATTTATCAAGAATTGATCCCTATCTATCATGAGGTAGAAAAAGAAATTAGTCATAGTTATCAAAAAATCGCAGCCTTTCAAACTCGGCATCCAGATTTGTTTACAAATTAAGACTAATTGCTTTATTGAATTAATCCTGTTAAAATAATTTAAGTTTGGAAGTGAGATTATGGCAGTTAGAAAAGCAGCCTTAGCCTGCAGCGTCTGTGGGTCACGCAATTACTCAATCACCGCAAGCAAAAATCGCACTCAGCGACTTGAATTGAAAAAGTTTTGCAAACATTGCGGCAAGATGACTTTACATAAAGAAACGAGGTAAGAGAATGTTTAAGTTCTTTAAGAGTGTTGGACATGAAATGAAATTAGTTACATGGCCAACTTACAAACAAAATCGTCACGATACTATGATTGTTATTGTGAGTTCAATTTTGTTTGCCATTTATTTGGGTGCACTTGACTGGGCTTTCAGTGCATTGACTCAAGCAGTTATGTAAAGAAGATAATAATAGCTAACAAAATCAGACCGTGGTATAATATGGCTAACTGATTAAGAAAACCTCATTTGCGAGGTTTTTTTTGTTTGCAATAATTTAAGGAGAAATATTTAAATGGTCGAAACAGCAAAAAAACAATGGTATGTTTTACACACATATTCTGGCTATGAGGACAAAGTAAAGTCTGACTTATTGTCACGTGCACAAAGCATGGGAATGCAAGACTACATTTTCCGTGTAATGGTTCCAGAAAAAGAAAAGGTTGAAACTGTTCGTGGCAAAAAACAAGAAGTTGAAGAAAAGATTTTCCCAGGCTACGTTTTGGTTGAAATGGTAATGACTGATGAAAGCTGGTTCGTCGTTAGAAATACCCCAAACGTTACTGGATTCGTTGGTTCTCATGGTGGTGGTTCCAAACCTTCACCACTTCTTCCAGAAGAAGTAGAACGTTTGCTTAACCAACAAGGTCAACCAGAAAAGAAGAAGCCAACTGTCAACTTCGAATTGGGTGAACATGTTACGATTACTGAAGGTGCCTTTAACGGCATAGTTGGTAAGATCACCGATATTCAACCAGATAATACAAGCTTTATGTTTCAGTAGACATGTTTGGTCGAGCAACGACAGCTGAATTAGATTACGATCAAGTAAAGAAGCTTGATGAAGAATAAACTAGATAATTAGTTGTTGTAATTGCGGTTAAACCATGGTAAGATACTAAAGTACGTTTATTATTGTGGGAGGAGAAATAGGTAAATTCCCCATTTTAACCGCATCACGGAATCAAGGAGGTTTTGACCGTGGCAAAGAAAGTTATTAACGTAGTTAAGTTACAAATCCCAGCTGGTGCTGCAACACCTGCACCTCCAGTTGGTCCTGCTTTGGGTCAAGCTGGTATTAACATTGTAGGTTTCACTAAGGACTTCAATGCTAGAACTGCTGACCAAAAAGGCATGATTATCCCTGTAGTTATTACAGTTTATGAAGATCGTTCATTCGAATTCATTACTAAGACTCCACCAGCAGCTATTTTGCTTAAGCAAGCTGCTAAGATCAAGAAGGCTTCTGGTGAACCTAATACCAAGAAAGTTGGTAAGGTAACTAAGGACCAAGTCAAGGAAATTGCCGAGACTAAGATGAAAGACCTTAACGCTGCTGATATTGGAGCTGCTATGCGTATGGTTGAAGGTACCGCTAGAAGTATGGGTATCGAAGTCGAAGACTAATCCGGTTATTTAGGAGCTTAAGTAACACATTAGGTGGGAGAGTTCAGAGAAAACTCGTTTGACCACATATACAAGGAGGAAATCACATGCCAAAGCATGGTAAGAAATATTTAGAAGCTGCTAAAAAAGTAGATTCAAACAAGCTTTACTCAGTAAAAGAAGCTATGGAACTTGTTAAGGAAACCTCATATGCAAGCTTTGACGCTTCAGTTGATGTTGCTTACAATTTGAGTGTTGATCCTAAGCAAGCAGACCAACAAATTCGTGGTTCACTTGTTTTACCTAACGGTACTGGTAAGACCCAAAAGGTTATCGTATTCGCTGAAGGTCCACAAGCTGAACAAGCTAAGGCCGCAGGTGCTGACGAAGTTGGTTCTGATGAATTAGTTGAAAAGATTCAAAACGGTTACTTGGACTTTGATGTTGTTGTAGCAACCCCTATGATGATGGCTAAGGTTGGTCGTTTAGGTCGTATCCTTGGACCTAAGGGCTTGATGCCAAACCCTAAGACTGGCACTGTAACTATGGACATAGAAAAGGCTGTTAAGAACGTTAAGGCTGGTCAAGTAGAATACCGTCTAGACCGTCAAGCTGCTATTCACGTTGCTATTGGTAAGGTCTCATTTACTGTTGATCAATTAGTAGAAAACTTTGATGCTTTACGTGACGTAATCTTACGTGCTCGTCCTGCATCCGCTAAGGGTCAATACATCAAGAGCGTTGCTGTTTCAGCAACCTTTGGTCCAGGGATCAAGCTTGATCCATTAAACTTGAACTAGTTTAATAAAATTAATCAATAAAAGCGTCTCGTGTATTGCGAGGCGCTTTTTTTCTATGGTATCATTAATTGAATTTAAGTAAGTAAAAAGGAGCCACTCATGCATAAACATCACTTTGGCGGAATAATTACAGTTTGTTTATTACTGCTGTTTTTTTTAACTGGATGCCAAAATAATAGTTCACGAATTACAGTTGTTGGTTCAAGTGCGATGCAATTGCTTGCTGAACAGGCCGGCAATGATTATCGCCTTGCACATCCAAGCAGCAATATTGTAGTTCAAGGTGGAGGATCTGGTACTGGATTAAGTCAAATTCAAGCCGGTGCAGTCCAAATTGGAACTTCCGATGTTTTTGCCGAAACGCAAAGTGGAATTAATGCAAAAAAGCTTAAGGATCATTTAATCGCTGTCGTTGGAATTGTTCCAATAGTCAATAAAGATGTTGGTGTTAAAAACTTATCTTTAACGCAGCTGCAAAAGATTTTTACTGGTGAAATTACTAATTGGAAACAAGTCGGCGGCAAAAATGAGTCAATTACTGTTATTAATCGCTCCAAAGGCAGCGGGACTCGGACTACTTTTGAAGATATCGTCCTTAAAGGCAAAAAGCCGGTTGCTGCGCAAGAACAAGATTCTAATGGAACAGTAAAAAAGATTGTTGCTTCAACGCCGGGAACAATTAGCTACATTTCTTTCCCTTATGCAAATGATCAAAATATTCAAAAATTGAGTATTGATAACATCCAACCTACCAATCAAAATATCACAACGAATAAATGGCAACTTTGGAGTTATGAGCATATGTACACGAAGCTAAAGCCAAGCAAAGCAACGCAAGACTTTATTGATTACATGTTAGGAAGCAAAGTACAGGAGGATTTAATTCCGAAGATCGGCTATTTAAGTATTAAGGATATGAAGGTAGAAAGAGATAGCAACAATCAAGTTACTAAGATAGGCAACTAAAGGAAAATGAAGAAAAAAGACGAATTAAAACAAGTTGTTGATCAAGCAATCGCTGAACAACAAGTACCACACGTTAAGATAAATCAAATTGGTCCTAACGATGTCAATATCAAAAAGCTAACGCAACCTTCTAAAGAAACGCACCAAGAATATTGGGGCAAAGGTTTAACTTATGCAGCAATCGGCCTCATTATCGTGTTGGTTATTTCTATAATTGGTTTTATTGGTGTCCACGGATTATCTACTTTTGTTAGTGATCATGTCAATGTATTTCACTTTTTAACTTCAACTGACTGGGATCCAAGTGAAGGTAAAAATCACGTCGGCGCTGCTGCAATGATTGTCACATCATTTGCCGTTACCTTGCTGGCTGCAATTGTGGCGACACCATTTGCAATCGCAGCAGCACTCTTTATGACTGAATATACATCCAAAAAGGGTGCCAGCTTTTTGCAATCTGTCATTGAACTGTTGGTAGGGATTCCGTCCGTGGTTTACGGATTTTTGGGTTTAACCATTATCGTGCCAACGATTAGAAAAATCTTCGGTGGAACCGGGTTTGGTATTTTAGCGGCTACCCTGGTTTTATTTGTAATGGTTTTGCCAACGATTGCCTCCTTAACGGTTGATGCCTTAAAAGCAGTTCCTAAGCAATTTCGTCAAGCTTCATTTGCCTTAGGAGCAACAAAATGGCAGACAATTCATAAAGTAACTTTAAAGGTGGCTACGCCGCGGATTTTAACGGCGGTAATTTTCGGAATGGCGAGAGCATTTGGCGAAGCATTAGCTGTTCAAATGGTTATTGGTAATGCGGTTCTCATGCCAGCAAATTTGATTAGTCCTTCAGCTACTTTAACAAGTCAATTGACTAGTCAAATGGGCAATACAGTAATGGGAACTTTGCCGAATAATGCTTTATGGTCATTAGCTCTACTTTTGCTTATTATGTCATTAGTGTTTAATTTCTTGGTTAGATTAGTTGGTAGAAAGGGCAGCAAATAATGAAGGCGAAAAATACTGATAAAATCGCTACCTGGGTTATTTACTGGTTGGTAGCCATTGTAGTTTTGATTTTGGCAGGCATCCTTGGGAACATTTTATGGACCGGCCTTCCGCATCTTTCATGGCACTTTTTGACATCTGAGGCTTCTTCTTATCAAGCAGGGGGCGGCGTTCGGGATCAGCTGTTTAATTCAATTTATTTGTTGATTTTGACGACAATCATTTCTTTTCCAATTGCTTTAGGAGCTGCAATCTACTTATCTGAGTATGCAAGTGATAATTGGTTTACCAGTTTGATTAGAACAACGATTGAAATTCTAAGTTCATTGCCATCAATTGTTGTGGGCTTATTCGGCTATTTACTATTTGTCGTTCAATTTGGTTTAGGCTTCTCAATTATTTCTGGTGCACTAGCTTTAACCTTCTTCAATTTGCCAATTTTGACAAGCAACATGGAGCAGGCAATAAATGGCGTACCACAATCTCAGCGTGAAGCGGGGCTTGCGTTAGGTCTGTCTAATTGGAAAACGATTCGAGGCATTGTTCTTCCAGCAGCATTGCCAGGAATACTAACTGGATTGATTTTGAGTGCCGGCCGAATTTTTGGTGAAGCAGCTGCCTTAATTTATACAGCCGGACAAAGTGGATCAACTGTTAATTACTCTAACTGGAATCCATTTAGTCCAACCAGTTTTTTAAATGTTATGCGTCCAGCCGAAACCCTAGCGGTTCATATTTGGAAAGTAAATACCGAAGGTATTATTCCAGATGCAACCGTTGTTTCAGCCGCAACTTCAGCTTTATTAGTGATTGTAGTTATTTTGTTCAACTTAGGTGCACGTTATTTAGGTAATAAGCTGTACCAAAAGCTGACAGCAGCTAAAGCAAAGTAGGTGTTGCGAATGGAAATTATCGATCAACCAAGCTATATTAAAACTTTTGATAAAAAAGATCGTGCCCTTTATACCGAAAACTTAAGTGTTTTTTATGGGGGAACGATTCAAAAACAGTTTGATGCCAGTTTACAATTTAAGAAAAATACGATTACCGCTTTAATTGGTGGTTCTGGGTCAGGGAAATCAACTTTCTTACGTTGCTTAAATCGAATGAATGATCAGGTAGCTAGAGTTGATGGCAAAATTATGTTCCATGGCTTAGACGTAAATCAGAAGAATATCAATGTTTATGAATTACGGAAGAATATTGGCATGGTCTTTCAGCGACCAAATCCTTTTCCAAAATCAATTCGTGAAAATATTACCTATGCCCTAAAGGCTAATGGTCAAAACGATAAACAGAAATTGAATCAAATTGTTGAAGAAAGTTTACGTGCTGCTGCTCTTTGGGATGAAGTAAAAGATAAGCTTGATAAAAGCGCATTGGCCCTTTCCGGCGGTCAGCAGCAACGCCTTTGCATTGCTCGGGCTTTAGCAGTCAAACCTTTTTACTTGATGAGCCAGCTAGTGCGTTAGATCCCGTATCTACTTCAAAATTGGAAGATACTTTGAAACAACTGCGTTCCAATTATACGATGGTCATGGTTACGCACAATATGCAGCAGGCTTCAAGAATCAGTGAATATACTGCTTTCTTCCATTTAGGACATGTTATTGAGTATAATTCAACAGATGAGATCTTTACCAATCCTAAAGGCAAGTTAACAGAAGATTACATTCAGGGTAGTTTTGGATAAAGGAAAGATAATGAAGGACGTTATTACTGCAAAAGATGTCAAACTGAGTTATGGCAGCTATGAAGCATTACATGGCATCAGTTTGAACTTTCATGAAGATGAATTGACCGCTTTGATTGGACCTTCAGGGTGTGGGAAATCCACTTTTTTGCGCTGCTTGAATCGAATGAATGATGATATTGAAAATATCAACATTACTGGAAAAATTCTGTTTGAAGGACAAGATATTTATAGCCCTAAAATGGATTTAGTTGAATTGCGTAAAGAAGTTGGCATGGTATTTCAACAACCAACTCCGTTTCCGTTCTCAGTTTATGACAATATTGCTTATGGCTTGAGAATTGCCGGTATTAAAGATAAAGAATTAATTGATCAGCGAGTAGAAGAAAGTCTTAAACAGGCCGCAATTTGGAGAGAAACTAAAGATAATTTAAAACGCAATGCACAAGCTTTTTCCGGCGGACAACAGCAGAGAATTTGTATCGCACGCGCGTTGGCGATTCGGCCAAAAGTAGTTTTGCTTGATGAGCCTACGAGTGCTCTTGATCCAATTTCAAGTTCTGAGGTTGAAGAAACTTTAATGGACCTGAAGCGTAAATATACGTTTATCATGGTTACGCATAACTTGCAGCAAGCCGGTAGAATTTCGGATCAAACAGCCTTTTTGATGAACGGTAATTTAATTGAAGCAGGCAAAACTGAAGAAATGTTCATTGCACCTAAAAAGCAAATTACAAGTGATTACCTTAACGGTCGTTTTGGTTAAACCAATGGAGAAATAAGATGCACGAAATATTTTTAGATGAATTAAAGAAATTAAATACCCAATTTATGGAAATGGGTGTGTTAGTTAATGATGAAATTGATCATGCAACTAGAGCATTCGTCGCTCACGATAAAAAGCGAGCACAGTCAATTGTCGATGATGAAGAAAAAATCCCACATGAATCTTTGGATATTCAAAAGAAAGCATTAAAGTTAATGGCTTTGCAGCAACCTGTTGCAACCGATTTTAGAGTAGTGATCAGTATTTTGAAAGCAACAACTGATTTGGAAAGAATCGGGGAAAATGCGATGAGTATTGCTCTTGAAACAATCAGAGTAAAAGGCAATCCACGAATTCCGGATGTTGAGGAGATCATCTCAAACATGACTCATAATGTCAGACACATGTTGATTCAAGTTTTAACTGCATATGTCCAGGATGACGAAAAGATGGCCAAAGATGTTGCATCAAGAGATGCAGCTATTGACGAGGATTATGTTAAGGCTAGAAAACTGATTGTTGACGGAATTGAAAACGATCCTTCGGCAGCAGTTGCTTCTTCAAGCTATTTTGTCGTAACAAGATTGCTTGAAAGAATTGGTGATCATATTGTTAATTTGGCAATGTGGGTTGTTTACAAGACCACTGGTGAATTAAATGAATTAACTAATGCCACCGAAGAGAAAACAATCTAGAATTTTAAAATATTTCCTTGCCAGAAGCAAAATAGGCTGTTATACTATTTAAAGTAAATTCTACCTAAGACTCGGGTGGCATGACGCCTCAAAATCCCGCCGAGGCCAGAAGATAATGAAGATTTTAATGCTCCATGTCTTTCGGCATGGAGTTTTTTAGGCCTTATAGAATTTATTAATGTCATCATGGAGGTGAAATCAATTGAGTAAAGCTGCTATTGCAGAAAAAGAAAAGCTTGTTAATGCTTTTGCCGATGAACTTAAGGATGCTAAGGCTATCTTGGTTATCAACTACTTAGGTTTGACTGTTGAAGAAGTAACCAACATGCGTAAGGAACTTCGTGATAACGACGTTAAGATGAGAGTTATCAAGAACACTTACTTGAAGCGTGCTGTTGCTAAGGCTGGCATCGAAGGCCTTGACGATACTTTCGTTGGCCCTACTGCTGTTATCTACACTGATAACGCTGATGATGTTACTGAACCAGCTCGTATCGTTTCTAAGTACGAAGATGATTTCGACGTTATTGAAATCAAGGGTGGTATGCTTGAAGGAAAGTTAACTTCAAAAGACGAAATCAAAGAACTCGCTGCTATTCCAGGCCGCGAAGGTTTGCTTTCAATGCTTGTTTCTTGCTTACAAGATCCTATTCGCAAGGTTGCATATGTTGTTAAGGCTGTTGCTGATTCTAAGTCTGAAGACGAAGGTTCAGCAGAATAATTATTATTGTAAATAATATCTAAATTCTAAAATTTCGGAGGATACTTATAATGGCTTTAGATAAGGATAAGATTATTGAAGATTTAAAGGGCGCTTCAATTCTTGAATTGAACGACCTTGTAAAGGCTATTGAAGATGAATTTGACGTTTCAGCTGCTGCACCAGTTGCAGCTGCAGGTGCTGCAGGTGCTACTGAATCTAAGTCAAGCTTTGACGTTGAATTGACTGAAGCAGGTCAAGAAAAGGTTAAGGTTATCAAGGAACTTCGTGACATCACTGGCAAGGGCTTGCTTGATGCCAAGAAGATGGTTGACGGTGCTCCAGTTATCGTTAAGAAAGGCGCTTCAGAAGATGAAGCTAACAAGATCAAGGAACAACTTGAAGGCGTTGGCGCAACTGTAACCCTTAAATAATTGATGCCGTTAGGCAAAATTATAAAAAGAATGGACTCTGCTCTTTGCAGAGTCCATTCTTTTCTTTAAAATAAAAGTGTGTTTAAAGATAATACCTATACTCAAACTAAAACTTATAAATGGACAATGGCATCCTGTACATGCTTTATTTCAGTATTGCTTTTTCAATTATTGAACATGTTCCTCTTAATCGAGCTTTTTGGTGGGCAATAACAACTGCCAGCACAGTAGGTTATGGCGATATTTCAACGCATACACTTGTACCGCATACAATGATCGGACAATTCGTTGTTTTAGTCATGATTATCATTGGCGTTGGCATGATGGAAATGGTTTCCAGTTCTCTGACGACATATTTTATGAGAAAAAATTCAGTCACAACGCAGAGCGAAACACAAAAAAGTTTAAAATTAATCCTTAAAAAATTAAATCAACTTGAAAAAAAGAATGATAATTTAGCTCAACAAAACGAAGACTTGAAGGAACAAATTCAGGCTATTAAAGAACAACAAAACAGCAGTGAATGGCATCATTTTAAGGACTGGCTTAAAAATAAAGGAGATAGAAAATGAGTGCAGAAAAGAATCAAATGTATTTTGCCGTAAATCCTGATGCTGCCCATGATGAACATGTTGTGGATTACCACGTGGCGGATGTGGATTTAAAATTCAATACTGATGCAGGCGTTTTTTCAAAAATGCGGGTTGACTATGGCTCAGGCGTACTCATCAAGGCTATGCACAATGTGACTTTTCCGGATGCCGGAATTCTTGATGTCGGGACAGGCTATGGTCCACTAGGCTTATTTGCGGCAAAGTTTTGGCCAAACCAGACCGTAGAAATGGTCGACGTTAATGAGCGTGGTCTTAAATTGGCTAAAAGAAATGCTCAGCTTAATCACATCGATAATGTGGAAATCTATTCTTCAGATGTTTATGCACAGGTGGATAAAAGCAAAAAATTTGGCTTAATTATCACTAATCCACCGATCCGTGCCGGTAAAAAAGTCGTTTCTGCAATTTTAGCGGGTGCAGCTGATCATTTAGTAAAAGACGGCATTTTACTTGTGGTAATTCAAAAAAAGCAGGGCGAACCAAGCGCACGCAAATTATTAAAAGCTACTTTTGGCAACTGCGAAATTTTGCAAAGAGATAAGGGTTATTACATCTTAAAAGCACAAAAATAATAATTAAATAATGAATTAAATAAAAAGCGCTGAAACCCTCATTAGAGTAGTATTGGACTTTGCAAAAATGCTTTGCTTTCATATTTTTGCTTTTTATAATGGTAGCGGAAACAAGAAATAAAGTTATAAGGGTGATTGTTATGCAAAAGTTTATTAAGTATTTAGTCGCAGTTTTATTCATTATTGGTGGTATTTTTATGTTTGGTTGGATTTTAGGCGATAACGAAACAGCTACTCCAGCAGGTTTAACTGCTCTCTACATGATTGTAGAAGGAATCTTTTTCTACCATTACTTTAGAAATCGCAACATTAGTACTTTATAAGTTAAAATGAAAAACAATCGTTAACCAAGCGATTGTTTTTTTGTTATGATGAGTAATAATCAATCTTCTGAGGGGGAGAATTATTGCTTTCTAATGACGAAAAAAAGAAGTATATGCAGTTAGCCATTATTGAAGCTAAAAAAGCTGAGAGACAAGATGAGGTGCCAATCGGAGCAATTGTGGTTGCACCTGATGGACAAGTGGTTGGTAAAGGATACAATCGGCGTGAGCTTGATCAAGATGCAACGCAGCACGCAGAAATGATTGCCATTCGTGAAGCTTGCAAAAATATTGGCTTTTGGCGATTGATCGACTGCAGCTTATTCGTAACACTCGAACCTTGTCCCATGTGTGCCGGTGCGATTATCAACGCCAGAATCAAGGATGTTTATTTTGGAGCGATGGACCCAAAAGCAGGAGCTGCCGGCAGTGTAGTTGACCTGTTTACCGTAGAAAAATTTAACCATCATCCTCAGGTTATTCGGGGACTATATCAAGATGAGTGCAGTCAGATGCTGACAGACTTTTTTCGGGCAATTCGCAAAAAGCAAAAGGAAGCCAAAAATAATTCAGAAGAAAAATAGTTAATAGTAGAAATCTCACGCGAAATACGCTATTATATTTGTTGGGCAATGTCTGACCTCTGAATTGTGTCAGGACCGGAGGGTAGCAGCACTAAGGTTGTTCAGGCATGTGCCTTTTATTAGACAATTACAAACTCTTAACTCTTTTAAAGAGTTAAGAGTTTTTTACTAGGGAAAGAGAATTCATGGCTTATCAAGCACTTTATCGGAAATGGCGTCCAGGCACTTTTGATAGTGTAGTTGGCCAAACCGCGATTACCGATACTCTTAAAAATGCGATAAAACGAAATACAATTTCACATGCGTTTCTGTTTGCAGGACCAAGAGGAA
>NZ_ADNY01000030.1 GCF_000178475.1 Lactobacillus amylolyticus DSM 11664 | reverse complement strand
TACAAATTTATGCTCGTGCTCATGCTGCTGCATACGTTGACCGTACTGTTGCAGACATCTTCGATGATTCTGCAGCTACTGCAGGTGGGCAAAACTAGTTTAGAGATATATTTCGAGCTTGACGAATTGATCGACCGATTGAAAAAAACGTCGGTGGTAGGGAAAAGTTATGTTACAGATTACCTATTTTCTGTCAAACACTTGTAAAATTTATGATTTTATAAAGGAATTATAAAGATAATATAAAGACAGGGTCGCCCCTGTCTTTCTTGTTATATCGACGTTTTTTAGTTAATTGAATTAAAATTGGCGAAAAAATCGGAATTTTTTAGTTATTACAAAATAAAAATAATAGGTATTCTGCTTGCCTTTTAGGGCAGAGGTTAGTACAATATGAATCGTGGTAAGTAATAGGGCTTATGCTTCAGGCGTGTCGCCTGTACGCATGCTGATCCTTCAGCAAGACTACTACCTCATAAGAGTTATAACCTTATGATCTTGCTCGAAGAATTTTGTACATTATAGGCTTCGATCATGCTAAAGCCTATGGCCTATTACAATTTTGTAATTTCAAGGAGGAAAGACCACATGAAGAAAAATTTAAGAATTGTTAGCGCTGCTGCTGCTTTATTAGCTGTTGCACCTATTGCTGCAACTGCTATGCCAGTTAACGCTGATACTACTGCTACTGCAACTACTACTAACACGCCAACTGTTAACTTAAGTGGTGCAGGTTCTGTTAGTGAATCTAAGGATACTGTTAATGTAACTCCATCATTTACTTTGACTGGTGCTATTGGTGCTAATGGTGTAGTTACTACTCCTGCAACTCTTCAAGGTACTCTTGAAGCTTCACTTAACGGTACTACAGTAAGCGCTAATGTAGTTGATGCTGCTAAAAGAGTTAATTTAACTAGTCAATCAGGTATCACTCCTATCTACTACAATGATGGCAAGCAAATTATAAACCATCTTGGTGACTGGAACAGCAAATACAACGATGTATACGTAAAGGCTGGTAATGAATACAAGATGACTCTTAGCGGTGTTGGCTTCAGCTTTGGTTCAGCTAACGCATATAAGAAAGTAACTTTCAATTTGCCTACGAATGTTACTATGTCGTCAGATCATGGTAGTCTGGTTGGTGATGGTAATACTGTAACATTAGACCAATTTGGTAATGCTAGAGAATTAACTTTTGTAGTAGAACACATTAAGGCATATGATGCTACTAATAATAACAATGTAAGTTTCTACAACACTAACTCAGGCATGACCGAGACCAAGGGTTCATACATGACTCTTGCTGAAAACGGCAAGCTTAATGTAAAGACTCTTCTTGATAACTTAACAAAGCAATACCGACCAGTTCAAATTCAAGATGGTAAGTTTAACAACGTTAACTTAACTACTACTGTTGACGATGTTAAGGCTGAACTTGAAGAGGCTGGTATCAAGGTAGACGCTGCTGGTGACTTTGAAGCACCAGACACATTCACTGTAACTTTAAATGCTAAGTCAGACGTTAACGGTAAGACTGCTTCATTACCTGTAGTTGTAACTGTTCCAAATGGTAAGTCAACTGTTGAACCTAGCGTATCTAAGACTGTTATGCACGCAGCTTACTACTACGACAAGAACGGCAAGCGTGTAGGTACTGACGTGGTTCCAACTTACAGCTCAGTAAACTTGGTATCTGACTCTTCAGCTTCAAACGGCTTGAAGACTTACACTATCAACGGCAAGAGCTACTACAAGATTGCTAACGAAGACAAGTACATTGCTGCAGGTAACGTTACTGGTACTTCACGTACTTTGAAGCACAACGCATACGTTTACAAGACTTCAAAGAAGCGTGCTAACAAGGTAACCTTGAAGAAGGGTTCATCAGTAACTACTTACGGTTCAGCAGTTAAGTTAGCTAATGGCAAGCTTTACTACAGAATTGGTAAAACCCAATACGTAAAGGTGGCAAACTTCTAATAAGTAGTTAGCAAGCGCTAATTAATAAAAAGGTCGAAGCGAAAGCTTCGGCTTTTTTGTATCTAATTTTTATTTAAAAAACTATAGACATCTCCACCACTATCTGATATTCTGAAATACTCGGTAATTTTACCGAGTTATATGAATGAACGGTAAAATACATAAATACTGCGAGTTAAGTGTGGAAAATATCAAAAAATGTAAAAGAATGACGCGGGGTTCAGAAGAATGTTCTCCGTCAACAACAAGTATATAGTTAGAATTCGTTCGACTATCGCTATCTTCGATTTTAGCACCGAACCAATCGCTTCTAAATATCGGACCGTCATCCTTGATAATGTAACGTTACTGTTTGATGAAGCAATAGTAACTTCCTTGTTTGCGTTAGCTGAGCCAAAGTTAAAGCCAACATTCTTGATATCAATGTTGTACGTATGGCCAGTTAAAACATCAGCAGCATCCCACTTCGTGTTCTTTTTAGCACCTCTAATAATTACATCACCGTTGCCGTTTGCACCTTTTAAGTTAGCAGTGTAGGTGTTGCCACCAAAGGTTGCTGAAATAGTACCCTTAAGGCTACCCTTAATGTTATGGCTCACACCAGTCAGAGTAAAGCTTGGAGTAACATCTACTGGGTTCTCAGCAACATCAGCAGTAGTAGAACCTAAGTTAATTTCAGTATAGTTACTACCAGTAGTGGCGTCAGCTGAAACAGTAGAAACAGCAGCAGCACTAACAATTCTTAAATTTTTCTTCATGTGGTCTTTTTCTCCTTGAAATTACAAAAATGTAATAGGCCATAGGCTTTAGCATGACCGGAGCCTATAATGTACAAAACGAATTTTTCGCCCGCGTAAATCGCGTATCCGATACAAAAGGGCGTTTTTGTTACAAATAAATAGAGAATTATTATATTTTGATTGCAAAGAAATGTTTAGAGTTGTTAAGCTTTCCTTAAGCAGATACAATAGAATTGTTATCTTAAGGAGGAACCCCATTTGAAAAAGAAATTAATCACTGGTTTCGTTGCCGCAGCAGTTCTCTCAGGAACCGCTATTCCAGCAATTAATAACCTATCGAATTTTAAGACAGTACAAGGTCACACAGTAAAAGCCGCAACCCTGACTGCCACAGAATCAGTTTTTCTTACTAAAGCTGCTACTCAAGCACAAAAGGCTGCGAAAAAATACGGAGTATATCCATCTGTTATGATTGCCCAAGCAATCGTTGAATCAGATTGGGGTAAGTCAACCCTTGCTACCGAAGCCAACAATTTATTCGGGATGAAGGCTGGCGATGATTGGACTGGTGCTACCTATAGTGCCACGACTCGTGAAGAAGATAGCAGCGGTAAGAGCTACTATATTACTGCTTCTTTCAGAAAGTACACTTCTTACGAAGATTCATTTGATGATAATGGTAAGAAGCTGCGTCTTGGTGTAAGTTGGCAGCCAACTCGTTATTCAGATGCTTGGATCGAAAATGCTTCAAGCTATGCTGCCGCTACTAAGGCCTTAACTGGTACCTACGCAACTGATCAAAATTACAACACTAATTTGGATCAACAAATTACGCAATATAATTTGACTAAGTATGATCCAACTATTTCTAAGACCGCCAAGTCCTACAAAGTTGCAACTACTGCTGCAACCTATACTTGGCCAACTGACCACAGCGTTTCAACTAAATCTGGTTCCATCAAGAAGGGTGAAACAGTAACTGTTGATAAGACGATTACCTATTATAATGGTTCCAAACGGATGCACATTGCCGGTAAGGGCTGGGTTAACTCAACTGTTCTTGAATCCAAGTCCGCTCTTCCTGCAACTCAGGCACCAACCAACGCTACTGTAGTTAAAAAGAATTTGATGCACAATGCATACGTTTATGACAGCAAAGGCAAACGTCTCACTACAGTTAAGGCACTCAAAGAAGAC
The DNA here is from genome assembly GCF_000178475.1 of Lactobacillus amylolyticus DSM 11664. Classification (GTDB taxonomy): domain Bacteria; phylum Bacillota; class Bacilli; order Lactobacillales; family Lactobacillaceae; genus Lactobacillus; species Lactobacillus amylolyticus. The sequence continues at coordinate 12,069 of NZ_ADNY01000030.1, read as the reverse complement.
AGCGTAATCACCACTTATGGCACCAAGACCATCAATGGTCGCAAATATTACCAAATCGGCAAAGATTCCTATGTTGCTGCCGGTAATATCGATGGTACAATGCGCCTGCTCAAACGTAATTCCTATGTTTACAATGGTAGTGGCAACCGCGACAATGATTTAGTCTACAAGAAGAATCGTTCTCTTGCTACCTATGGTAGTGCCGTAAATATTATGGGCAAGAAATACTACAAGATTGGTATCGGCCAATATGTCAAGAAAAGCAACTTTGCTAAATAGTGACTGCTCTCAAGTTTAGTAGGGGAAACGAGGGAAGACTGTGAATGAATTTTAAAAAAATGGTCACTAGCTTAACATTGCTTGCGGCTTCTTTACTAGGCATGCTCAATGTCACCCAGGCAGAGGCAGCTGATACCACGTCAGTAGCGATTAACAGTATTGCAAAACAAAACAGTTATGTCGGCGTTACTTATCTATATAAGATGCTGGCAACAGAAAATATTACTTATAATAAGTTTTATACCAAAAATAAAATCGTTTATCGCAACAACGGTAAGCCAGAAGGGATCGTAATTCACGAAACTGGCGATCCAGGTGCCACCGCTTACGATGAAGCGATCTATTTCAACCGTGAATGGAATACGATGTATGCTTACGTGCATGCCTTCGTTGATCACTCACAAGTAATTCAAATGATGACTCCTAACTATGGGGTTTGGGGCGCTGGTCCAATGGCTAACGACCGTTTCGTTCAAATCGAGCTTTGTGAAGAAACAACGCGTGATTATTTCGCCAAAAGCGTCAACAATGATGCCATTTGGTGTGCTAAAATTTTGCACCGTTATAATTTAAAGCCAATTAATGCCTGCAGCACAGGCGAAGGTACGATTTGGTCCCATGCTGCTGTTTCTAAATTCTTAGGCGGTACCAACCATGGTGATCCAGATGGTTACTTCGCTAAATGGGGTTACAGTATGGATCAGTTTTTTGAATTGATTAAATATTACTATGATTTGCAGGCGGCCAAGACCAATACTGCCAGCACATCAAATAAGGTAACGGTGAAAGCAACTTCAACTGCATCTGCAGCTTCTAATATTGTCAAGATCCCAACTGCTAAAACTGGCCAAAAAGTAATTATTCATAACGCTGCGATTTATAATTCCAAAGGCCAAAAGGTAAAGGGCAAAGCAAGCAAAAAGGCCGGAACAGTTGTCACTGTCATTAAGTCTACTACTATTAATAAAAAGAAATACTACCAAATTGCGACGAATGAGTACATTGCCGTTGGCAATGTCGATGGTACGACGCGGACATTGAAGCATAATTCGTATATTTACGATACGGTTGGCGTTTCCGATGGCAAGACCAAGCTGATGAAGAACAGCCAAATTAAAACCTACGGAAGCAAAGTAACAATTGCCGGAATTAAGTATTACACCATCAGTCCAACGCAATTTGTCAAAGCACAAAATTTTTAAAATAAACGATTAAAGTCGCCGGCTGGCGGCTTTTTTGTATAATTGATTTTGTTTTTTTAGGGAAGAGAGAATGAATGAGATGTCACAACTATCACTTTTTCTCGTTGTCTTGCTCGCGCTGGTTATCCCAATTTTTATGGCGCGGTTCAAAGTCAACAACGTACCAACTGCCGTTGCCGAAATTATCGTTGGCATAATTATGGGCAGCAGCGGTTTCAACCTCATCAGCAATACCGCAAGTCTGAGTTTTTTATCAAATCTGGGCGTGATTCTTCTGATGTTTTTGTCAGGGATGGAAATCGACTTTGATTTGTTGAGTCGCAAAAACAATCAAAAAATACGCAGCCAGAGCGGAAAAATGGTTGATCCATTGAAAACTGCTTTTGGGGCCTTCATTGGGGTTGCCGTGATGTCCTTGATTTTAGCATTTCTGCTAAAACTGTTTGGCCTCTTTAGCGAAGTATCACTAGCAACGATTATCTTTATGACTGTTGCCCTTGGCGTGGTTATCGCGACGCTAAAGGAAAAGGATATTTTAGGTCGACCGATTGGGCAAACAATTTTGCTGACGGCGGTCATGGGCGAAGTTATTCCATTATTGTTGTTAACAGTCTATGCCTCACTCCATGGTGGCAATGCTGAACAATTGTGGCTGATTATTCTGCTGTTTGCGGCCGCAATTTTCTTATTATGGCGGTTCCAGCAGCCCTACAACTGGTTCGTCAAAGTAACTAAGGCTACCACGCAGCTAGATATTCGTTTAGCCTTTTTCTTAATCTTCGCTTTAGTAACAGTGGCCGAAACCGTGGGTGCCGAAAATATTTTAGGTGCCTTTTTGGCAGGGATGGTCATGAAGCTGCTTGAGCCTAGCGAAGCTACCAAAGATAAATTGACCTCAATCGGCTATGGCTTCTTTATTCCCATTTTCTTCATTATGACGGGAGTAAAACTGAATCTGCGAACCTTATTTGCTCATCCAACTTCACTCATGCTCTTGCCAGTTTTGATTATCTTTTTGATTTTGGCAAAAATGCCGGTGGTCGCCGTTTACATGCGTAAATTTGACCATGGCAATGCCTTTGCCGGCGGCTTTTTGACAGCAACAACGATTACGATCGTTTTGCCAACGCTGCAGGTTGCTCGGCGCTTGAAAGTGATTACCAGCACGCAGTCCGATGCCTTTATTTTGGCAGCGGTTGTCGTCTGCATTGTTTGCCCGATCGTCTTTAACTCCAGCTTCAAATTAACGCCGGAAGATCGAATCAAGCAGCGGGTAGTCATGATTGGTGCCAATACTTTCACCATGCCGGTGGTTCACGATTTGCATGACAAGTGGTATGCCATTAAGATGTTCACCAACCAGCAGAACAACTATGATACCTTCAAAAGTCGGTCAAACTTAACCTTTATTCCTGACTTGAATCAGGAGGCTCTTTTAAAGGAAGGTGGTTTTGACTGCGATATTTTCGTCGCTGCTTTGCATAACGATCAAAAGAATATCGAACTGAGTCGCATGGCTAAGAAGATGGACGTTAAACGCGTGATCGTTCGTCTGCAGCAGCCGGAAGCTAAAACAATTAATGATTTGCGCGCAGCGGGCATTGAAATCTTTAACTTTACCAATGTTCGTTCAGCTCTGATGCGGGCCTTAATCGAATCGCCAGCGGTTTACCAGGTAATGACGGACACCAAGAACGTGCTCTATTCCGTTGTTGTACGCAATACCGCCTACACTGGCCGGCAATTAATGGATTGGGAGTTCGTTGACAAGATGACGGTCAGCCGAATTCGTCGTGGCAGCACTTGGCTTTCGCCGCACGGTTCAACAGTGATTGAACCAGGGGATGAAGTGATCTTCTCAGGTGAATTCGAAACTGCTGATCATATTCGCCAGATTTTAGGAAAAGAATAAAGAAAAAAGATCTCTTCTTCAAGGAAGAGATCTTTTTGCGTAAGCCTATTTATTTTGGACTTTTCTTGCTGCTCTTGGTTGTTGGCAATGCCTTTGCATTAAGGACGCTGGTTGGCACCTTCAAGAAGTCTTGACTGCCGAAGTTGCCGTAGCTTTGACCAAAGCGGGCGGTCATGTACTTGCCGAGCTTCAAGTTTACGAAGACAGTGAAGGTTGATAATTTATTGTTTTTAACAACCATCTTAACGGTCATGTTCTTCAATTTGCCGTAATTTAAGATTCGACGGAAAACAGATTCCTGAGCGGAAGTTTGGCCGACGGTCGCAATGATTGGCTCGATTGCGTTTTTCATCAAAGTTTTATCAGTTAAATTAGCAGTTAAAGTGTAGGTTTGGCCCTTGCGAGTCATCTTATAAGCCTTCACCAACTTAGAACTTGGGTCAAGAATCAACTTGTTGTCCATAATTGCATTGACCAATTCTGCGTAGCTGTGGCCACTCAAACTGTCTAATTTAGCCTTGTACCAAGTACTGCTGCCGTTGATGAAGACATTGTTCATGTTGACCCATTCTTCAGTGCTTTGGGTCTTGCCCTTGCTGGTAGTCTGGTTGGTGATGTGGAAAATCGTGCCGTTATTGCCACCGAAAATCGTATTGGCAGTAACCAACTGGGTTGAAGTATCGGTAGCCAAACGAACGGATTGAATTACTTGTCCGCTCTTAAAAGACTTCTTGGCTTTTTGGACAACTTGCGTTTTAGTCAAAGCAGTTGCTGATTTTTTGGTATTTGACTTGTTGCTGCAGCCGGCCAAAACCAGCCCTAAAAGCAAGATGGGCAATAGCCATAACTTTCTTATTTTCATTCTTAAATAACTTCTTTCCTATAATATTAGAAAATAACTATCTTAAGTTTAATTGGATAGGCTGCCAAGATCAACAGCAGACTTGGTAACTGAACTAGGAATCTGCATTTTGGAAACTTGGTTGATCTTGTCGATCACTATCTTGAGGTGCTTTTCAGAATTATTTTCTTTATAAGCAGCGTCAATAGTCAGGCCAGTTAAACTGTAATTCTTATCAGTTTCAATTTTAACATTGACCTTGCCTGGTTTAACTTTATTGGTATCGATTCCGATCACGGAAGTGATCATGCTGTTTTTAATAATTTCGCTCCATAAAGTCTTATTCTTGCCGCTGTAAGTCAAAGTGTAACCATTGGTGGCCTTTTTAACTTTAAATAATTTGGCAGAGTTGCTGCTGAAAGTCATCAAGGCTGACTGAGCCAAGTCATCGGTTAATTGGGCATAAGATGACGCCTTGCCCAGCTTGGTCTTGAACCAGCGTTTAGAAGAAGTGCCCTGCATTTGGACATAATTATTTTTACTGTTGATCCACATCTTGTAATGGTTGGAATTAGTGGTGAAATCAGCGTAGATAATCAAGGGCTTCTTTTGGTAGCTTGCCTCTGCCTTTTGCAGAGTTTGATTGTTCTTATCAGTTTGAAGCCAAGTAGCATGCAGGCTGCTGAACTTCGTCGTTTGTGTTTTAGCTAAAATGGTTTTGGCAGACGGCGTGCTGCTCTGAGTTGTAGTAGATTTTTTATTTGAGCAGGCAGTTAATGTCAGGATTGCCAGCAAGATCGTTGTAATTAGACTGAAAACTTTTGTTTTTTTCATCTTTAAATTTTCTTTCTATATATATTAATTTTTATTTTATTCGCATAAAACTATCTTTTATTCTACCACGAGAATATTTGCACCTTTCTTAAGCTTTTTTTGTTTTATTCCTATGAAATTTTAAATGAAGCGTGTAAAATAATAGTTGAAACATTGAATTTTCAAAGGAGATATTTCATGTCAAAATTAGTATTGATCCGTCACGGACAAAGTGAATGGAACCTTTCAAACCAATTTACTGGTTGGGTTGACGTTAACCTTTCAGACAAGGGTGTTGAAGAAGCTAAAAAAGCTGGTCGTTTAATCAAGGAACACGGCCTTGAATTTGACCAAGCTTACACTTCATTATTAACTCGTGCCATCAAGACTTTGCACTACGCATTGGAAGAAAGTGGCCAACTTTGGATCCCAGAAACTAAGACCTGGAGACTTAACGAACGTCACTATGGTGCTCTTCAAGGTTTGAATAAGAAGAAGACTGCTGAAAAGTACGGTGATGAACAAGTTCACATTTGGCGTCGTTCATACGATGTTTTGCCACCAGCTATTGATGATGACAGCGAATTCAGTCAAGCACATGACCGTCGTTACGCAAATTTGGATCCACACATCATTCCTAAATGCGAAAACTTACACGTTTGCTTAAACCGTGTAATGCCATTCTGGGAAGATCACATTGCTCCAGACTTACTTGACGGCAAGAACGTAATTATCGCAGCTCACGGTAACTCACTTCGTGCTTTGACTAAGTACATCGAAAACATTTCTGATGATGACATCATGAACCTTGAAATGAAGACTGGTGAACCAGTAGTTTACACCTTCGATGAACACTTAGACGTTGTTAAGAAGGAAAAGCTTGACGACTAATTTTTAGTTGTTTAAATTAAAGTCCTCAATCATTCTGATTGAGGACTTTTTTTGTACCTATTTTTAATTTTGGCGTTACCATAGACATGTACAGATATCGAAGATAAAGGAGACGTGTCAATTGAATCACAAGATTGTAACTTATCCAGCAATTTTTAAACCACTTGGTAATGATATTTATGTTGTCAGCTTTCCCGATGTTAAAGGTGCAATTACCGAAGGAAAGGGTTTAAAGGATGCAATGAAGATGGCAGCTGATACTTTGGCAAGCCGTCTTTACAATCATCGAAAATTGCCAAAGCCAACGGATATGAATGAAATAAAAACAGCGGATGATGGTTCTTTTGTCGCTAAGGTGGCTGCAGACTTAACCGAAGCTAGTGAAGACCGCATCGATTATGAAATTTAGTTTTAAGCAACTGGTAGATTCTTAAAAAGCGCAAAAAAGGGCACTCCCGAATGGAAGTGCCTTTTTTATCAACTTGCTCCAAAAATTAATTACTTTTTATTTCTTATTTTTTGAAACAGTTATATTATATTATAAATAGCAAACAATTGCCATTAATTTTTAATCTTAAGGAAAACTTTAAAACATTATACTAGTTGAAAGAATGGGAGAATAACAATGCAAACAATCGAGAATTCTCTCTTACAAGTCTCTGTGAATGAGAATGGGGCAGGAATTGCCCACTTAATTTCTAAAAAGGATAATTACGATTATCTGGATAACGGAGAAAAGCAAGGGAAAGCAATCATTTCCTTTCCGGAAATCGATCGCGAAAACAACTGGGCAAATAAGCTGCCATGGACAGTCGTCGATAAAGGGGATGCGCGAGTAAGTCTGACATTGATTGATTCAGCCGAAAGCTATAAGCAGTTCCCATATCATTTTGAAATCATGACTACCTATTCAATTGAAGGAACACAATTAAACATTTCTTTTGATTTGAAGAATAATTCAAACAAAAAAATGCCTTTTACTTTAAAATTGGCTTTGCCGCAATTGGCACCGATAACTGACGAGAGCATCAGCAAGATCGTGATGGCTGATGCTGATCATACCGCGACGCTTGAATCAACCGATCTTAAGCTGCAGCAAGACGACGATATGATTAATTGCAGCGTTAATAATGTAGAATTAGATGGTGAAACCGAGCAAATTTTCAAATTAGCGCTTACACTTTAGCGAAAATATAACGATTTTAATAAGATAGAAAAGCAGGTCGGCAGTTGCTTGCTTTTTTTGCTATAATAACGTCATTGAAAGTTGATGATTAGGTATTTGAGATGAAAAGTAACAAAAAACCTGGAAATACTCGAGTTCAGAAATACTCGAACGATTATCATAAAAGGAATCATATTTTAGCTTGGATAATCAGTATTGTGGCTGTATTAGCAGTTGGTGCACTTGCTTATTTTGGCTACGTTTATTTCAAAACCAAGAATGCATTTGATCAAACTTACGATTCTAAGACCAAAGTTTCAATTAAAAAGGGCGAATTTAATGGTAAAAAGAAGTTCGCCGTCCTTTTAATGGGAACGGATACTGGTGCGCTTAACCGAACTGAAAAGCGCGGCCGAACCGATACGATTATCCTGGCAATTGTTAATCCGCAGAAAAAGCGCTACAGCTTGATTTCAATTCCGCGTGATACAATGGCACAGATGGTTAATCCTAGTTCAAGTAGTTCTTCTTCATCATCTGACAGCAGTTCTAATAAGCTGACGGTTGAGAAGATCAATGCTGCCTATTCAATTGGTGGTGCCAAGATGGCGATGGCCACTGTTTCTAAGTTAATCAATGTGCCGGTGAAATATTATGTCGTTATCAACATGGGCGGAATTATGAAAATGATTAGCTACGTTGGCGGGATTAATATTAGACCAAAATTAAGCTTCGAATACAGCGGCTATGTTTTTAAAAAGGATCAATTGACGCACATGGGTGGTGCCGGTGCGCTAGCATATTCACGGATGCGTTATGATGATCCGCAAGGTGACTATGGCCGGCAAGCTCGTCAACGGCAGGTAATTGTTGCTTTAATTAAGAAGGCAATCTCTGTTGGTTCGCTAACAAATCTGGATTCGATTTTGACATCGTTTTCTGGAAATGTTAAGACCAATTTAACCTTCTCGGCATTGCAATTGATTGCGCTGAATTACCGTGCTTGTGCTAAAATCGTTAAGAGCGACTACCTGCATGGGGTCGGCGTTTATATTGATGGTGCTTCCTATCAGGTTCCGCCAACTTATGAACTGCAGCGAATTTCTGACTACTGCCGTTCAGAATTGGGCTTAGCCAAAGAAACCAGCAGCAACAATGAAACTTATCAAAACAAGAAAAACATCAAGAATGGTTTCAAGTTCAACAGTACCAAGACTCAGGACTATACCATTTACGATGATTACACCGAAGAAGGTGATAATTAATGGCGCAACTGTGGTCAACGCTAATTGGCTATGTTTTTGGCAATTTCCTGTTTGCGATAATCATTGGCCGTATTTTTCTAAAAATCGATCCTGCTAAGTACGGTTCCGGTAATCCTGGAACTGCCAATATGGGCGCGGTTTTTGGTAAAAAATGGGGGCATCATGACCTGCATCGGCGATTTGCTGAAAACAGGAATAGCATTGTTAATTGTCCACTTTCTTTTCCCGGATAAGATTAATCTGGCTTTTGCCGGATTAGGTCTTATTCTGGGGCACTGCTTTCCCCTTTGGAATAAATTCCATGGCGGCAAGGGAGTAGCGGTTGCAGCTTTGCTTTCAGTTGCGTATGATTGGAAGGCTGGGTTAATCACTTTGCTGATTGCCTTGTTTTTAACAGCTGTCATGCAAAACTTAACAATTCCGCCATTAGTGTTTATGCTGCTGTTTAGTATTTACCAACTGCTGCATAACTTAGAGGCGGGAATCGTCTTTTTGCTAATTGCATTAATTATGGCGTTTAAGTTTAGGAAAGATATCGTTGATTTCTTTGCTGGTCGCGGCAAAAAAGTTGATATTTTGCGGACACTTAAGCGAAAATTAGGTATTAAGGCGTAGCAAGATTTTATATTAGTAAGGACTAGAACTAGAAAGATGAATGAAAGAAAAAAGAATTCGTTAACAGTTTGGCAAGCAATTTGTTTGCTTCTGGCAACTTTCTTTATGTTGGTGCAAATATTCAACTTTAGCAGTTCCTTAAGACGTTTCCCATTCGGCAGCGTGTTAAGCTTCGTACCAACAATGGCTACTAATGCCACGATGATATTTGTACCAATGGTCTTTGGTGCAGTTTACAGCAAACGAAAAGTGCATCCAACCGAAAGCTTTAGATTTTGGCTTTCAGCTGTTGTTACTTTGGTTTTACTGTATCTGGTATACTTCTTCAGACTGCCAGGCAATTTCAATATGTGGCTTCTGTGGGGTGTATTTTTCCCAGTTATCACTAGTACTTCTGTTTTACTTAGTGGCTTAATTTTCAGTATTTTGGTCCAGCCATTTTTATATGACTTCCAGAAAAAATTGACTCCTAAGCAAAACTTATTAGTACTTTGTTTATTGACGATCCTTGGCTTTGCTACAAGTGCAGGGACGATGATCTTTAAATACTCCATTTATGGGATCTATTTGATTTTGTATTTTGCTTGGGGGATGTTCCTGGCAAATGCCGAAATCAGTGGCAAAACCTTTAGATGGACAATCTTCGGCGGAATTGTTTCTTTCTTCGTCGTTTTAATTGGTGTACCTGGATTTGACGGTGTTTACTGGTACCAGCTTCTTTCAGGTCGTACAGGCAGCTTTAACGCCTGGAACAGATACTTCCTGGATAACCAAACCTCACCAGCGATGGCTTTGATGGTAATTGCTGTCTTCTTGGTATTTAGACGAGTAATTGTTAAGTTTACCAGCCGTGAAATGCGTTACTTTATTCCAGTAATTGCCTTCATGGATGCTCCTGTTACCGCGGGACTTTTGAAATCATTCCATCTCACTAACAGTGCAGGTTTGAACAAGATCATCATGATTATTATCATAATGGCCGTCTGTCTGCTTCTGGCAAAGGTTTACGATAAATACCTCTTCAGAATCAGACCATTTAGAAGAACTTTGCTCAAAATTAGCCGTCGTTCAAGCTTGATTGAAATTCTTCAAGACAGTTGGTCAGCTCTTGTTCGCTGGGCAACTCAACACCGAGTTCAGCTTTTGACCTGGAGCTGGTTCTACGTTTTGAGTTTTGCCTCTTTCTTAATTGAATCAGACAATTTAAGAATTCAAATTTCAACAGCTTCAGACGTTAATGCGGTTGTCTTCTTGCTTGGTACGAGATTCTTCGCCATCATCTTGACGACAATCTTCCTTGATGCCATGTTCTCAATCTTATACTTTGTTACTAACCGTTACTGGACCTCAACCATTCTGGTCAGTGTAGTTACAATCGGCTGGGCTGTTGCTAACAAAGTTAAGCTTAATCTTCGTGGTGAACCAATCTACCCAAGTGAATTAGCTGAAGCTTCTAACTTTAAGACTTTGATTCCAATGATCGGTAGTACAATTCTGATCGTTGCCGGAATCGCAATTTTAATTGCTGTCTTGTTGGCAGTCTTCTTGGAAATTAAATATCCAATCAAGAAGAAGGGTTCATGGAAGCACAGAGGAATTTGGGCATTGCTCAGTTTGCTTTTGTTCTTGACTCCACTTCGCTTTAACCATGACGGTGACATTATTTACCACATCAACCGTGGCTTTGACAACAAGCAATCATTTAGAAACCCTGAACGTGATATTCAAATCAATGGTCCTGTTTTGAACTTCCTGAACTACATTGACTTGCAGATCATGAACGAGCCTTCAGATTACTCCAAGAGCACAATGACTAAATTGGCTAAGAAGTATGAAAAGATCGCTGCTCAAATTAATAAGACAAGAAAGAATAATATTAGCAGTCAAACAATTGTCTTTAACTTGAGTGAAAGTTTTGTTGACCCATACACATTCCCAACGATCAAGATTGATAAATCCGTACCAAATCCGGTTAAATTCATTCAATCAATGAAGAGCAGAGCTACTTACGGCAACATGCTTAGTGCTGGTTACGGTGGTGGTACTGCCAACATGGAATGGGAAACTTTGACCGGTCTTAACATGGGACTCTTCAGAACAACTTTGACCCCTTATGTTCAAGTTGTTCCAAGATACAAGTACTACCCAACAATCGGTATGAATTTTAGCTACAAGTCTGCTGTTCACCCATTCATCGGTACTTACTACTCAAGAGTTGAAGACTACCGGCGGTTTAAGTTCAATAAGTTTGTTTACTTAGGTTCTAAGTACAAGATTATTGACCAAATTAAGTTGGGCAAGAGTACATACAACTCTGACTACACTACTTATGCTAATGGTTTGAAACAAATTAATTCACGCTCAGGCGGTCAATTCATTAACTTGATTTCAATCCAAAACCACATGCCATACAACAACTGGTATCCAAAGAACGAATACATGGGCAAGATTTCAGGTGATTTGTTCAAGAGTGGTGCCGTTCAACAACAAATGGCAACTTACATTAAGGGTACGCAATACACTGATAAGGCAGTGAAGAAGTTTATTGCTCAAATCGATAAGATTAAGAAGCCAATTACAGTTGTCTTCTACGGTGACCACTACCCAAGTATTTTGTCACAAAGCTACACTTCAAAATATCCTGTTCAAATGCACTCAACTCGTTACTTCATCTACTCCAACAAGTATGCTCGTCAACACGGTGCTAAGAGCAAGTTGACCCAAAATACTGACTACGTAAGTACGAGTGACTTCATTGCAATGATGCTTGAACAGACTAATTCAAAGGTAACTCCTTACCAAGCACTTTTGACTGAAGTTCATAAGAAGCTTCCTGCAATCACCATCAACTACGAAGGTGACAAAGGCTTCGAATTGATTAACCAAAAGGGTAAGAAAGTCGATCCAAAGACTTTGACTTCAGAACAACAAGCCCTTCTTAAAGACTACGAATTAGTTCAATACGACATGACTGCTGGTAGTGCCTATGGTTTATCCATCAGTGGTTTTTACAAGTAAAAAATAATTTAAGAAATACCACTAGTCTGCAGCTAGTGGTATTTTTTCTGAAAAAGGAAAAATAAAAA
>NZ_ADNY01000031.1 GCF_000178475.1 Lactobacillus amylolyticus DSM 11664 | reverse complement strand
ATAATTGCTTATTTCTATGAAATAGATTGTACAGCGACAAAACAGTTGTCATTAAACTTGAAATAATTAAAAAGTAAGTTGAAGCTCCAATTGATACAGCATATGTCAACAGCTGACTGGTTAACTGACTAAGAACGCCTGTACTTGCGCGACTGCTGCTTGACAGACGAAAGACAAGATAAACTAAGAAGACCGTTTCAATTAGCGATAAAACAAATGCTATGGTCTGACTCTTTTTCGTATTTTTGAAAATATTATAAATAATGAAAATTGGAAATAAAATCAGCAGCAACCATACGAGGTAAACGATTAAAGAATAAAGTGCGGTATTGCCTGAGGTTAAAAGACGACCACCAAAGCTGAGCAATACTTCGGAAATTGACATTTTTTCGTCGTAAACCGAGCTAACTACTGATGCACCTGAACTAGAAAATAAAACGACCAAGCTCATGAAAGCCATCAAGATAACTGAAAGTTGGCTGTAGTTAAAATGCAGACGCTTGCGGTTTATAACTTTTTCGACTTCGCCCTCAACTTTTGTATGATGCTCTTCAAACTTTTTATTCCGTGAACGCAGCTTTTCTCCACGATCAGCGATGGAATTAAAAGTATCTGATCCAATCTGATTGATCTTTTCAGTCAATCGTTTGTCAGCTGTATATTGATTAATCTTTGCACTGCGGTCACAGACAATGTACAGCCAAATCATGAGAGCAAAAAAGCAAATCCAGCCCAATGATACTGAAAAACTAGTGATAATCAGCAGTAAGAAACCTAGTAAAAAGACGATTGTGGCATTTGAACGAATCCAAGCGATCATCTTTTGGACTGTTGAATTCTGTTTTTGCGGTTGAAATTCTTTGCGATAGGCAGCACGACTAGTAGTTGCTTCTTCTTTTTGTTTTGCTTCTGAATCAGTCGCGTTTTTTTCTTTATCCCTTGTTTAGTAAAAAAATCTTCACGATATTTCTTTAAATTAAAACCACATTTTGGACAAACATCATCATTAGCGGTGATTGCTTGCCCACAATTTGGACAAGTTGTCATATTGTTCCTCCTCAATTTGTTTACGTACTAAAGATTATAGCACAGGCATAAAAAAAGTCGTGCAACTTTAACAGTTGTACGACTTTTTCATTTATTAAAATCTTAGAGTTTATTTTGTATTTTTATCTTTATTCTTCTTACCCCAACTGAAGTTGACTCCTTCGTAAGTCAATTTAGTTGCAGCAGTCAAAGTAATTGGCATGATTGAGACTAAGATCAGTAAACCAACAATCACGGTCAAAGCAACTTCGATTAATGTTGGAATACCAGATGGAATCAAGGCTGCGAAAGTACCACCTAAGATGACGGCTGCAGAAATAACAACCGTTCCGATGATGCCACAAGCCTTTAAAATGCTTTGACTCGGTCTGTTCAAACCTTCCTGTTCTAATTGGTAACGCGTCATTAGGAAGATACTGTAGTCAACACCCAAAGCAATCAACATAATAAAGCTGAAGAATGGCGTGTTCCAAGTAAGCATGTCTCTATTCAAAATACCCTTAACAATCCATTGGTTAATTGATAATGAGCAAAGGTAAGCGATAAGCAAAGTACCCAAGATGTAAACAGGTTGAAGGAGTGAACGAGTTATGAACATCAAGGCGATTCCGACACCGATAAGCATAATAGCTGCCGTTCTGACGAAGTCTTGACTAGCAACATTCTTGGTATCTTCAATCTTAGAACTTTGACCACCCATTGCAACCGTTGCGTCATTCAAAGCAGTACCTTGAAGTGACTTCTTAGCCATAGCTGAAAGTTCTTGTGATCTCTTAGTAGCTTCAGTTGCACTTGGGTTTGAATTGAAGACAACGATCAGCATTGCAGACTTCTTATCTGGACTAAGGTAAACATTAATCGACTTTTGGAACATTGCGCTCTTAATGTATTCCTTAGGAATGTAGAAGGTCTTAGCAGCTGCTGAAGATTGCAAACCTTGTAAGTAGGTTTGACCTTGACCTAAACCACTGTTGGCCTCATCAAGACCACTGGTAATTTTTGGCATGCTTGAAGCAAGCTTGCCGGCACCGGTGCTAAGCTGACCTGCACCAGTATTCAATCGTCCGATGCCAGAACTTAATTGAGCAGCACCAGATGCACCTTGTTGAAGTCCACTGTAAAGTTGACCTGCACCTGAGTTAAGACGGTTTGCACCAGAATCAATGAAGCTAAGGCCGGCACTTAAAGCACTAATACCAGTGTTAAGTTGGGCAGCGCCTGAGTTAAGACGGCTTGCACCGCTGCTTAAAGTACCAAGTCCGGTGTAAAGTTGGCTTGCACCTGAGTTAAGACGACTTGCACCTGCGGCACCTTGTTGAGCAGCAGCTTGTACTTGAGACAAACCTGAACTTAATTGCGTTAAAGCAGTTGTAGCACCAGGCAATGCCTTGTTTGAAGCAGTAGCCAATTGCTTAACAGCTGCTTGTAATTGAGTAACTTGAGTTAAAGTTGAAGTTAACGAACTGGTGTTAAAACTTACTGATGAAGATGAACCTGTTGCATCCTGACTAGCAGCTTGTTCTGCCGCCTGTTCTGCCTCTTTAATATCGTCATCTGTTATTTCAGTTGGATGCTTCTTCTTTAAAGTAGTAATAGCTGCAGTTGTAGCAGCAGTCACTGCTTTTTGACTCTGACTTTTAGCCGCAGTTTGAGCCTGTTCAATTTGTTGTTGCAAACTATTCAATTGACTTGTCAAACCAGAAACATCTAAGCCACTAACTTGCGTATTCAATTGCTGAATACCACTGTTAATTTGTGGCAAAGCACTTTCAAGTTGAGCAATTTGAGCTTTATTTGAACTGCTTAATTGAGTTGATAATTGTGAGCTCAATTGGTTCAAACCATTGACCAGACTTTGAGTACCGCTCTTAAGTGAGCCTGCACCGCTTTGCAATCTATTAGCACCGCTTACCAAGCTGCTGGTTCCGCTTTGCAAAGCATGAGTACCACTAGATAAACGCCCAGCACCAGTAGTTAAGCTGCCAACACCGCTAGCTAATTTAGCCGTACCATTTTGTAAAGTTTGAGCACCATTTTCAAGACGAACAGTACCTGAGTGTAATTGATCAGCACCGTTTTGAAGTTGACCAGTGCCTGATTGCAACTGTTCTGCACCGCTTTGAAGCTTTTGCGCACCTGTAGTTGCTTTTTGACTACCCTTGCTCAACTTGTTTAAGCCGGTACGAACTTGATCAACACCATTATCAACAGTACCTAATTGATTATTTACATATAATTGTGAAATTGCTTCACCATAAGGTTCCGTTACAGAAGTTGCAAATGAAACATCCTTTGATGATTGCAATTGCCTAGTCAATTGATCAATCAGCTTTAAATTGGTTTCATTATCCAAACGGTGATTACTCTTAATGTACAAGTATGATGGTTCAGCCATCCCCTTAGAGAAGTGCTTTTGTACGACCAATAAACCTTGCTTAGCAGGAACACTGTCTGCAATTTCATCGGTATCATCATAATTCAAATGACCGTTGTACATTAACATGAATGGAATGGTAACAACTGCTAAAACAATTAAGTAAAGAATTGGGTGCTTTAAAGTTGAAGCAGAAATGCCATGCCACAACTTGTTTTCTGATTCACCAGTAAATTTAGTTACTGGCCAGAACATTCTTTTACCAAGTACAGCCATAAAGAATGGGTTCAAGGTTAAAAGAACAATTAACAAGACAGCAACACCAACAGCAACACCAACGGCTGATTGGTAAATTGAGAATTTAGCTAAACTTAATGCAGTAAAACCAATTAAAACTGAAGAACCTGAATAAAGAATAGTCTTGCCAGCACTACGCAAAGCATCATGCATAGCTTCGTACTTGCCCATATTCTTACTCAGATTCCCTTTAAACTTGTCATACAGCAGGATGTTATAGTCCGTTCCGATACCGAACAGAACGATCACCATAAACACTTGCGTAAAGTTTGAAAATGGGAAATTGCATCTCTGAACTAAATTAGTAACAATTGAGAATGAAGTTAAGAATGATACCCCAACTGTTAATAAAGAAATCAAAGGAACAATTGGTGATCTGAAGACAATAATTAAAACAATAAAGATAAAGACAACTGTAATTGCTTCAGTCTTCTTGATTCCTTTCTGAACTGAAGTTGAGAATGCATTTTGCAAGACGTCTGCACCGGTTACATAAGTTCTAACTCCTGAGGTCTTTACGGCCTTAGTAAGTTGACTTTCAACATCCCCAATTCGGCGATATTCGTTTCCCTTCTTCTTTGAAATATTTAATTGCATTACCCAAGTCGTGCCGTCTTTTGACTGCAGCTTCTTACGGGTAGCAATGTTTGAATCTGGAGCCAGCACATCAGTGATACCGTACTTGGATTTATTATTTTCAAGCTTAGAAACGGTCGCATTGATTGCTGCCTTATCAGTTTTAGTTAATTTGCCCTTCTTTTTGTTGAAAACAATTGCAACTTCATAGGTATTTTTCTTCTTTTTACCCCAGTTGTTTTGAATTGTTTGCGCAACTTCACTTTGAACATTGCTTGGCAAAGAAATGTTCGAGTGATCATTAGTCAACTGACTAACATTAGGCAGAGCAATAACTGAAATGAGCAAAATTAAAATCCATGCAATTAAAGAAAAGACATGATTCTTTAAAAACTTTTGCACTTTTCTTCTTCCTCCTGTATTCATTACTGCACAATAGCTACCGGTTCAATTAACCGTAGGATAATCTTATGGTAGTCCTCATTTGCCTTTTCATCGCTTTCGTTTGCAAAGGCTGTTGATTTATCTAGAAAGACATATCCCAAAACTGCTCCAACAAGAGCGTGAAAAGAAATAGTCTCATCTTTTTTCAAATTGAACTTCTCGCCAAGAGCAAAAAGAGCCATAATTTCCTGCGTGATTGCATCTTCTTTGCCGTATTCATTCAAGTGATACAAAATACTTGCCAAAGATGGATCATGCAAAATAAAATTGCGCGTAACATCAGCAAATTTTAACAAAGCATCCTTGCCGGATAAACCCATTAGACTATCAACCAGCCGATGATGCAAAAGTTTAATTCTGCTAGCTCCCACTAATGAAAGCAACTGCTTTCTCCCTGAAACATAATGATAAAGCGATTGTGATCTAACGCCTAAAGCCTCGGCCAAATTAGGCATCGTTGTTTCCGACAAGCCTTTTTGACAAATCAATTCGTTAGCTTTTTCAATCACTTTATTCAAATCAAGAGTTCTTTTTTGGACCATTCTTTTTTCCTCCTCTCTTACAGCATGAGAACAATATATCACTACAAAGTGTAGAATACAATCTACAGCTTGTAAATTATTCAAAAAAAAGAGATATTCACTTTATAGTAAATATCTCTCTTGCCAGATTTTCCCTTATGAACGATTCTTATTAAACCAAGTATTAACAGCCTTGCCTAGAGCCTTAAAGTTTTTCTGTGAATTGGACCACGCAGAGATGCAATAGGAATGACCTGACATTTGAACAATCGCAGCAGCAAAGTGACTATCACCAGCACTGTAAATAGTCCCACTAATACCACTAGTCAGCTTGGTTCTAGAGCCATACAATCCTAATAAAACAAGCTGTGCATGACTTTGATTCAAAACTTTGCCTTGATAAAGTCCCTTCAAAACCAAATCTAAATCTTTGCTGGTTCGTGTTGCCAACCGGTGGGTTAGTAAAGGTGCCGCTGATAGTTGTACTTGTAGCACCAAACTTTTTGGCAACTGCAGCGACATTCTTGCTGCCAGTCTTCCGCAATAATGCATTGCCTGCAGTCTTATTGCCTTTCATCATAGCTTGACGCAAATATGCGATACTATAGCCCATATTGGTTTGCAGAAGCTTTTCACCTTTGACGCGATCTGACTTTTTAATTTTAATCGCAGTTTTGATACTCAACTTTCCTTTTTGTTCTTGATAGTAAACAGTCGCCAAAACCAAAATTTTCAAGACGCCACTGGCATTATGAGCTTCAGATGTTGTAGCCAAACGAGCATAGCGTGCAGAATTGTTCAGATCCTGTACGGCTACTTGATAGGAGGCAGTGCTGCCCATTGCCTTTTTGATTGCTGAAGCCAATGAAGTTTTGCTGCCCTTTTCAACAGTAACTTTGGAAGATGCAGAAGTTTGACTGATGCTTGAACTCGCAGTTGGCATTTTAACCTTTGGTTCTTTAGTTTGTTTCTTATTGACTTTGCTATTTTTAGGTTCAATGATATTGATTTTGGCACTATTCATTTCGCGCAAACTAGCCGAATAAAGCATAAACGCAAAAATAGTAGCCAAAAGTGCTCGGATAAATACTTTGTTTTTCATTGAAAATCCTCAACTTAGAAGAAATGATGTTTTCGCATCAAAACGATTAACCAAATCATTAACGCAATCGTAACGATGGTTACAACGACCCAATCAAAAGGATTATGGAACATTGGCAGTGAAACGTTCATCCCATAAAATCCCGTCATAATTGTTGGAATCGTCAAAACCAAAGACCACACAGTTAAGAATTTCATCGTATCGTTCAGGTTATTGTTCATCATATTGTTCGATGTAGCCGACAGCGTTTTGGTTACTTGCTGTGAAATCTGAATCATTTCTGCTGACTGATTTGATTCAATTAACACGTCATCTAGACGTTCACGTGCGGTTTTAGTGAACTCTAATTTAGAATGATCCAAGCTGTGAAGCATGATTAAGTCAGTTTGAATGGAACTGGACAAATAAACCAAACTTTTTTCAATATTTGATAATTCAACTAAATCCTTATTGTCGATATCATCCGACAATTTTTGATCCAAACTGTCTCTTTCTGCATCCAGTTGAGTAACTGCACGCTGGAAATATTGTGATGAATAAAGCAGAAAGGCTATCAATAATTCCGTAACATCATTAGCTCGCGACAAGCGCTCACGTATCTGAACATCGTTAAATTCATCAAACACGTAGCTAGTTGACTCAGTATGGAAAGTAAAAATATTTTCTCCAACTACCAAGAAAGTAATTGGGTGCGAGGCGAAGTGCTTAATTGAATTAGTTGGCCAAATTGGTACATCATAAACAAGCAAGTGACTATGGGTATGCAAGTCATAGTCATAGTGCGGACGTTCATGCCGGTCAGAAATATAAGAGATGATGTCTGGCGTGAATTTAAAATCGTCTTGCAGCTTGTTGCTATCCTGCTCACTTAAATTGCTGATATCGTACCATTTATATTTGGTCTCTACGGGAAAATTTTGTTGCCGTATCAACACTCTCACCTCTCATTTACGCAATTAAATCTTATTTCAACTCTATTATTCTATCATTTTCGGAGTAAAGAAAAAACAGACCAGTTACGGTCTGTTTTTCATTAAATCGCTATTTAGTTTTATTGTTTCCAAGCAGCATCAAACTTTTGCTTACCTTCGTTAATTGCGTTATTAACATTTTGGTGCTTTTGAGCTGCAGAAAGAATAGTTTGCATAATACTGTTCAATTGAGCATAGGCTGCGTTTGAGTTCTTTTCTACAGGAACGCTGTACAAGTGCTTCATAACAGTTGAAAGCTTAGCTGGAAGCTTAAGTGAAGTGTTGGACTTGTATGCTGCAGAATTAATTACTGAGTTGTTAACTGGAATGTAGCCAGTTGCGTTAGCCCACTTAAGTTGGCTTGACTTAGATACCAAGAACTTAATGTACTTAAATGCAGCAGCCTTTTGTTCAGCAGTTGCGTGGTTGAACATGTAAATGTCTGTACCTTGTTGCATGTTGTATTTGCCTGGACGAGCAGCAACATCATAAGTAAACTTCTTGCCTACACCCTGCTTAACGAAGCCTTCACCTGCGGAAGTACCAATAAACATGGCAACTTTTTCGTTAGCAAATGGGCCTGATAAGTATTGTGCTGAACCGGCAACTCTGAAGTAGCCCTTCTTGATACCATCTGCGTAGTAGTTGATAACGCTCTTTGAAGTTGAACCACTGAAGTTGATCTTGCTTGAGAAGTCAACGCCGGCATTCTTCATACCTAAAACGTAGTAGTTGGAAAGTGAATCAAAACCAGCACCTACTACCTTGTGGTGACTCTTCTTGTAAATAGTTTCAGAAACAGATTTAAGTTCGGCCATAGTGGTTGGAACCTTCTTAATGCCATATTTCTTAAACATGTCTTTGTTGTAAGTTAGAGTTTCAATGGACTTGTTAAATGGAATACCATATTGAGTTCCTTGAATTTGAGCGCCCTTCAACAGTTCGGATCTAATGTCTGAAGCCTTAGCACTGCCCCAACCAACATTCTTGTTGTTGATGTAAGGTGTCAAGTTTACAAGCATCTTATTCTTAGCGGCATTCCAAAGCCAACCTGGGTAAGCTTGCGTAATTGTAGGCAAATTGTTTGGTGATTGCAAAGTTGAGTTGATCTTAGCTTGCAAGTCGATGTAAGTACCTTGACTTTCAAGCTTAACGGTAATATTTGGATTCTTCTTTTCGAATTCCTTAGTCAACTTTTGCAAAGTTGATTGTTGTACTCCTACCATACCATGCCAAAAAACAACTGTTGTCTTCTTGGTAATTTTTGATGGAATCTTGCTTGAGCTAGATGAGCTATTGCCATTAGAACAAGCAGCTGTTCCCATTAATGCCAAGCCGGCAGCAGCCAACACAGCAAGTTTCTTACTAAACTTCATTTGGATTAATCCTCCCAAAAAATAAAACTAAACAACAAATTTTATTGATTCACTAAAGCGTGATGCTTTGACCACGCTTAGGTAAAATCCGTTTTCCATATGGGTTCTCGACCAGCTCCGGATGCAATGTGTGCACTGGTACTAAAATAGCTGGTTGAACCTCGCTGATGATTTCTTGTAACTCCCCCTCATCTGCGTGGCCAGAACAACGCAGAGCTTTATATTCCACATTATGTTTAGCAAAATTTTCGACAAAAGGCTTGTATGCTGGGTCGAAATCACCAAGTGGCTCAGCATTAGAATGGATATACAATCCGCCTTCCATCAACTGATCAAAGTAAGCAACAGCTTGCCAAAGGAATTCGTGATCATCGTTAAGAAGATCTTGATAAGAAACTTCCGGTTCTGGATTCAGATCAGCGAACTTCGGCTCCTCTGGCAAGTAATAGTACGGAAATTCTTTGCCCAGACTCTTATGCAACAAATGAGCCCGTTTTGCATGCAAAACAACTTTCCGTGGTGAATCAGAAATGATTCTAAGCAATCTTTCAACATTGGTTGGGTAGGTGTTAAAAGTAATTTGCCGTTTTGGATTAGCTTTTTGAAGACGAACAACTTCTTGTGTCAATTCATCTTCATTGTTAATCCCGGTAAATTCCTCACTTTGCTTTTCATTCTTTCTTTCAGGCCATGAACTGCCAGTTGCTTCAGTAATGAAAAGATCTGCACCCTTTGAAGCAGCTAAGAATTCATGTACCCAATCCGGATGATAGCCATGCAAACGAATATCACCAGTGAATGAAATTTTTTTATCCGGGGTTTTAACAATTAGACCGGTAGCACCATATGCATCGTGATCGCTTGGCCAAATTTCCATTGTGATCTCGCCAACCTTAATCGGCTTTTTATATTCAGCAGCGATGATTGGACGAGTGTAGCCTTTTTCATGACCGGCTGCTGGCAAAAGAAAATCGCCTTTTTCATTTAATGCTGGCAGCAAGTGAGCCGTAATTGGGCCGGCATACAATGGAATCGTTGGTGAAAGCAGATTTAAAGCCTTGCTATGATCCAGATGCAGGTGAGAAATATAAGCTGCACTATGTTTCCAACGCTTGGTATCAATTGCTTTACCCGTGATTTTTTCATCATAAAAATCAGGAACTTCACCAATCAATTGGTACTTAATCAAAGTCTGATAATCTTCATCGTCCATACTCAAACCGAGTTCAGGACGATATACCTCGCCTAAATCAAACAAAACGTGTGAATCATTATAGGCGACTTCAATCATTGGCCCGCCAATTGTAGTCAAGCCATTATAAAAAGTAACGGTTGTTTTATCCCTTAAGGTCATTACGAACTACTCCGCGAATAATTTGTTTTCTAAAAATGAAGTAAAGAACTAAAATTGGCAAAACTGTCAAAGTAGCAGCAGCTAATTGCAATTGGGTTTCACTACCGGCATCAGAAGCGAAATTAGTTAATCCGTTGTTAAGAAGCCGCATACTGTCTTCATTAGTTACCAACAATGGCCATAGGAATGAATTCCAGCCAGAAATAAAGCTTAACAAACCAACAGTGAATAAACCACCCCGTGACATTGGGACTAAAATTTTCCAAATATATTCCCAGTCAGATGCACCGTCAATTTTGGCAGCCTTATAAATTGTTCTTGAAATAGCGCCAAAATAGCTCTGCAAGTAGTACATGTAGAAAATTGAAGTAAGGAATGGCAATACCAAACCGAGATAAGTGTTAAGAAGGCCCATCTTTGCAACAGTATTGTAGTTGGTGAAAATTATTGCTTCACCAGGAACCATCAGCAATGACAGCAAAACGATTTGAACGAAGTTCTTGCCTTTAAAACGAAGGTTAACCATTGCAAAGGCACCTAATATAGCGTTGAACAAACTAACAATTGTCGTTACACTCGCAGTAATGAAGGTGTTTAAGAAATAGCGTGCAAATGGAGCCTGCGCAAAAACACTAGCATAGTTGCCCCATTGTGGATTTTTTGGAATGATTGTTGGCGGAATCGTTGTTGTTTCTTGGAAACTCATTAATCCACCCAAAATCATATAAATGAAAGGAAAGACAGTAATAATTGCAAAGAAAGTCAAAATCAAGTAGGCAAATAATCTGCCCCAGCGAATCTTTTTCATCTTTTACTGCTCTCCAATCTTTTTCATCATCTTGCGCTGCAAGAAAGTAATAAACAAAATGATCAAGAATAACACAACAGTGGCAGCCATCGCTACACCTGGCGTACCAACAATCTGGAATTTGTTATAGATGTAGAACACTGCAGTCGTCGCAGAGTTGCCGACGCCGGCTTGCCCATTGAACAAGGCATATACTGAAGTATAAACTTTGAAGGCTGCGATAATATTCATCGTTAATAAGAAAGCGATCGTTGGAATCAACTGCGGCATAGTAATCCGCCAAAACTTTTCGGTACCGCTTGCCCCATACATATCAGCAATCGTGTAATAATTAGGATCAATATTTCTCAAGGCACCCATCAAGATAACAATGTTAAAAGCCAAGCTTGTCCAAACACCAAAAATAATGATCGTCGTTAATGACATTGAAGGATCATCAATCCAGTTAGGTGCAGGCAAATGCAATGCTTTCAAAACGAAGTTGAGCAAACCATAGTCACCATTGAAAATATAGCGAAAGACAATACCGATCGCAATCGTACTTGTAACATATGGCATGAAGAAAGTAGTTTCAAAGAAAGACTTTCTCTTCACCTTGCTGAAAATCAACCAAGCCAGCATAATCGAGATCGCTAAAGCTACTGGTACAGAAACCAAAGCATAAATAATAGTGTTCTTGATTGCCGTCCAGAACTCGGGATCTTTGAAAATATACTGATAATTGCTAAAGCCCGTCCAATCCAAGGCAATTAACGGTCCACCTTGAAAACTCATAACAAAGGCTCGCAAAATTGGAAAAATACTAAAGCCCGTTACAAAAATAATGGTTGGAGCCAGAAAGAGCCAAGCCCGCTTTTGATTTTGCTTCATTAGTAAACACGCTCCCCTTCTGGGGTAAAGATGAAGATGCGATCAAGTCGCATTTTAAGGTTGATATTGTCTCCTGCCTTAATTGGAGTTTCCAAATCAACCAAAGAACGAGCTTGAATGCCATCATGATTGAATTTCAAAATACGTTCACGACCTATCAATTCAATATCTTGAATTGTGACCTTAACGTTTCCACTTTCAGCTGGCAAAATATTTTCAGGTCTAACTGACAAAACATATTTGCCATCTTTTAATTCATGCTTAAAACGGTCTTGTTTCAAATCACTGACTGCAATTTCAAAATCTGAGCCAGTAACTTTACCATCTTTGACTTCAACCGAGAAGTTGTCAATTACTGGATTGCCAACAAAGTTAGCAACAAAGTAATTATTTGGTTCCGAGTATAAGTTTTGACCCAAATCATCTTGTTGAATCACGCCGTCATTGAACAGAATGATCTTATCACCGATCGACAAAGCTTCTTCTTGATCATGTGTAACAAATAAAGTCGTAATGCCAACTTTTTTGACTAATGAACGAATTTCTTCACGAATCTTTAACCGCAAACGAGCATCCAAATTGCTCAATGGTTCATCCATAAGCAAGATCTTAGGTTCTTGAACCAAGGCACGGGCAATCGCTACACGCTGCTGTTGACCACCGGAAAGCTGATCAGGTTTTTGATCCGCAAATTCATCAATCTGCGTTAAATTCATGTACTTTCTAGCAACCTTTTCAGCTTCAGCCTTAGGACGCTTATTCTTGCCGACCGTTAATGGAAACATAACGTTTTGCAAAACAGTCATATGCGGATATAGGGCATAGTTCTGGAAAACATAACCGATTTGCCGATCCTTAGGCGCGGTTTTAACTACCGACTTGCCATCAAATAAAATGTCACCGCTAGTTGGTGTAAGAAGACCAGCCAGCATATTAAAAATGGTCGTCTTTCCACAGCCGGAAGGGCCTAATAAGCAGACCAGATCGCCTTTTTTAACGGAAAAACTAACGTCTTTGATTGCTTCATGGCCGTTTTCATAAACCTTGCGTAGGTTCTTTACTTGAACAAAATTTTCATCATTCATTAGTTACACACCACAATATCTTGATAATTTTCTATAAATTCTTAATTAATTCTATTATATTCCGATCAAAATCACAAATTTATTTTCATAATGATTCGTACTTTACAGAAGTTTCTTTCTGTTTGTTTGTGAAATGTTCTGCTTTTTTAGGCTATATATTAACTATTTAGCAAAGCTGCAAGTTATTATTTGCTTTTACAAGATATTGTGTCTTATTTATCGTTAAGCACAAAAAAAGATCATTGCTTTTACAATGGTCTTTTTACTTAATTTCAAAATAAATCAAAATATTTTTTCCGAACGATCAATTTAACAATCTTAAATAAGATTCTTTTATAAATTATCGCCACGTTCAAATTGGTACTTGGAAGAATTCAAAGCCTGACGAACCAAGGCGCTCATTAACTTTTTGGTCTTTTCCGTAATTTCAGCGGCTGTCTTTTCATTGGCGGCAGTTAAAAACTTAGTCAATTCTTCACCCTTGAGTTCTTTAGCCTTAGGGTCAGTCTCATCAATATGAGCTAAAGCACAAGCTTGGCAATCATCACGGTAGGCATTTACTTGATAAATATATTGATGGTAGCGTGGCTCAACTAATACTTGCAAAGTCTTGTACATCCAGTAAGCACTCTTATCAGGATCAACCATATGATCAGCAACCTTGTAATTGGCTGGCGTGTCGTTGATGTTGGCATAGAAAGGTACGTAAGGTGAGTAGCAGTAAAAGCCCATATTTACCCATTGAATGGCAGCCATTTCTTTTGGAACATCATTTCTGATTTGCAAGATGCTGGATTCTTGATTACGGCCCAAGGCAATTGAGCGGAACATCTTTTGCTGCTTTTCATCCCCGGATGAGAAAGTATCCATTGGATCATAAGGGGTACCGTTGTAGTGGCTGGTCAAGAACTTTTGCACGTCTTCTACGCCAATTTTCTTTTCAGGAACGCGAGTAAATGGCATTTCTTGACTGGTTGGATCTTGCTCAATGCTTGGGTTGAACAATTTTTGACCATACCAAGTACGTGGAGTGTTGTAGAAAGCATCAGCTTCGTCTTTTGTGCCAAAAATATCACGGAAGTTAAAGCCGCCATCTTGAGCAGGATTCAAATGATGCTTTTCAACAAAATCACGAATCGTTGAAGCATACATAAAGTTATCTGGATCATCAAAATCAACGTTTTGAATCACCATAATATTAGGACAAATTGCGTATGAATCATCAGGTACGCGAGCAGCCACCCATTGGTGACCTGCAGCTGTTTCAAGGTACCAAACTTCATCATGATCAGAAAAAGCGATGCCGTTGGTTTCACCAGTACCATACTTTTCGATCAATTGACCCAAACGCTTTACCCCTTCACGAGCCGTCTTAACAAATGGCAAAACCAGATAAAGCATTGAATCTTCATCAATCCCGTTTTCAACAAGAGGATCATGGCCAAGGCAGCGAGCATTGGTTGCTTCAGTTTCAGTTGAAGACATAGCAACATTATATTCATTAATACCTTGTTCATCCCAGCGGCCTTCTGAATCATCGGCAGTTGGCGCTGCAGTATAGCGACAGCCATCGCCAATCAAATGCATCTTAAAGCCATTGTATTTGGAAACATAGTCTTCATCATAATGACGGGCCTTGTTTACAACAAAAAGCTTTTCATTAATGCCACCGTAACCGTCCTCGTCACGAGCAATCATGGTTGACCCATCGATTGAAGCATCCTTACCGACTAACATTGCCGTACAATTATCTTTTTTCATAAAACTTCCTCTTTTTTTATAAATCTTTATGTCTATTTTACTCTACTATTCCTTTACCTGCATCGACCGATCAACTTTGGCCCGGCCATTTGCATAATTGAAAACATAATCCGGCTGAACGTTGTACAGATAAACATTAAAATCTAGACTGCCATCTGTTGAAATAGCCTGTAAGTTAATGCCGCGAGCCATTAATTCATTGCCTCTGAAAATTGGCGTTGCTTGATAGATCACCTTTTTGTTTTCACGCAAAGCTTTCCTGACCTTGCTTTCAAAAATTGTCTGAATCTTTTGGTTGGAAAAGGCCGTTTGAGTAAACAAATTCTTTGGATTGTTCTGATCACCGGATTGATTATTTGGATTATAGTTACCGTTTTGATCGATTCCAGCAGAGACAGAATAGGCAATCAGGTGACCTCGATTGTATATTTGTGTGCCATTGCGACTGTTGTAGTGCCAGCCCGTAGGATCAATGTACTGCCGCACGCGCAAAGAATCATTGGCAACGTTTCTTTTTTCCAGAAAACCCGTATTCGAATGCGATGTTCGATTAAGCGAATCCAAATTAGCATAAATAACCCTGTTAACTTTCCAGGCATTTTTAATCAAAGTCGAATGATCATTGTTGACCGTAATATAGGCCTTCGAACCGCTTTTAAAATTCAATTTAGCCAATTTCTGATAATCCGTCTTCGATAAACCGCCATAAGAGGTTTGAGCCTTTTGTGCATTGTTGATTTTATTGCTGGTTTTTGAACTCGTGCTCGAAGTAGTTGAAGTTAAATTAACGCCATTGGGAACACTGCCGCCCTTGGTATAAATGCCCCATATTGCAGCAACAATTACGATCAAAGCAGTGAGCAGCGAACTGTTCTTGCGTCTTCTCTTTCTGCGTCGTGCCATTTTTTGCTCCTAACTTCTTGCCCAATTATCAAGCATATTTAAGAAAAAGCTTTCTGATAAGTGCTTAATATCCGCACCTTCGTGATTCAATTCTTGAGCCTTATTCAAATCATTATTATCACGACTAAAGAAGTCATGATCGCCTAAAATCAGGTAATTGGTTTCCATTGCTAGCCGTCCTTGAGCTTGTCCGCCCAAGTTATCAATCATCTTATTGGCATCTTCCAAATTCATCTTTAAATGATCAGTTAAAACGATCTTTTTGTTATTAACCGGATTGCGAAAACCAATCTGCCACGGAGATAGTTTTTCATCAGTTAAAGAAAAGTTTTTGATTTTCTTTTGTGCCTGTACAAGCAAATTTGGCGTGAAATGAGCGTGAAAATCATCATAGACTTTTTTCGTATCAATTGAATCATCTAATCCACGGTGCTGCTCTACCTGTGCAATTCCGGCCCGCTGCATGCAATCAATCAAGCGATTATGCCGCTCTTTAGGATAATATGCTCGCGCTAAACGCAAGACATCTACATAATTATTATTTAACTCTGGCAAGTGATATTTTTTGGCCAAATCATAAATAAAGTTCAAATCAAAATTTACGTTGTAGCCAATAATGACATCATCGCCAATAAATTGCCGAAAATCATGAATCGCTTCAGCTACTGGAATGCCTTCATTAATGATTTTCTCTTCAGTAATGCCATTTAATTTGGTAATAAATGCTGGTACGCAGTTTGATTTGTCATAAGCAACCAAATGGCTGTATTCATCGACAATTTCACCATTTCTAACTTTGATCGCACCTAATTCAATAACGCGATCGCGGTATGGACTCAAACCGGTTGTTTCAATATCGAGCAAGGTATAGTCCTGCAAGAAGGCGGGCGTTTCCATCCCCTTTTGGCGGAGTTTATCTTCTGCACCAGGAATATGCAAAACCCCATTTTTTACTTCAATACTCATAAAATCCTACTTTGCTAAATTCATTAATAAATCATAGCTGTTGCTATCAAAGGCAAGACTTCGCTTTTGCAAATCGTCCGGCAAATCATCTTGTCTTAAATCAGCAGCAAGATAATGCCAATCACCGAATTGCTCAACCAATTTGACCATTGGATCCAGCAATTGCGGACTGGTTTCATCTACGCCTAATTCCAAAATTGCGACTTTTTTATCTTCATTGCCAGTTAAGAACCAACGCATACGCGCATTCGCATCAGTATCTGGGTAAAAATGCGCATTTAGTGGCATGTGCAATTCCATCTCGCTGTTGCAGACCTCACATTTTGGTACCAAATCTTCTGTCGCATTTTTTCCGGCAGCGATAAACTGTCTAACTACTTCGCGATCATCCTTCAATCCATGATTAATGCCGCTTGAGCATTGCATTTTTGTCCAATCACCAAAAGCATTGAAGATGCGATTTTCATTAAATCCCGCATTTTCAAAAAAGTGTGCGAAAGTACTGGTGGCAATAAAATATTCCTTACCCTTAAGTAGCTTCTTTAATGCCAGCATGCTTTCACTCGGCTCATAATTTAAAGAGTAATTATTAATCAATTGACTCCAAAAAGTCCATTGCTCTGTCCAAGAAGCAAATTTTTTATCAAGTGCATCCCCAATCGTATGGACATCATACTTTTCAGCAACATCACCGTATAAGTCATCGAAGTTTTCCTCGCTTAAAATATCGAGTCCTTCTTCACGAGCCATGCCATTACCGGCAGTGACAATTACCGCATCGGCATCATTGAGCCACTTTTTTGCTTTAGTAAAATCCGTCATTATTTGCTCCCTTTCTGATGGTTAGAATAGCCAGTCAAACGAAGTTGACCACTAATATACTCGCCTAAAAAGATATCACTCACATTATTATAACCCGCCTGTTTAACTTCTTGCGTTAACCAAGATTCATCTTTATGGATTAGTTCCAAAACATCCTGATTAATCTGCCCATCGCTAATTAAAGGGAATGATCTGCGTTGCTTGCGATTTTTGAGTATTGATTTAAACGTATTTTTCATATTGCGCAGCGGCAAACAAGAGCAAAAAGAGCAAAGCGATAATTCCGAGATCGCGAACATATAAAATAGTAAAAATAATCATTACTGCGGCCGCAACCAGCATCAAAATATACAAAATAGTTTGATTGTTGTTTTGATTATTTTCAATGTATTTTAAAGTATAAAAAGTCATTTTTACCTCTTAAGTGGCGTTTCATCACGATTGCCGTCCATTTCTAGATGCGTAGTTGCAATCGCTGTTAGCGTTTTTGCCAATAAAAGCATGTTCTCAACCGTGACATATTCATAGCGCCCGTGGAAATTAGCTCCGCCATTAAACAAATTTGGCGTAGGGATGCCTTTTTCACTGATAAAATCGCCATCTGTTCCACCACGGAAAGGAATGTGATGAACAGGCAGCCCCATCTTGGCATAGGCATGATGAACCAAATTGACCACATATGGATTATTTTTAATCAAATCGCCAGGTGAACGATATTGATCATGCATTTCGAGGTTTACACGATTTGCGCCATATTTTTCATTCAATTTCTCTGCTAAATCTTTAACCAACTTTTTCATCTTGAGATAGTGATCCGTATCGAAGTCGCGGATGATTAAATTGATCTCTGCATGATCAACATTGCCATTATTATTTAAGACTAGGATGTAGCCTTGATAGTCCTTGCTTTTTTCTGGGACAAAATCTTGCGGCAAACCATCAATAAATTCATTTGCCATCAAGGCCGCATTAACCATTAAACCGTATGCTTCTCCAGGATGAACAACGGTACCTCTGAAAGTAATTTTGGCAGCGGCTGCGTTAAAAGTTTCATAGGCAATATCGCCAGGATTGCCGTTATCAAGGGTATAAGCAAATTCAACTGGAAAACGACTTACGTCAAAGCGGGCCGCACCCATGCCGATTTCTTCATCAGGACCAAAGGCAAGCCAAATATCGCCATGCTTAACTGCAGGATTTTCATGCAAGTATTTTGCCATGCCAAGAAGGCCAGCGATTCCAGCCTTGTCATCAGCACCCAGAAGGGTATCACCGGAAGCCGTGATCAGAGTTTGCCCGATCACTTTCTTTAATGATGGAAATTCTTTGGCCGACAGAGTTACGACGTGACCCAAATCGATGTCTTTTCCGTCATAGTTTTCATGAATCTGTGGCTGAATATTTTCGGCATTAAAGTCGGCAGTATCTACGTGAGCGACGAAGCCAATTGCGGCAACTTTTTTATCGCTGTTTGCGGGAATTTTGCCGACTACATACGCATCTTTGTCTGAATAAGAAACATCTGTAAGCCCTAATTTTTTAATTTCATTTGCGAGTTCTTTAAGCAAAACCACCTGGCCAGGGGTTGTAGGTACGGCCTTGCTGTTTTCATTTGAGCGCGTGTTCATTTTGGCATATTGAATAAACTTTTCTTCAATATATTTTGCATCGTAATCTGACATTTTGTTGCCACCTTTCATTTTTAATCTTATTTTAACATACAAAAAAGCCACCAGCTTTTGTGCTAGTGACCTTCTTGATTAGATAAATCTAACTTATTTTTTCTTGTGCTTTTGGCGTTACCGTTTCACTATTGTCATTTGAATCTGTTTGTTCTGGCAGAGGCATAGTTGGCACTTTCCCAGTCCCACAATTCATTTTCATAATTATCGCCAATTGCCAAGTGAGTGAGACTTTGCAGTTGATCAGTCAATTCAAAACCATGGTCTGGATTAAAGTCTGTCACGCCATTTTTAGCTTCTTCATGAACGTCGAAGTAGTGAACATGAACGTTGGAATTCTTATTCAATACCAATTCACCTGGCTGCCAAGTAATCGTAATCCCTTCTGGCTTAGTAGTCTCAACCGACTTTTCACCTTCGAAGGTCAACTTAGGAACAGTTGTTGAAAATGTTGCCCAAGCTGAGCCCAATTCATTGCTAAAGCGAATCTTATCGCCCCAAAGGCTAATTACTAATTGTTTTTCAACATCATTTTCAAATTTACCATCATAAAGCAATTCGTTGTCCTTATCGGCATAAAGAATATCACCATTAAAATTGCCATTCTTGTCGTACATCTTTAACTCTTTGATCATCTGAATTATCCAGTGCTTTGGCTTTCAACCAAAACAATTTCAGATTAATTCTTTTTTGTTTTTGAAGATTTTACAGGACGACTGTTTGAGCCCATAAAAGTCAAACCAATCAAAACGGAGGCTGCACCCATTGCGAATTTGCGAATTGAATGATGTTCATGTTTTTTCTTCAATTTTGCGGATTTTTTCTAACAAATTTTTCTTGAAACCATAAAATTATACCTCATTTTCTGTTAAAAACATTTATTAACATGGAGTGTGACATTATGTCACTTATTAGCACTTATAGTATATAATATTCATTCAATATAGGTTATCTCTTTGAACCCGCTTTTAAATATTCTTAATATATTATTTTCCACTAATTTATCCATTAATATTTTTACAGCTATCAAAAAAAGCAAATGAGGACAAATTCCATTCGCTTCAATGATTGAATAAATATTACTATCGTTAACTATTTATTTAATCCGTTTTTATTTTAAAAATTATTTTTTGATTTCTTTCAATCCTTCACGACGTCGACCCATATTGAACCACGGCGAAACTGTAAAGGCTAAAATATCGTTAATTACATAAATCAATGAGTTAACAGCCATGGCTAAAGTTGAATCGCCTTGAGCAAAGGTTACGCTCCAAAGAATCAATTGGAAAATGCCGCTGGCTGTCCACCAGAAGTATTGGTTGTTATAACGCATAAAGCACATAATGCCAGCAGTAAGAGAAATTGCAAAACTGATTGCATCAATCCAGGGACGAGGATCATTAGTAAATTTGCCAATCAAGAAACCAGAAACCAAGTAAATGGCAAGCGTACCAACGATGGCAATTACCCATTCCTTAGCGCCAAATTTCCGCAAGTGGTTCTTGGTATCATTATTCCAGGACTTAACAGCCAAGATAACTGGCAAGTCCAAGGTAGCAATATAAGCAATTTGCTCAAAAATTGATAAGTAGTTCTTAGCTGACCAACCTGCATAAATAAAGCAGGCAGCTGAGATCAAACCTAACCAGCCGTTAATTGCCTTGGTAGCATTAATTGCCAAAACACAAAGAGTACCTAATAAAGTACCGATAAAAGTAATCACAGTAACACTGGTCATCTTAGTTTGCAATAAAATTGCCAATTGGAAGCCAAAAGCAAAGAACCACAAGCAGTAGTTCTGAATTGGCCAACCCTTAAGCTGGTTCCATAGCCAGACAAAATAATTCTCATTCTTATTAGTTTGCATAAAATCTCTCCTCAATACTTTAGGTTCACAAGGTGTGAACTAATATACAACATCTTGTGCCTTTTCCGCTTTTTTCCAGAAAAAGCCTCGACATCTAGTTTAGTATTGTGTGAAATAAAAATAAAGACTTGTATTCTGATGACATTTTTGCTACCCTTGGCAGCAGTTTTATTTTTGACAGGAGATCCAAATATCATATAATGTTAGTTAAAAGTGACACGATGTCATATTTCACAGAAAGGTTTGCTTATGAAAAAAGAACATCCCCACCAAATCAACCTTTATTTACTATGATCTCTACGGCAATCATGTCGGCAAATATTCAACGAGAATCAAAAATAAATGCAATTTGCCAACTCACCACTTAAAAAGCCTGATCCATTATCACATGCCATATGGCTATCAAGTGATCCACAATTTCGTTTATCCCCAACTATCTAATTTTAGAAATGATCAAATGGCTGATCTTTACATTGCAGTGCAAGAGCAGCCAATCTATAACTAAAAAAGAGGCAGCCTCATAAGAGACTGCCTTTTTCAATTATTCATGTTGGGAAGCTCCAGTTGAAGTATCCGGCTTTTCCTCAGGTTTCTTTTCAGTTTCTTTGCTTGATGCGCCACTGACTGCATCAGTATCTGAATTCTTACGATAAGTTGCACCGGTGGTTGCATCCGGATCGATCACTAATTTTTGACCGGTCGTTTCGCAGAAGTATTTTACTAATGGATAAATATCTTGAACCCATTCATAAGTACCAGCGTAATTGCCTTCGTCATCTTCAACTCGCTTGTAGCGGTGGTAAATCAATTTTTTCAGATTGCCGTTAGGCACTGGCATTTCAACCTCATCGTGACCATCTGGCTGCGTTCTCAAAGCATGCGTAACTTTCTTAGCAGTTGCAGTTGCTTGCTTTGGATGACACTTACCGATTCCGTTGCCGATATCAGATGGCTTTCTGCTTGCCAGCATCTTATAGTTGGGATCAATTGGACGATTGTACCAAAGAAGCTGGTTATTATCGTCAACAAACGTCATTTCACCAATCGTATTTCTAAGCATCCAATTTAATTGGTTAACTGTCATCAGACCAGCATCTAATTTTACATAGTCATTGCCTTCTGCGGCATTAACCTTCTTGGCAGCCTTATCTAACCAATCAGGATCATCTTTATCAATGCCATGAATGGTCGTGCCTGCTTTAGCCTCGCCGTTTGCTTCATAGTCTTCTTTTAAATATTCATCAGGATTCATATCCTTCAACCATTTAGGTTCTGCCATTTTAAATATCTCCCTTAAAAAACTAATCTTTACACCTATAATTTACCACATTTTTGTCTCAATGCGGTGCTTGTCAAAATGAACGATTTTATCAAACATCGCTTTTTCTTCTGGAGAAATTTTATGCGCTACTTCAATCACGGCTACTCGCGGATTCTTCAATAAAGTCTTATGAATTGCCAAAGACAAGTTAGGATCAAGCGCACTCGTGGCTTCATCTGCTAATAGAATTGGTCGACCTGATAAAAGCGCACGTGCAATTTCAACTCGCTGAATCTGACCACCAGATAAATTATTGCCGTCTTCACCGACCAAGCCATCTAAGCCGTGTTCTTTAACCAGTTGATCAAGCCCTGCTTCATGAATTTCCAATTGCCGCTAATATTTTTGTGGTTCAAAATGATTTGTCCTTCTTTCGGCTTTTTAAGTCCAAGCATTAGCCGCAATAAAGTAGTTTTGCCTCAACCGCTCGGTGCCATCAGCAAAACCTTTTCACCTAGTTTTACTTCTAAAGACACATCATTAAAAATCTCTTTGTGATCCGAACTAGTCACATAGGCCAGCTGCTTAATCTGCATCCCGTCAAAAGGGCTAAACGAACTAAATGCCAGTAATCATGCGACCCAGAAGAAGTCACATTCAGCATGATCTGAATCATATAAGCAACGAATACAATATTGCAGGCCTTAATTGCTGCTAAAAGCGTGAAGCAGATAACCTGACTTTTTTTGGCATATTTTAAACTCATAGATTTCTCCTTAAGCCGCTGTCTATTGTCATCATTATACGCGCAAATAGTGTCTTTTCTCAAACTGTTCCTATATAATAGATACAATTTATAAAATCGTGGGAGGTTAACATGGCACTTAAACTTGTTGAAATATATCAGCACTCTGAAGACGAAAATTCATTTTTATTGGGCTATATCTTAAACAAAACCGAAAACTGGCTGACCTTCCTTGCACTTGATCCAGCCGGCAATCAGGGCGGTGTGCGTTTCTTAAAAATCGACGATATCGCTGAAATAAATGAAGACAGCGACTACTTGCGCCTCTTCTCCTTTTTGCTGGCAAACGGTGAAATCAATGATCCCTACCAGTTAACCCAAGCCAACCATGACCTGCTGGCTCAACATTTTAATAATCTGGATAAAATTTTGGATTTTGCTTGCAGCAAGCAGATCTTAATCAAACTTGGGCTTAAAAATGGCGGTAGCATTGGTGGCTTCATCGTTGGACTAGACAAGGAAGAAGTACAGCTGACTACTTATGAGGAAAAAAGCAAAACTTTTGATGATGTAATTCGCAGCGCAGTCGATATTGATGATATCGTTGAAGTCGTCATCAATGACGTGGGGCTTAAGCTGCTGGAAAAATACATCAGCTTTTTAAACGATGGCGGCGATGTCAATAATGACCTTGATCTGGCTCAAATCTATTTCAGCTATGATAGTCCCATCCGTTTTCAACATGACTTCGTTCGCGGCTGGCTTGTCAATGAAAGCCCGCACTATTTTTTGATCGATCGACTGGACAATGCCGGTCAAGTTGCAGCCGTATCCCTGCTTAATAAAGACCTGATTGCCAACATTACAACTCAATCCAGCTATTTGAATTATCTAAATTACGCGGCAATGTATAATCAGCAGCATAATATTTTTGACAGCTATCATCTCAGCGATTTCGCCAGCAAATTTGACCAGCTGCCTACTTTTGCGCAAATTGCCCAGACTGCCAAAAGCGATCACTTATTGACAGTTGACAGCTTTGAATACGATGGCATCAATATCGGCAAGGTCGCTAACGCCAGCCAGGAAGAAATGACCTTGCAGCTGCTGGACGGAACGCATTTTTCCGGCACCGAAACCTTCGGATATGAAAATCTATGCATGATCGATTTGATCAGCTACGACAGCATTCATTTGCAACACTATCTGCAAACAATTAATCAGCTATAACGTGGTAAAATTGATTTAACACTATTTAACAAAGGAGAATTCTATGAAAACTGGTACTAAAATCATCACTTTAGACAACGGCTATCACCTTTGGACCAACACTCAAGGTCACGGCGATATCCACTTGTTGGCACTTCACGGCGGCCCTGGCGGCAACCACGAATATTGGGAAGACACTGCTGAGCAATTAAAAAAGCAAGGCTTGGACGTTCAAGTTACAATGTACGATCAATTGGGTTCCCTTTACTCAGATCAACCTGATTACTCTGATCCTGAAATTGCTAAAAAATATTTGACTTACGAATACTTCTTAGATGAAGTTGATGAAGTTCGTGAAAAATTGGGCTTAGACAACTTCTATCTTATTGGTCAAAGCTGGGGCGGTCTTTTAGTCCAAGAATACGCCGTTAAATATGGTCACCACTTAAAAGGCGCCATTATTTCTTCAATGGTTGATGAAATTGACGAATACGTTGCTTCAGTTAACCGTCGCCGGCAAGAAGTTCTTCCACAAACCGAAATCGACTTCATGCACGAATGCGAAAAGAATAATGACTACGACAACCAACGCTACCAAGACGACGTTCAAATTTTGAACATCAACTTCGTTGACCGCAAGCAGCCTTCTAAGCTTTACCACTTGAAGGATATCGGTGGCACCGCTGTTTACAACGCCTTCCAGGGCGACAATGAATTCGTCATCACTGGTAAATTGAAGGATTGGCACTTCCGTGATCAACTTCATAAGATCAAGGTACCTACTTTGCTTACTTTTGGTGAAATTGAAACAATGCCAATTGCTACTGCTAAAATTATGCAAAAGAAGATTCCTAATTCACGTTTGGTAACTACCCCTAACGGTGGTCACCACCACATGGTCGATAATCCAGACGTTTACTACAAGCATTTGGCTGACTTCATTCGTGACGTTGAAAACGGCACTTTTAAGAATCAAGAATAATTAAAACAATTGAAGTGGTTGGAAACTTTTTAGATGCTGCCGATTTATGATGGGATCACGGTTTTAAGAAGAATTCGCAAACAAAGCGATGTGCCAATCATTATGCTAACGGCAAAGGATTCTACATCCGATATCAGTTCGGCACTTGATCAAGGTCTTGACGACTACATTACCAAGCCTTTTGACATCGAAGTTTTATTTGCTAGAATCCGCTAAACTCTATCTAATTTTAGTTTTTAAATAGCATTTTCTCGATAAGATATATATCAAATAAAACAAAACAAGAAATTTTAGAAGGTGGCCTAATGGTCACCTTTTCGTTAATCCAATTTTTTAGCTAAAATGAAATCCGTTTGACCTGTTCTGTTTGCGCATCCCCTACGTTTACTTTTAAGTAGCCCGCCGCTTCGCGCCACCATTAAGAAAAAGAAGTGACTGTTCAGATTGTTGATCTCCGCCAGTAATTTATCGGTTTCGTAATCTTCTTGCAAAAACTTAGCCATGTCATCAGGCGCAGTGTACTCATCAAAAGTAGTTTTAAAGGTCTCACACGACGGCATGAATATATCGACCAAGAAACCGATGCTCTTAATTTGAAAAAAACTATTTCACGTTCTGCTGCCAGTCAAACCGCAGTTAAGCACATTGGAACGGGAAAAGCCATCAGCTGGTCTATCGCCCAAACTTCCAAATACGATTTTCCTGTCTGGACCGTGATGGTTTCGACAGGGACAGAAATTCACGAAGTAAAAGTTGATGCCGAAAAGAACGAAGTTATTGACTAAAAAAGCGCTACTCGATTGAGTAACGTTTTTTCTTTTAAAATTAAATCAATTAGTTAAACTTGGCGTTGTTATCGGCACGGCCCTTGTAATCCCCTTCTTCGGTTCCGATGACCAATTTTTCACCTTCATTGATGAAGTCAGGAACAGTAACGACCAAGCCGGTTTCCATTGTTGCTGGCTTGCCACCGCCGGCAACAGTTGCGCCCTTGATGCCTGGTTGCGTTTCTTTGACAGTTAAAACAACCGTTGATGGCAATTCGATCCCGATTAATTTGCCTTCATCAGTGAATTCCAAAGAAACTTCGATGTTAGGAATCAAATATTGCACGTCATCACCCAATTGATCCTTGGAAATTTCGTATTGATCATAGGTTTCGGTGTCCATAAAAGTGTAGACGCCATCTTCGCCGTACAAATATTGTGCGTTTTTCTTGGTTAATTCAACCAAATCGATCTTTTCAGTAGGACGCATTGTCTTGTGGACAACTGCACCACTCTTTACATCGCGCAAATCCATTTGCATAACGGTGTTGCCTTTGCCCGGCTTGTGGTGGTTTGCCTTCAAAACTCTAATCAACTTGCCTTCTTGCTTGAAGACCATACCCTTTTTTAAACTAATTGCTTGCATCTCTTATTTCCTCCTGTGTAAAACTTTCTTCTATTGCTTACTCAACTAACACGCTGGAGGTAATGCAAATTTTTTAATTAATAAAATATAGATCGTATTCATACCTTCTAGTATACCAAATTAGAAGCGGCGCAGTAATATTCGATCGATCACATGACCCGTCGTTTTGTGCAGAATCAAGCTTGCTCTGGTCTTAGTTGGAGCAATGTACTCGCGCAAGTTAACCAGGTTGACCATCTGCCAAGTTTCTTCAGCCAGCTGCAATGCCGCTGTTCTCGGACCGTTAGCCAATTCATAGTAAAAATTATCCGGCTTGTTTTTATTCATTTCCATAATCTTGGTAAAACGCTGCATATACCAGCTTTCGATCAAATCCTCTTTCGCATCGATATAAATTGAAAAATCGAAAAAGTCGCTGGTCACCATTTGCCCGCTTTCCGGCAGCTGCAAAGTATTGATCCCTTCCATGATCAAAATATCGGGACGCTTGACATGACCGTATTTGCCCGGCACAATATCACTTAATTCCTGAGAATAAAGTGGATAAACAATATCTTCCTTGCCCGCCAAAACATCGGACAGGAAATCACTCAGCAGCTGCATATTGTAGCTTTCGGGAAAGCCTTTGCGGGGCATAAGATTGCGCTGGGCTAGTTCAGCATTATTGTACAAAAAACCGTCCGTGGTCATTAAGTGAATTTTCAAATCCGGATAGGTCCGGCTCAGCAGCAATTGCAATAGCCGGGCTGTTGTCGACTTACCGACGGCCACTGATCCGGAAATGCCAATGATGAACGGTGCTGTTTTCGTAGTTTTATGCAAAAAACGCATCGAATCTGCCTGGGCGTGGCGCTTATTTTCAAACATCAGATGCAAATAGCCTACCAATGTCGTGTAAATTTCATGCACGTCGGTCAGGTCAATTACATCCCCCAACGACTTGACCTTGGCTAGTTCTTCTTTACTAACCTGAACTCGATTGGCCGGAGCCAAAGCTGCCCACTCATTTCGATTAAAAGAAAGATAGTTCTTCATCTGCAACTCTCCTCAAATTGATACCATTATATTATAATTGATACCATTATATTATAAGGGAAGGATGTAAAAATATGAAAAAGATTGTACTTTTTGGCGATTCACTTTTCAACGGTTTTCGCCACCATCGCGATACCGACTTGATCACTACTGCTTTACAAGAAAAATTAGGCAAAAATGCACAGGTGAAAAACTTTTCCAAAAGTGGTGCAACAACGGTCGAGGGCCTAGACTTTTTAACGCAAATTCCACAGGACACTGACCTGGTTTTAATCGAATACGGCACCAACGATTCTTCCATTGTCGGCATTTCTTCGCAAAATTATGAAAAAAATCTGGAGCAAATGATCAGATTTTGCGCTCCTAGCAAGGTTATTCTAGTTGGACCCTGGCAAGATAAAAATGGCAATGAATATACTATTCCTGACCATTTAGCACAAAATCGCAAGATTGTTGACAAGCTTGCGCATAAGTATCATTTGCCACAAATTGATTTGTTGACAATGCGCACAGGGGAAAAGAATGTGGATAAATTATATCAAGCCGATAATTTGCACCTAACTGATTACGGCAATCAAAAACTGGTCGAGCTGCTTTATCATGCAATCAAAAAAGAACTGGAAATCTAATCCAGTTCTTTTTTCATCATGATATGTTTTACGCCACCTTCATCAAAAGGCGCACCAAATTCTTGGTAGCCTAATGACTGATAAAATGCTTCTGCACTTATTTGCGCGTGGCAAACTACTGCTTTTGCACCTTTTTCTCGCAAAAAATTATGCACAGCCTGCATCATCTTCGTTCCCAGGTGCTGTCCGCGCGTCTCTTTATCCACAGCTACCCGGCCGAACATCCAGCCAAGATTTTCATCTTTAAAAACGCGGCAGGTAGCTAATGCGTTATTCTGCGCATCATTTAACAAAAAGACTTGGGTCGCCGTCAGATCAGTATCATCAAGTTCAGGCAAGGTGATTTTTTGCTCGGTTACGAATGTATTAGTGCGCAGTCTTTCCACGCAATACATTTCTCTGCCTGACATCTCATCAACTTTTTTAAAAAGAAACTTTTCTGCCATCTTATTTTCCTAAATAATTGCTCTTTCTGCCAAACCATTTTTCATTTAACTGTTCAAGTTTGCCATTTTTCTGCAATTTTTTCAATCCGGCATTAATCTTCTGGCGCAAAGTTTTATCTCCTTTACGCATACCAACGGCAAATAAGTCGGCGGGCACCTTAGGATTTTCGATAATGCGATATTCATTCTTATTGGCCATGTGAGCAACATAGTAGTTAGCATAGACTTCATCAAGCAATATGCCTTGAATGCGGCGTCCCCCGCATAATCCAAACGTAAAATTCCACCAGCCACTTTAGCGGCTTGATCTTGCTCATTTATCCTAAAGCTACCAAAATACCGAGGGGCAATGAAATCAATAATGTCCAAAAGAAAATTCTCAATGTCAGCCATGTTCCTGCCATCAAAGCTGGCATTATTTGTCTTACGTAATGCATGTAGTTCACCTGCTTAGTAATAAAAAAGTCCTCTTGAGCAAATGCCCAAGAGGACGAATCAACGTGTTTCCACCTCAACTTCGCAACAACTTCACAGTTGTTTCCTCAGCAGGTTTATTATCAACTTAATTTTTGCTAACAAAAAAAGCCCACCTAGATCTGATTGATCTAAGAGGGCGAATTTTAAGTCCGCGGTTCCACCTCATGTTCGCAGCTAACTCACACTAGCTACCTCACTAAGTTTGATAATAAACCTTTAGCTGTAACGGGCTAACCCGGACTTCTCTACTAGTTTCAATTTCAAGGAATCGACTCACAGATGTGAATTCATCTAAGCGGCTATCTCCTTTTCACCAACGGAGACTCTCTAATAACCACTCTTAGATTACTGTTTCTGTTCTTTGTCTTTAAACTGTTATTGAATATTAAACGATTCTTAATCTTTTGTCAATAATTTTACTTGACAAGATAAGTATCAGCTTTCACATCCAAGAGTGGACTCTTTTCACCTGTATAAATGAGATCCAGCTTGTACATTGCCCGTGACGTAATCGTATAAACCAATTGGGTTTCATCGAGTTCATGGTATGCCTTTTTGGAAGCATCCCACATCACAACAGCATCAAATTCCAATCCTTTAGCCAAATATGATGGCAGAATCAAGTTGCCGGAAACCAGCCGCTGGTTGGCTGTCGCAATCAAGGTTGTCTTTTTGCCCTCTGCTTGCAACTGCTTATGAAGGTGCTCAGCGCTGGCCAGATCCTTGGTAATGATTGCCGTAGTGAACTTTTGCTGATCATTTTCTCGCAAAAGCTTTGTTAAAACAGCAACAGCTTCTTTCTCTGTCTTGCGACCGTAAATCGCTGGAACAGGGCCTTGTCGGTTGAAGGCTTCGATCTTTTCACCCTGACGCAAGATCTGCTTTGTAAAGTCGGTAATCTGTTTGGTTGACCGATATGATTTGGTCAGTTGCACGACATCGGTTTTCTTCGGATCAAACAATCCCGAGATTTGTTTGAGCAAGCTTCTGCTTTCGTCTTTAGTGAAAATAGCCTGATTCAAATCACCCAACATCGTAAATTTGGCTCGTGGGAAATTGTACTTTAGATAAGCCAACTGGAATGGCGTATAATCCTGAATTTCATCAATAAAGGCATAGCGCATTTCATAATCAGTCCGCCGACCAGTGATCAAGTCGTACAAATAAAGGTAGGCTGAAACATCATTCATGTGAATGGTGTGCTTTCTAAAACCATCCTTCACTTCTTCAACGTGTTCAGCCCA
Source organism: Lactobacillus amylolyticus DSM 11664 (assembly GCF_000178475.1). Classification (GTDB taxonomy): domain Bacteria; phylum Bacillota; class Bacilli; order Lactobacillales; family Lactobacillaceae; genus Lactobacillus; species Lactobacillus amylolyticus. The sequence goes on along the minus strand of NZ_ADNY01000031.1, from coordinate 4,451 downwards.
ATCATCAACGCTGATGTTCCACTTGGAAAAATCAACCATCTTAGGAACGGTCCGCAAAAAGCTTAAATACTGAGCCCGCATATTGATGAAGTTGTTGTGTCGAATCCGCTGGAAGACAGGCTGTAAAGCCTTAACCACGATCTTGCGTCCCAAAAACTTCTCTTCTTCAGCTTCAGAACTGAATTCCTGATCAGGACGATCATACAAATTATTCAGCTCTTCTTTGCTTAAGCTTTCAATCGTCTTGCTTACCCAAGCTTTGCGTACTTCCGGAGCGATCTTGCGGTTCAGCATCTTGATTAATTCTTCGCGCGTTGCATCGATTCGGTTGGCCAAATTGTAGTTTTGATTGAAGGAGTAGTAGATTTCCTTGATTTTTTCTTTAGCAAAATATGGCTTCTTTGGATCGCGAAAGTTGATGTTCTTAAAAATAACTCCGCGCTCATTCAGCTTCTTAGCATAACGCGTCAGCAAATTAAAGAAGTGGACTGAATCTTTAAAGTTGCCGATGGCTGTGTTTGCACTTTGATCCTCAAACTGATCAAACAGATTTTCAACCTGCATCCCCGGCAAACGCCGCGCAACAAACTGCCAGTAAGTCATTTGCACCATATTTTGCTCGCCCATTTCTGGCAAAACATTCTTGATGTAGTCGTTGAACAGTTGGTTCGGACTAAACATGATAACATCGCTGGAAGTCAAATTACCCCGGTAACGGTAGAGCAAATATGCAATTCTCTGCAAAATTGCACTGGTCTTGCCAGAACCGGCAGCCCCTTGCACAAAGAGCAGATCAGCGCTGGTATTACGAATAATCTTATTCTGCTCGCGTTGAATCGTCGTTACGATTGACTTCATTTGCGTGCTGGACTTTTCTGACAAAACAGACAGCAGCATTTGGTCACCAATTGATTCATTGGTATCAAACATATTGACGATCTTGCCATCTTTAATTTGGAATTGCCGCTTCTTGGTCATGTCAACGGTAATTTCACCTTCTGGTGAGTTGTAGGAAACCTGCCCTAATTTTCCATCATAGTAAATTGAAGAAATTGGTGCCCGCCAGTCGTAAACCAAAAAATGATCATTATCATCGGCAAAAGAACCCAAACCAATATAAATGGTTTCTGTTTCATCGGAATCTTTTTCCTTAAAATCTACCCGTGCAAAATATGGGCTCTTCTCTAACCGTTGCACTGTCGCTAACTGCTTAGCTGAATGCTGCCAATCACGTTCACGTTCAGCGAGCAGTTGCTGCTGCTGGTGAATTGACAGAGCCGTTTCCATTGAAGTCGAGTAGCCATCGTAATCCAATTTAACATCATCGAAGAAGTGCGAATTAAGATCTCTGGCTTCGCCTTCAACAGTTTTAATTGACTTGCGTAGCTCTTTTTCTTTAGCCTTGATCAATCCTAAGACATGATCAAGATGCTGTTGTTCGACTTGTTTTTCATTGCTTGCTTCAGTCACATTTATCACCTATCTCTTAAAAAACTGTATTCTATTTTATCATGAATGACGCACAGTTTATACTTTATCGATCTCGCAATAAAAACATAAACAAATTTCACCAAAATTAAATAAACTGAGTATATAATGAGTATATAATACTTAAGCAAACGGAGTTGATGAAAAATGCGTGGATTTTTTCGATTTTTACGTAATTTAGTTTTTCTCGGAATCCTGGCATTCGGTGTTTGGACTTATCAAAACAACAGTCAAATCCGAACAGCAACCAATGATTCGCTGTTTACCTTAAAGCAACGCATAACTCAGCTGATTTCTACTGGCAATTTTGCTCCACCTACGCTAAGTGATTCTGGCAATAATACTCAGGCCTCTTCGACGACTAAAACCAGTACGTCCAAAAGCAAGAGCAGCAATCCCATCTGGCCTAAGAATACCGCAACGGTTTATATCGATATTCCTAATGATGCCCAATTGCGCAGTGCTACTCTTGATGCAATGAGCGCTTGGAACAGAACTGGTGCCTTTTTATTTAAGCAGACTTCGAATAAAGCTAAGGCCAATATCGTGGTCAGCACCGTTAGCAACAGTGATACCGAGGCTGCAGGTCAAACGTCAATCAGCTATAATCCACTGACTAATCATTTGATCAAAGCCAAAGTTGAACTGAATCGCTACTACTTGCAAAATGCATGGTGTGGCTACAGCAATAGCCGAATCGTTAACACCGCCGAACATGAATTAGGTCATGCCATCGGACTGAAACATTGCAAAACCGTTTCCGTCATGTATCCAGCTGGATCCTACTATACCATCCAGCCACGTGATATTGCGGCAGTTAAAAAATTATATAGCACAAGATAAAGACAGTTAAAAAATCATCCTTTTTCGTTTAAAATAAAGGTGATTGTTTTTTAGTTAGGGAGAAAAAGGATGAAAAGAATTTATATTGTGCGTCACGGTCAAACTTATATCAACCGTTACAACAAGATGCAGGGCTGGTGCGATACCCCGCTGACTAAGGCCGGCATTGCCGGAGCTGATGAAGCTGGAGAAGCATTAAAGGATGTACCTTTTGATATTGCTTTGTCCAGTGATTTAAAGCGGGCCAGCGATACCTGCGATATTATTATCAAGCACAACGTCAATCGCGATGAATTGCAGCACATTGCCAGTCCATTTTTTCGTGAGCAATTTTATGGCTTCTTCGAAGGGATGGATTCTGAAATGGCTTGGCGCATGATCGGCGGTGCTCATGGCTATGCCACTAGACAGGAAATGTTCCAACACGAAAGAATTGACACGATCAAAGATTGGATCAAGGAAGCAGATCCTTACCACGATGCTGAAAATTCTGAGGAATATTGGAAGCGACTTGATAAAGGTTTTAAATTGATCAGAGAATTGGATGGAGCTGAGAATATTCTGCTGGTAACTCATGGCTTTACCATTCGGAGCTTGTGGTACCGTTATGGTGATGACATTCCATTGGTTCCAGGTCCAAAGAATGCTTCAATTACGACAATGACGATGAGCGACAAGGGTGAAATTAAAATTCCATCTTGGAATAAAATGCATTTATAAATAGAAAAACTTCTCCAAATGGAGAAGTTTTTCTTATCTATTCTTCAAAACGATTCCTTCATAGAGCTTAACCGTAATCAAGTAATAAATTACATAAAGCACTAAGAAAATTGTAAACGGAATCCAAATCTTGTCATACGGATTCTGTAGCATTGATTTAAAGAACTGCAGACCAAACAATACATCAACGATGCCCAGCATTGCCGGCACGTAGAAGCCAAAGAAACGATGAATCTGCAGGCCTAATTGTGAAATCAATAATTCTGAAACTACTTGCGTTAACCCAATCCCAACAATGATTCCTAAAACAGCAGCCAAGAGACCAACTACAATCGTTTCAGTAAAAATCAGTCTGCCAATTTTGCTATTACGCGCACCTAACATCATGTAAGTTCCATAGTCTTTTTTCCACATGCTGAGTAAAAAACTATTGGCATAAACGATATAAACCAGCGTAATTAACCCGAGCAGCGCGATCCCAAACATAAAGACGAAATGCGTAATTGTAAATGAAATTTTCAATGCTCCTTTTAAAAAGGCAGGATTCAGCGCGATCGTCATAAACATATAAAAGATGGCACTAGCCAAAGTCAAACCAGAGAATAAAACCAATCTCCTTGCCGCTAAAGTCGGGCATCTCATTTTCGCGCAGCTTGGTAATGTCTTGACCAGACGCACCCATGATGCCCACAAATTCGCCTTTTTCCACAGAAAAATCAACGCCCTTTAATGCCTGGATTTTGTCAACGGTATTTCGTAAAAAAGTTTATAATCAGTAATAAGAAAAGTGAGGGAAAAGCCCATGGTAGAAGCAAATTTTGCTTATTTAAAAAATAGCAAACTCTTAAAAAAAGAATTCTCTACAGCCGACAAAATTCGCAAGCTGTACGAGATTGATGATTACCGCGACGTCATGATCAATGCCCGGAGATTGCTCGAAAGCGTAACGCGCAAGATTATCGACTGGGAAAACTTGAACCCATATTATCCGATCCCTTCCGGTCAGCAGCGAAATCTGCGCAGCAACATCCAATATTTGCGAGAAAATCTGACTTATCCACTGAGTATCTACAACTTGTTCGACGAAGTGCGACGTATCGGCAATGAAGCCGTTCATGCCAGCAATTTTAAGACCAGCAAAGACCAGGCCTGGCACGTAATTTGTGACATCAACGATATTCTGGTCTTTCTTCTGAATTCCTATGAAGAAGAAAGGCTCAGCTACATGCGACCCGATATCATGCTGGAAGCAATTGATCATCCCGAAAAATTCAAGCCGCGCAAAGTTATCAACAACTTCACCCAGCAGCCTGTTAAAAACGAAAACGTTGTTCAAGCACAAGAATTTTTAAAAACAAAAAAGAAAAAACGCCGCCGTTTTGGTCGGCTGCGTCATTTTC
>NZ_ADNY01000032.1 GCF_000178475.1 Lactobacillus amylolyticus DSM 11664 | reverse complement strand
GCCTAAAATTTAGAAGTGGAGCAAGAAGCCGATGAACATCGTAACGATTTCGGTAGCAACCACGATATGGAAGTTGAAAATCGAAGTCATAAAAGTCTTTTGCTTATCCGGGTTAGCGACGAATTTATCAACATTCTTTTTAACCCAAGGGAAAGTTCCCAAAGTTAAAATTGTACAAATTGGGGCAAAGCGGAGAATCACACTTAAAATAATTGCGACGTACGGCATGTATTCCAAGAAGTAATAGAAGTTGACCGCTTTTTTAATTCCAAAGACAATCGGCATAGTCGCCCGACCATTGATCTTATCACGATCATGGTCAGCAATATTGTTGGCCAAAATCGCGCCTCCAATGAAGAACATCATCCAGTTTGTTCTAAAGCAAAGCCAAAGCCTACCAGCGCAGGCGATTGTCATTAAAACAACGATATAGGTCCATGCAACCCACAATGGAATGTGTTCAGCTTCAATCGGACTGTTGCTCTTGGTTTTTTCATCTTTTGCCGTGATGTAATCTATAGTATGATTAATACCGGTGATCATATTGTTTAAAATTAATTTTTCTCTATCCTCCATTCATTTTATATTTTAAACTATAGATATAGTCTTTATCAAAAACGCTTTTATGCTGCTTTAGCTCAGGAGGTAGAGCACCGCCGTGGTAAGGAGGAGGTCCCCAGTTCAAATCTGGGAAGCAGCTTTTTATATTTGGCTTGAATGATAAAGAGCTATAAAATTAAAAGCAAAAGATTAGAGATGCAATAAAGAAGGGATGCACAATGACTCATAAACTTACTTTTGACGAAATTGCTGATTTTCAAAAGAATTATCAAGCAGATGCCCGCAATCAAGTAGCTGAAATGGCAACAGTTACTAATGGCGTTCAACAAGCCAGCTTTAATACTGAAGCTGTGCGAGACATCAATCGGACTTTTTCAATTGAAATTCCAACTGATGCAGTAACCAACCAGAAGCAGTCAGGACGCTGCTGGCTGTTTGCAGCATTGAATGTGATGCGTCATCAATTCGCTAAGAAGTACCATGCTAAGAATTTTGTCTTTTCTCAAGCATACTTGTTCTTCTGGGACAGAATTGAACGCGCCAACATTTATTTTGATCATATTTTGGAAACTGCTGATAAGCCAGTAGATGATCGAACGGTTCATTTTTATTTGCAAGGACCAGACACCGATGGTGGTCAATGGCACATGGCTGTTTCTTTGATTAGAAAATATGGTTTGGTACCAGATTATGCTTATGGCGAAAGCTTTACGGCTAATAACACGGCTGCTTTCAATCAAGCTTTGAACATGAAGCTGCGCGAAGACGGTCTTGTTTTGCGTGAACTTTCCCAAAAGGGTGATCAAGATGAGATCGAAAAGAAGCGGAAAGAATTTTTGAACGAAGTTTACCGGATGGCAGTGATTGCCTTTGGTGAGCCAACGCAAAAATTTGATTTGGAATATCGCGATGATGACAACAAATATCAATTAGATCAGAATTTGACGCCGCTTGATTTCTTCCACAAGTATTTTGAAGATGATCTTGATGAATATGTTGTATTGTTTAACGCACCAGATCATGAATTTGATAAGCTTTATGCCTTGCCATTTGAGGACAATGTGGAAGGCGGAACGCCAATTCAATTTTTGAATACGGAAATCGATAATTTAAAGCAAGCAGCAATCAAGCAGCTTGAAGCAGGCGAAACTATTTGGTTTGGCTGTGATGTTGGCAAGGAAAGCGACCGGCAAAAAGGCTTGATGGTCAAAAACCTGCATCAAACTGATACGCTTTTTAATATTGAAACCAAGTTGAATAAGAAAGAACGCTTGTTGACTGGTGCCAGCGGCTCAACGCATGCAATGACTTTGGTGGGCGTTGACGTTGTTAATGGCAAGCCGCGCCAATGGAAGGTAGAAAATTCTTGGGGCGATAAGGTCGGCAAGAATGGCTACTTCGTAATGAGCGATGATTGGTTTGATGAATATTTGTTCAAAGTTGTCGTTAAGAAGAAGTATTTGCCAAAGAAGCTAGTGGAATTAGCTGAAGGCAAGGCAACGCCAGTTCCATGTTGGGACAGTATGGGATAAGTTGCACTTGCAGGCTTTGTTTGCTTAGTGCAACTATTCTTGATTACGTGAGTAATTGGAAAAAGTGAAGTTATGGATTTAAGCAAAATTATCGCTTTTACGCAGCAGCAACTGGCAGATGAGCGTACAGGACATGATTTTTATCATGGCAAACGAGTAGCAGATCTTGCTTCTAGAATGTATCTCAGCGATCATGCCTCAGCTCACGCTGACAGCCGAGTAGTAGCAATTATTCGCACGGGCGGCTACCTGCATGATACGATCGATGAAAAGATTTGCGTCGATCCGGTAGCGGTGATTGCCAAAATTAAAAAATTGTTGCCGGAGGTTGGCTTTACTGAACTTGAAACAGAAGATATTTTGTTTTCAATCCAGCATTTGTCTTTTTCTCAAAATATCGATCATCATTATCATTTGCCGCTAACAGGACAATATGTGCAAGATGCTGATCGTTTGGAGAGCCTGGGTGCAATTGGGATTGCACGGGCGTTTGCTTATGGTGGAAAACATGGCAATTTAATCTATGATCCTAGGATCAAGCCGCAAAAGCTGGTTAGTCATGACCAGTACCGCCAACATGAGGAGACAACGATTAATCACTTTTATGAGAAACTTTTTCATTTAACTGACCTCATGAACACCGAAGGTGGCCGAAAAGAAGCCGAAAAACGGACGAATTTTATGCGTGAATTTGTCAAAGAATTCATGTTAGAGTGGAATGTTTAATTTAATTTAATCTTGATAAAGACCGGTATAGCAATGCTATCCGGCCTTTTTACATATTATAATAAAAATACTTATTGCATTTTAATAAATAGCTGGGTATACTGATAATCAAGTTAATAAATTTTATTAAATTTATCATTTTGAGAGGAGTCGGTTATATGAAATTTACAAGAGTATTGGCAGCAGGAGCCACTGTTTTGGCCTCAGCTGTAGCACTTGCGGCCTGTGGTTCATCCTCAAGTAGCAACTCTTCATCTTTAGCTAAGCAAACCATTAACTGGGAAGAAAGTGCTGAAATCCCAACAATGGATTTGTCGAAGGCTACCGATGTAACCAGTTTTAACCAATTGAACAACGTTATGGAAGGTCTTTACCGTTTGGGCAAAGATTCCAAAGTTGAACCGGGTTTGGCAACTAAGACAACAGTTTCTAAAGATGGTAAGACTTGGATTTTCACTTTGAGAAAGAATGCTAAGTGGTCCAATGGTGATCCTGTAACCGCTAAGGATTTTGTTTATTCCTGGCGCAGAACAATTAATCCAAAGACTGCTTCTCAATACGCTTACTTGTTTGAAGGAATTCACAACGCTACCAAGATTAGTGCCGGCAAGGCCTCAGTGAATAGCTTGGGTATTAAGGCTGAAGGCAACTACAAGTTGGTCGTCACCTTGGACAAGCGAATTCCATACTTTAAGTTGTTGATGGGCTTCCCATTATTCTTCCCACAACAAGAAAAGGCAGTAGAAAAGTACGGTTCTAAATACGGTACAGCTTCTAAGTACATGGTTTACGATGGACCATTTAAGCAAACCGGTTGGACTGGCTCAAACCTTTCATGGAGCTTAAAGAAAAACCCAGATTACTGGGATAAGAAGCACGTTAAGTTGAACACCATTAACTACAGTGTTCAAAAGACGCCATCAACTGCTTACAACTTGTACCAAGCTGGCAAGATTGATGCCGTGGCATTGGATGCTTCAGAAACCAAGAACTTGAAGAACCAAAAAGGCTTTACCCTTCGTCCAGGTGCAAGTACTTTCTACTTACAATACAACGAAGCTAAGAATAAGAATTTAAAGAATGCAAACTTACGTCGTGCTATCTCTCTTGCAATTAACAGAAAAGCTGTAACTAGTGCCTTAGGTGGTGCTAACAAGCCAGCAAGTTCATTGACAGCTGCAGGTCTTACCAAAGTTGAAGGTCAAGACTTTGCTACTAAGGCTAAGGACACTCAATACAGTAAGTACGATCCAGCTGAAGCTAAGAAGCTTTACAAGAAAGCACTTAAAGAATTAGGTGTGAAGAGCATATCCTTAACGATTTTGTCTGATGATACCGATGCTGGTGAAAAGACCACTGAAACTCTTCAAAGTGAAATTGAAGAAAACTTAAAAGGCATTAAGATCAGTGTTCAAAACCTTCCATTCAAGACTCGTTTGAGCCGTTCAACTTCCGGCAACTTCGATATCGTTGTTAGTGGTTGGGGTGCAGACTTTGCCGATCCAATTTCATTTGACGATTTGTTCACTACCAACAACCCAAACAACAACGGTAAGTGGAAGAACAGCGAATATGATAAGTTAATTGCCGCTTCTAAGACTACAAGCAACAACGAAGAACGTTATAACGACCTTGTAAAGGCAGAAAAGATCTTGCTGAAGGATCAAGGTATTACTCCTTTGTACTACCAAACTACAGCTTGGTTGATTCGTCCAAACATCAAGGGCGTGATCTACAACCCCGCTGGTGCTAACTACAACTTCAAGGAAGCATATGTTTCAAGTAGCAAATAATATAGGAGCTGCTGAGTCAAAAAGAGATAGCTGCAGCAGTTGGCTATCTCTTTTTGATTAGAAAGTGTATTAAGTTATGAAATTAAATTGGAAACGATGGCTTGCAGCAGGCCTTGCTGTTGGAGCATGTGCGCTGGCACTGACAGCCTGTTCAAGCGGTTCAAGTTCATCTACTAGTGCTAAACAAACAATTTCTTGGATGGAAACATCTGAAATTGAAGGGATGGACCAATCAGTTGTTACCGACTCAACTAGTTTTAACCAATTGAACAACACGATGGAAGGTTTCTATCGTTTGGGTAAAAATTCAAAGATTGAACCCGGAATTGCCACTAAGACTACAGTTTCAAAGGATGGTAAAACATGGATTTTCACTTTGAGAAAGAATGCTAAGTGGTCCAATGGTGATCCTGTAACCGCCAAGGATTTCGTATATTCATGGCGCAGAACGGTTAACCCAAAGACCAATTCACAATATTCATACTTGTTCTCAGGCATTAAAAATGCTGACGCTATCATCGCTGGTAAGAAGTCAGCCAATACTTTAGGCATTCAAGCCGAAGGCAATTACAAAGTTAAGGTTACTTTGGATAAAAGAATTCCATACTTCAAGCTGCTGATGGGCTTCCCATTATTTGCACCTGAAAATGAAAAAGCGGTTAAGAAGTTTGGCAAGAAGTATGGTACAGCTTCTAAATACATGGTTTATGATGGTCCATTTGTTCAAAAGGGCTGGACTGGTACCAACTTAACCTGGAAATTGGTTAAGAACAAGAATTACTGGGACAAGAAGGCTGTTAAACTGCAAACGATTAACTACAGTGTTCAAAAGACTCCTTCAACCGACTACAACTTATACCAAGCTGGCAAGCTTGATGCCGCTATTCTTAGTGCCCAAGCAGCTAAGAGTTTGAAAGGACAAAGCGGCTACACTGTTCTTCAAACTTCATCGACACAATACCTTGAAATCAATCAAGCCAAGAACAATGGCTTAAAGAATCTTAACTTACGTAAGGCAATTTCAATGGCAATTGACCGTAAAGGCTTAGCTAGCGCTGTTGGTGGCGCAAATAAGCCAGCCACTACTTTATCTGCACCTGGCATGACGATTGTTAATGGCAAGGACTACACTGATTTGGTTCAAAATTCTCAAACCAAGGCTCTTTGCACATACAATCCGACTAAAGCCAAGGCCTACTTCAAGAAGGCTTTGAAGGAATTAGGCAAGAGCAAGCTTTCATACACAATCCTTTGCTACGATGATGATGCTTCTAAGAAGGCAGCTGAATCAATTCAAAGCAACCTTGAAGAAAACTTAAAGGGCTTAACTGTTAACATTTCAAGCATGCCTAAGAAATCTGCTTTGAGTCGTGGGGTTGCCGGCAACTTTGAGATCTTCTTAACGGGCTGGCAAGCTGACTTCAACGACCCAATTTCATTCCTTGACATGAACACTACCAACAACTCATACAACTGGCAAAAGTGGTCTAACAAGCAATACGACAAGTTGGTTGCTGCTTCTAAGACTACTTCAAGCTCAAGTCAACGTTGGAATGATTTAGCTAAAGCCGAACAAATTATCATTGAACAACAAGGTGTAACACCACTTTACCACGCAGCAAGCGCTTGGATGATTCGTCCATCTGTTAAGAACGTTGTCTTCAACGGTGCAGGTGCCAACTACGACTTCAAGACCGCTTATGTTACAAAATAAACAACAATTTTTAACCTACCAATTTATTAAACACATATCCTCTCTTTCTATAAAAGAAGAAGCTAGAAAAAATATTCTAGCTTCTTTTCTTTTGCACTTGACCAAAATATATTCAACTAGTAAAGTATAGCTAATTTAAGTTAATAATGAATTATTTAGAAAAGGAGAGCAGTTTCGATGTCAAATTGGGATACAAAGTTTGCCAAAAAAGGTTTAACTTTTGATGATGTTTTGCTTATTCCAGCAGAAAGTCATGTTTTGCCAAATGAAGTAGATTTAAGTACGAAGTTAGCTGGTAATTTAAAATTAAACATTCCACTAATCAGTGCCGGGATGGATACGGTCACTGAAGGTGCAATGGCGATCGCAATGGCTCTCCAAGGTGGCTTGGGCGTTGTTCACAAGAACATGTCAATTCGAGCACAAGCAGGAGAAGTTGCTAATGTTAAAAGCGTAGTTGTACCAAATGGCGCAACAAAGGCCGCAGTCGATGATCAAAATCGTTTGCTTTGTGCAGCTGCAGTTGGTGTAACCAGTAATACTTTTGAAAGAGCTGAAGCATTACTAGAAGCAGGTGCAGACGCAATTGTAATTGATACGGCTCATGGTCACTCAGCTGGCGTATTGCGCAAGATTAAAGAATTCCGTGAACATTTTCCAAACCAAACTTTAATTGCTGGTAACGTTGCTACTGGCGATGCTACTCGCGCATTGTTTGATGCTGGTGTTGACGTAGTTAAAGTCGGAATTGGACCTGGCTCAATTTGTACCACTAGAATCGTCGCCGGTGTTGGTGTTCCGCAAATTACCGCGATTTATGATGCAGCTACGGCTGCTCGTGAATACCACAAGCCAATTATTGCCGATGGTGGTATTAAGTACTCTGGTGACGTTGTTAAGGCTTTAGCAGCAGGTGGTAATGCCGTAATGCTCGGAAGCATGCTTTCAGGTACTACCGAAGCTCCTGGCGATATTTTTGAAGATAACGGCAAGAAGTACAAGCGCTACCGTGGCATGGGTTCAGTTGGTGCTATGGCTCAAGCTCATGGTTCAAGCGACCGTTACTTCCAAGGCGGTGTTAACGAAGCCAACAAGCTTGTTCCTGAAGGTGTTGAAGCTCGTGTTGAATACAAGGGTGATGTCAGCGATGTTGTCTTCCAAATCGATGGTGGCCTTCGTTCAGGCATGGGCTACTGTGGTGCCGCAAACATTAACGAATTGATTGATAAGGCACAATTTGTTCAAATTACCAATGCTGGTTTGCGTGAATCACACCCACACGATGTGCAAATGACTAAGGCAGCTCCTAACTATAAGTAATTTAAATAAAATAGCTAATAGTAGATATAGCAAGCAATAAGAGAAAAGGATTTGATCCTTTTCTCTTATTTTTTTAATTAATATGTTATTTTCTTAGACAATTTCCATTTTTCTGCTATAATTAGGCCGAACATTAAAAATTGATGTGAAGATTAAAACAAAAATAGGGAGCTGTTAATATGGCTAAGTACTTATTGAAACGTATTTTATATATGATCCTCACTTTGTTTGTTGTAGCAACGGCAACCTTTTTCTTAATGAAATTAATGCCAGGTTCTCCATATGCTAATGAAGCAAAGATGACGCCAACACAGTTAAAAATTATGAATGAGCAATATGGTTTGAATAAACCTGTTTGGTTGCAATATCTCATTTATATTGGAGGAATGCTCCATGGTAATTTTGGAACATCCTTCCAATACAGCAACCAGCCAGTTTCATCATTAATTGCCTCTCGTCTAGGTGCATCTTGTCAATTAGGTTTGCAAGCCTTAATTCTTGGTGTTGTTTTGGGCGTTATCATCGGTGCAATTGCCGCAATGAGACAAGGCACATGGGTTGATTCTACAGCAACTGTTTTTGCAATTATTGGTAAATCGGTCCCTAACTTCGTTTTAGCAGTTCTTCTGCAGTACTACATCGGTTTGAAATTAGGTTGGTTCCCAATCGCTGGCTGGGGTCAATTTTCAGAAACGATTTTGCCAACCATCGCCTTGGCGGTAGGTCCATTAGCTGAAACCGCGCGGTTCATCAGAACGAGCATGGTTGATACTTTAAGCAGTGACTATATTGAATTAGGTAAGGCCAAAGGTTTGAGCAGAATTGAAGTTATCCGCAAGCACGCAATGCGTAACTCAGTTATCCCACTGGTTACTTTAATTGGACCATATGCGGTAGCTTTGATGACCGGTTCAATGGTTATTGAAAATATCTTCAATATTCCTGGAATCGGGGAACAATTTGTTAAGTCAATTTTGACGAATGATTACCCAACAATTATGGGAATTACGATGGTCTACTGTATCGGATTGGTCATCGTATTGCTGATCACGGATATTGTTTATGGCTTGATTGACCCAAGAATTAGATTAGCTGGAAACGAGGATTAATGATCTATGGATGAAAAAGATTTAAAACTTAGTCCAGATGCCTTTGAACCATTACCAAAGAGTCAGGCTCAAGATAATGAAAAAATTGCGGGTCCGGCACTTTCATTTGGTCAAAACGTTTGGATCAGATTCAAGCAAAGAAAAGCAGCGGTTTTGTCTGCGATTGTAATTATTTTGATGGTGGTTATAGCTTTTGGCTCAACGCCATTTATTAATAAGGCAACTTTGGTTAAATCCAATCCACAATATGCCAACTTGCCAGCTAAGGTTCCAGGCTGTAGTGCCATTAATGGCTTGAACGGCAAGATCAAACAAAATGGTCAATGGGTTGATGCTTATGCCCAAAACAATGTGCCGAAGAATAAATATTTCTTAGCCGGAACGGATTACTTAGGTCGTTCATTGGGCCAAAGAATTATTTACGGTACTAAGATTTCACTGATCGTTGCGCTGGTAGCTGCCTTCTTCGATCTGACGATCGGAGTCGCGTACGGAATAATTTCCGGATGGAAAGGCGGAGGAGTCGATAACGTCATGCAGCGGATTATTGAAATTATCTCCTCTGTTCCTAATTTGATTATCGTTGTTTTGATGCTGATTGTTTTAAAACCAGGTATTACTTCAATTATCTTGGCAATTGCCATTTCTAGTTGGACAACAATGGCCCGGCAGATCAGGGCGGAGACCTTGAGTTTAAAGAATGAAGAATATATTTTAGCAGCACGTTCATTAGGTGAATCAGGTTGGAAGATTGCGATTAAGCACTTAATTCCTAACCTTTCAAGTATCATCATTATTCAGACGATGTACACCATTCCAAGTGCCATCTTCTTCGAAGCATTCCTGAGCTTCATCGGAATTGGGATTACAGCTCCTCAAACTTCATTGGGTGTATTGCTTAACGAAGGTCAAAAGAACTTCCAATTCTTGCCATATCAAATGTGGTATCCAGCAATTATCCTTTGTATTTTGATGATTGCTTTCAACTTATTAGGTGATGGCTTACGTGATGCGTTCGATCCTAAGGGACAAAGATAGGGAGGCAGAAGCTAAATGCCAAAGAGAATTTTAGATGTTAAAAATTTGAAAATCGACTTCCACACCTATGCTGGTGAAGTTAAGGCAATTCGCAATGTGTCTTTCCACTTAAACGAAGGTGAAACGTTAGCGATCGTAGGTGAATCAGGTTCAGGAAAATCAGTTACTACGCGTTCGATTATCGGATTGCTTGCCCGTAATGCGCAAATCATGGGTGGCGAAATTGATTTCCATGGCAAAAATTTGCTGGATATTTCGGAAAAAGAATGGCAAAAGATTCGTGGCAATGAAATTGCAATGATTTTCCAGGATCCGATGACTTCACTGGATCCAACGATGAAAATTGGACAACAAATTGCGGAACCTTTGATCAAACATAAGGGAGCTTCAAAGAAGGAAGCTTGGGCCAAAGCCTTGGAAATGATGAAGGCCGTAGGTATTCCAAATGCCGAAGAAAGAATTAATGAATATCCGCACCAATTTTCAGGTGGGATGCGGCAGAGAATCGTGATTGCGATTGCACTGATCTGTGAACCTGAGATTCTGCTGGCAGATGAACCAACAACTGCTTTGGACGTAACGGTACAGGCCGAAATTTTGGACTTGATGAAGAGTCTGCAAAAGCGGGTTAAAACTTCTATTATTTTCATCACGCACGACTTGGGCGTAGTTGCCGGAATGGCCGATCGCGTTGCCGTTATGTATGCCGGTGAATTCATGGAGTATGGCACGGTTGATGAAATCTTTTATAACCCACAGCATCCATATACTTGGGGCCTGATTAACTCAATGCCTACTTTGGAAAGCAACACTTTGGAATCAATTCCAGGTACGCCACCAGATCTGCTTGATCCGCCAAAAGGCGATCCATTCGCTCCAAGAAACAAATATGCGATGAAGATTGACGTACAGCGTAAACCACCTTTCTTTAAGGTATCAGATACGCATTATGCTGCTACTTGGCTGCTTGCGCCAGGGGCACCGAAGGTAGAACCACCTCTGGAAATTCAAAGACGGTGGAAGAAATTTAAGCTAATGCAAGAACAAGATAAAGTAGAGCAAAACTAGTAACAGCTGAAAGGAGATATTTATGCCAGAAAAGAAAAAGCTTTTGCAAGTGAAGCATTTAAAGCAATACTTTAAAAATGGTCGCGTAATCACCAAGGCTGTTGACGATGTTAGTTTTGATATCTATGAAGGCGAAACTTTTGGTTTGGTAGGTGAATCAGGTTCAGGGAAAACAACGACCGGACGTTCAATTTTGCAGCTTTATAAACCAACGGCTGGTGAAGTAATTTTTGAAGGAAAGAATGTTGAGAATTTAAAGAGTCGTGAAGAAAAATTGGCCTTCCGGCGGGATGCCCAAATGATTTTCCAGGATCCATATGCATCACTTAACCCTAGAATGACGGTTGAAGATATTATCGCTGAAGGGCTGGATATTCACCATTTGGTGAAAAACAAGGAAGAACGTCGAGAAAAGGTTGAAGAACTGCTTGAAACTGTCGGTTTAAACCATAGTCACGCCAGCCGTTTCCCACACGAATTCTCTGGTGGTCAGAGACAAAGAATTGGGATTGCTCGCGCTTTGGCAGTAGAACCAAAATTTATTGTTGCCGATGAACCAATTTCTGCTTTGGATGTATCGATTCAGGCCCAAATTGTTAACTTGATGATCGATTTGCAGAAGAAGCATGGTTTGACCTATTTGTTTATTGCCCACGATTTATCAATGGTTAAGTTTATTTCTGATCGAATTGGGGTTATGCACTTCGGTAAATTGCTGGAAGTTGGTCCGGCTGATGCAGTTTATAACAAACCGCTTCATGACTACACTAAGAGTTTAATTTCTGCTGTGCCTGTACCTGATCCTGAGGTTGAAAGAAACCGGCACAGAATCGCTTATGATGCTCAAAAAGAAGAAATGGACGGCAAGCCGCGGTCAATGCACGAGATTCGTCCAGGGCACTTTGTAAGATGCAGTGACGATGAGGTAGAGCATTATCAAAAGGTAGCGGAAAGTTATGAATGATGTTCAACACAAAAACTTGTTTTTTGATGTTGAACACATCTTGATTGCGAAGCAAGCAAGCTAACCTTGGACACAAAAACTTGTTTTTTGATGTTGAACACATCTTGATACTAAAAAAGGCTTTGAAAAAATTCTCAAAGCCTTTTTTAGTATTTTAATTCTGATTTATGCTTCTGATTTATGCTAATGAGTCCCAAAGTGGAAGGTCAGTAATTTCACCTTCAGCAAGCTTCTTTTGCTCAGCAGTCAAATACTTCTTATGAACAACAACTTCGTAAACATAGTCGTTGAACCAATCGTTGTTCATAACGTAGTAACCCTTGGCACCAGATTTATCACCCCAAGAATTTTCTACCTTCCATTGACGAATGTCGCCGTTGTCTTCATCGACACCAACTAAAGTCATAGCATGGCTAACCATGCCTACACCGGTTCTTAAACGATCAGCCTTGCTCATATCAAGGTTAACGCCAAACAAATCATTCAATTTGTAAAGGTTAGTATCAAGGTAACCGGTCTTACGGTCCATTTGACGAAGAACATCGTTACCAAACCAAACAGCTTCGCCATCTTTTAATTGAGCAATAGCTGCTTGTGACAAGTATTCCATTGGTACGTTTAAAAGCTTGATTCTGTATGAACCTTCGACGTTGTCTTCACCTGGAAGGCCGTAAAGCTTGTTGTATTCGTGGTCAGGAGCGTTTGTCAAAACAACATAGTCGTCAAAGTCCAAATCGCCTAAATACTTGTGCAAGAATTCAGTTGGAGTTAAGTTCTTTTCCAAATGATACTTCTTATCATCATCACGGTATTCAAGGTCAAACTTCTTAGGTGGTTCACCAACTGCGATTGCAGTCATGCGGTAAACTTCGCTCAAGAATTTCTTGCGGGTCTTTTCAATTTCTTCGTCTTTGCCTTCTTGTTTTAACTTACGCAAAACAAGAGTATCCTTCTTAAGCTTGTCACCCAAAGCAGTAGCAAAGCCGGTGGTGTCATTTGTATTGGCATTTTCTGGCATTGCGTATGAAGGAACGACACCGTACTTAGCGATCAAAGCTGCAGCCATATGGAATTGACCACCATCGCTGCCAGCAAAGTCTAAGTCAGCCTTAACTTCACGTGAGTCAAGGGGCTTGTCAGCATTCTTCAATACTTGATCGTAAAAAATGTTGGCCCGCTCGATCTTGTCCCAGAAGAAGTTGTAAGCTTGTGAGAAAGTGAAGTTCTTAGCCTTGTACTTCTTGCCAAAGAAGTGACGAGTAATGTTTAATGCTGAAAAGAGCCAGCAACGACCAGAATGCTTTTGGTTGGTAACATTGTCAGTATCTAATTCAGTTGAAAATACGCGAGTTAATTCACCTTGAACGCGTTCATTATATGAAGCTTCAAGAACGCCGCTTCTTTGAGCAGCGCGGGCAATAACTTGATTTTGAGGATCTGCGTTGAATTCTTTTGAAAACTCATCGAGTTCTTGCAGAGTTAATTCATGAGCCATAAAAAATCTCCTTTTTAATCTTTTCTTAAATTAATTACTATTTTATGCCTAATTTTATTTAAAGTAAAAGAAAAGTGGCTCTATAATTTTTCCTGTTGATGTCTGTGATAAGCTGTTAACAGTTTTTTTATTTCAAAAAAAAGAGGATATAGTCCTCTTTTATAAAAAATCTATTCCACTAAAAATTTTAAATTTTCGCTTAATATTGAAGATCAAAATATTATTTTTAAAGACTGTTTTTATCGCTTTTTTGATGGCAGAAAGCAGAAAATCTATCAGGCCGTTTTGCTTCAGCCGGCCTGTCCTTTCTGCAGCTCCAAGGATTTGATTCACAATGGCCACTTAAAAACTGAGAGCCGCTATCTCGCTGCCAATGCCAGCCGGCCAATTATTATTCGTTTATTTAAATAGAGAGTCCTCTGCCGCTCTTGCCAAAACCGCTCCATGACCAGCATTGCCCGCTAGAACAATGCTTCCTTCAACACGGTTCAAAAAGACGCTTTTGAAGTTCTTTGGCAAATTCGCTCCTGAGGCTAGAGCCAACGTAAAAACAGTCGCTATGGATCTCAACTTTTATTATCAAGACATTGTCAGAGCCTGCTTTCCTAATGCTCAGATTGTCATTGACCGCTTCTGATGATTTGGACAAGATTCATCCGCGC
>NZ_ADNY01000033.1 GCF_000178475.1 Lactobacillus amylolyticus DSM 11664 | reverse complement strand
GCGAGATTACAAAGTTACCTGTCAAACGGTGCAATGAAGCCAAGTTAGAACTCGTCAGAATGAATATTATCAAGCAGCAAGGCGGCATGTTTGGACCAAATAAAAACATCTCAGAATGGTGCATCCCTCAAAACGAGGGAAAATCCCCTAAAACGAGGGATAAAACATCCCTCAAATTGGGGGATTGCTATCCCTCAAAACAGGGGGACACAAAAGACACTATTACAAAAGAAAAAAGAAAAGATTATTCGTCAGAGAATTCTCATGTTTGACAGCTTATCATCGATAAGCTTTAATGCGGTAGTTTATCACAGTTAAATTGCTAACGCAGTCAGGCACCGTGTATGAAATCTAACAATGCGCTCATCGTCATCCTCGGCACCGTCACCCTGGATGCTGTAGGCATAGGCTTGGTTATGCCGGTACTGCCGGGCCTCTTGCGGGATATCGTCCATTCCGACAGCATCGCCAGTCACTATGGCGTGCTGCTAGCGCTATATGCGTTGATGCAATTTCTATGCGCACCCGTT
>NZ_ADNY01000034.1 GCF_000178475.1 Lactobacillus amylolyticus DSM 11664 | reverse complement strand
CGCGTGCGGCTGCTGGAGATGGCGGACGCGATGGATATGTTCTGCCAAGGGTTGGTTTGCGCATTCACAGTTCTCCGCAAGAATTGATTGGCTCCAATTCTTGGAGTGGTGAATCCGTTAGCGAGGTGCCGCCGGCTTCCATTCAGGTCGAGGTGGCCCGGCTCCATGCACCGCGACGCAACGCGGGGAGGCAGACAAGGTATAGGGCGGCGCCTACAATCCATGCCAACCCGTTCCATGTGCTCGCCGAGGCGGCATAAATCGCCGTGACGATCAGCGGTCCAATGATCGAAGTTAGGCTGGTAAGAGCCGCGAGCGATCCTTGAAGCTGTCCCTGATGGTCGTCATCTACCTGCCTGGACAGCATGGCCTGCAACGCGGGCATCCCGATGCCGCCGGAAGCGAGAAGAATCATAATGGGGAAGGCCATCCAGCCTCGCGTCGCGAACGCCAGCAAGACGTAGCCCAGCGCGTCGGCCGCCATGCCGGCGATAATGGCCTGCTTCTCGCCGAAACGTTTGGTGGCGGGACCAGTGACGAAGGCTTGAGCGAGGGCGTGCAAGATTCCGAATACCGCAAGCGACAGGCCGATCATCGTCGCGCTCCAGCGAAAGCGGTCCTCGCCGAAAATGACCCAGAGCGCTGCCGGCACCTGTCCTACGAGTTGCATGATAAAGAAGACAGTCATAAGTGCGGCGACGATAGTCATGCCCCGCGCCCACCGGAAGGAGCTGACTGGGTTGAAGGCTCTCAAGGGCATCGGTCGACGCTCTCCCTTATGCGACTCCTGCATTAGGAAGCAGCCCAGTAGTAGGTTGAGGCCGTTGAGCACCGCCGCCGCAAGGAATGGTGCATGCAAGGAGATGGCGCCCAACAGTCCCCCGGCCACGGGGCCTGCCACCATACCCACGCCGAAACAAGCGCTCATG
>NZ_ADNY01000035.1 GCF_000178475.1 Lactobacillus amylolyticus DSM 11664 | reverse complement strand
ATTTCGAAATTGATAATTATTTAAAAAGTTCTGACTGGCGTAATTAATTGAATGAATTGAACATCGTCTTTGTTTGGCGTAACAGTAAACGGACGAAGTGGTTGCGTAAATTTCATGACAATAGCATCCGTAACTGACGCACGTAATGCATCCCGCAAATAATCAGGATTAAATGAAATCGTCAAATTCTTACCATCAAGATTCTTAAAGTTAACGTCTTCTTCAACGTTACCAATTTCAGCTGATGTACCCGTTAATTTCACTTTTCCATTTTCGGTATCCAAATTTAAGTTGACAACGTTATTACGGCCAGCATGAGTTAACAAACTTGCACGATCAAGGGCACTTGAAAGATCTGCTAAATCAAATTCAACACTAGTTGTACTTTCAGTTGGAAGCAAACGATCAGTATCAGGATAATTGCCATCAAGCAGTCTTGAATAGAAGGCAATATTGCCAATGCGGCAAAGTACTTGATTATCGCCTGGACAAACTTTAACTTCTGGATCTGCCTCACCAATAATTCTTGAAAGTTCTTGCAAACTTTTACCTGGAATAATCAAATCTGTCTTAGTTTGTGGTCCGTTTTCTAAAGCAATGGTTCTTTCTGACAATCGGTGTGAGTCGGTTGCAACAGCCTTAATTGAATCAGGACTAAAAGTAAAGTGAACCCCACTCAAAACCAATCGACTTTCTTGAGTAGCAACAGCGAATTGAGTTTCATTAATAATTTCACGCAAAATTTTGCCTGCAATTGTAAATGAAGATTCTTCTGGAATTTCAGGTAATCTAGGATAATTGTTTGCATCTAGACCATTGATTGTAAATTCACTGTTTTCTGAAGAAATCTTAGTTTGAAAACTTTCCTTTACTTCAAATGAAAAATCTTTACCTGGAAGTTTTTTAACAATTTCACTAAAGAACCGTGCTGGTAAAACAATTGAACCTGTAGATTCTACACTTAAGTCTTCACTTACTGGAATTTTAATTTCAATAGAGATATCAGTATCACTACCAGTAAGAACCAATTGGTCTTCTGATAAATCTAATTTGATACCGCTCAAAATTGGAATAGTTGCTCTAGAAGAAATTGCTCGCATTACATTGTTCAAATTTTCGATGAACAAATTTCTATTGATTGTAAATTTCATTATTGCCTCCTGTTTTTCAGGTACGTTTTCTTTATTAATTATATATTTAATTAATTAGTAGTAGTAGGTCCTGTGTTTTATGTTGAAAACTCTAAGAATCCTTAAGATAACGGAATTATGTCAGTTAACAAAATGTGTAAAAATCAAAAAGTTTTCCACAGTGGATAACTTTTAGCGATCAAGCATTTGCCGTAAATCAAAAATAGCGGATTTGATATCAGCATCAGTTTTAATTTGCTGCTGGATTTTCTCATAGGCGTGCATTACTGTCGTATGATCTTTCCCGCCGAATTCCTGACCAATTTTTGGCAGACTGGCATCGGTTAACTCACGTGAAAGATACATTGCGACTTGCCGCGGTACAACGATTTGCCTTACCCGCTTCTTACCTTTCAATTCTGCAATTGATGTCTGGAAATAATTGGCAACCACTTCTTGAATCTTAGAGATTTGCAAACCTCGATTCTTTTGTACCAGCTTAAGATCTGCCAGAGCATCACGTGCCAGATTTACATTGATGTCTTCTTTTTCAATTGTGGCATGAGCTTCTACTTTTACCAGAGCGCCTTCAAGTTCACGGATATTGGTATCGACTTGAGAAGCAATGTAGTCCAAGGTGTTGTCGTCAATTGTCAAGCCATCAGCTTCTGCCTTTTTACGGAGAATTGCAATTCTAGTTTCAAGATCAGGTGGTGTAATTTCGACTTGCAGACCCCAAGTAAATCTGGAAACCAATCTTTCTGATAAATCAGGAATTTCTGTCGGAAGTCGATCACTGGTCATGACAATTTGCTTTTGATCGTTGTAGAGCGTTTCAAAAGTATGGAAGAATTCTTCTTGAATCCCTTCTTTTTTAGCAAAAAATTGAATATCATCAACCAACAATAAGTCGCAGGTTCTGTATTTTTCACGGAATTGATCCTGCGTTTTATTTTTGATTGAATTAATAAAATCGTTAACGAAAGTTTCACTTTGAATGTAGACTATTTTAGCATTAGGACGCTCAGCCAGCATCTGATGACCGATGGCCTGCATCAAGTGAGTTTTACCTAAACCTACGCCACCAAAAATAAATAGTGGATTGTAAAAACTTCCGGGGCTATCAGCAACAGCTAAAGCAGCACCGGCAGCTAATTTGTTTCCTTCACCTTGAACAAAATTATCAAAAGTATATTTGTCGTTTAATTTTAAATCCTTAGCAAATTCATCTTGACGTGGTTGAGGAATATTTTGCTGAATTTCATGGCGTGGTTCTGGAGTAACAATTCTCTCAGGACCAGTATCACCTTCTATTTGAAAAGTAGGCAAAATTTCAATTCCTGCATAGCCATAGGCTGATTGAATTAATTGCGAAGAAAGGTTCTTTTCCCAGTAGCCCTTTGAGACAGGGTTTTGAACGGCAATTTTTAATTCATGACTATTTTTGTCATATGAAAGAGGTTTTGTATTTTTAAACCATGCATTGTAAGCAACTTCATTAAAACGCTCGCGCATTTCATCATTGAAGTGCTGCCAAAATTTATCAATATCGAACAAAATAAATTCCCCCAATAAATAAAGCAAATTTATTTTATCATTTTAAATATAAGTTTTCCACAAGTGCAAAACAGTAATTCAGAATCTACAGGCTGTGGATTATTTCTTTAATCTATTTTTAATTTCTTGTGTGCATATTTGAACAGCTTGAGTTTTTAACAGCTCAGCTGTGTATATTTTTTATTGATTTGATAGTAAACCAACCACTTTTTTATATAAAGTATCCACAGGCTGTGAATTTATTTTTGAACATGGTGTGAGTTGTGGAAAAGACTGGGAATTTCTTTGTGCCTTTCTTTTTGTGGAAAACTTTTACAGAACTTTATCCACATTCTTAACAAGAAAAATCGGCCTTGGCTTGCGTCTTTTTTGGGCTTAGCCCTTGGCAATTTTGATTAAACATGCTATTCTAAATAAGAAATTGTGCAGTTAGCACATGAATATTGGAGGTGCATTTTATGTCAACTAAGAGAACTTACCAACCTAAGAAGCGTCACCGTTCACGCGTTCATGGTTTTATGAAGCGTATGAGCACATCTAGTGGCCGTAAGGTTTTAGCAAGACGCCGTGCAAAGGGTAGAAAAGTCTTATCTGCTTAAAACCACTGAAATCCCAGTGGTTTTTTTAGTCTACTAGAGTGGAATGAAACGTTTTGAGAAAATCTTATCGTGTAAAATCTGAAAAGGATTTTCAGCATGTATTTAAAGCTGGCGAATCTGTCGCTAATCGGGCTTTTGTCATCTATAAAATAGAAAAAACAGAAAACAAACACTTCCGAGTGGGCATTTCTGTCGGCAAGAAGGTCGGACATACTGCCGTTATTCGAAATCGACTCAAGCGTTACATTCGGGCGGTAATTACTGAATATAAAACAGAAATTGATCCGCATATTGATTTTCTGGTAATTACGAGGCCCTACGCTCGCAATTTTGACATGACTGAGGTGCGCAAAAATTTAATTCATGCCTTGACCTTGGCTCACGTCATTGAAAAGATGCCGGATGGAATTGAGGAAAATAAGAGTGAAAGACATTCTGACTAAAAGAAATGTCAAGCGTCTATTAGCTGTCCTGGCAGTAATTTCGATTGCTGTTGTTTTGGTTGGGTGTGCTCCAACGAGTGGCACTCACCAAGCACCTGTTTCTCATACAAGTGGAAATTGGTGGGATCGCTGGATCATTTATTACGTTTCCGCATTCTTGTTGTGGCTTGCTAAATTAATGGGGAACAATTATGGAGTGACGATTATCGTCTTTACCATTCTTGTCCGGATTATCCTTTTACCTCTGAATGCTATTTCAATCAGAAGTTCTACCAAGATGCAGCAAATTCAACCACAAGTTGATGCGTTACGTAAGAAATATCCTGGACGTGATACAGAATCTAGACAATTATTATCACAAGAAACTAATAAGCTTTATAAGGAAGCTGGAGTAAATCCATATACTGGTTGTCTTCCGTTATTAATTCAGTTGCCTGTTATGTATGCTTTGTACATGGCAATTTTGCGGACGCCACAACTGCAAAATGGACATTTCTTATGGATGGACCTTGGGAAACCGGACCCTTACTATATCATGCCGATTTTGGCGATGGTTTTCACTTTCCTTTCAACCTATATTAGTCAAATATCAACACCTAAGTCAGCCCAAAACGGGATGACTAAGTTCATGACATATGGAATGTCAATCATGGTTGGTGCAGTGGCAATTGGTTTCCAATCAGCTATTACCTTGTACTGGGTTATTTCTAACCTCTTCCAGGCAGTTCAAACTTTCTTCTTGCAAAACCCTATTAAATATAAGCGTGAACAAGAAGCAAAGGTTACAGCTGAACGTGAGCGCAAGCATCGCATTAGAAAAGCTTATAAGCGTTTAGGACGCAAAAAATAAATATTTCGTCTAAAATCATTTTTAGATAAAGTAGTCAAAGTGCTTTATCCATCGTGATCAATCATGGTGGTATAATGCACTTTTTTTATTGAAAAAGGAACAGGGATTAAGATGGCTCAAACTTTAACTGAATTCGATACGATTGCTGCTATTTCAACACCGATTGGTGAAGGTGGAATTTCAATTGTACGAATGTCTGGTGAAGATGCAGTTAAAATTGCTAATCAAGTATTTAAAGGTGCTGATTTGACTAAAGTACCAACTCATACTATCCATTACGGTCATATCATTGATCCGGATACTAATAAGACAATTGATGAAGCAATGGTAACGGTCTTGAGAGCGCCAAAAACTTTTACGCGTGAAGACATTATTGAAATTAATTGTCACGGTGGCATCGTAGTTACTAATCATGTTTTGCAATTGTTGTTGGCACATGGTGCTAGAATGGCTGATCCGGGTGAATTTACTAAGCGAGCATTTGTTAACGGCAGAATTGATTTAACCCAAGCTGAAAGCGTAATGGATATCGTGCGGGCTAAAACTGATAAAGCTCGTCAGGTGGCAGTTGGTCAATTAGCTGGCGGCCTGATGCATAAAATTCGTGCAATGAGAAAAGAAATTCTGGATACTCTTGCCAATGTTGAGGTTAATATTGATTATCCTGAATATGATGCCGACCAGGTAACTGCCAAACAAATGGCCGATACTTCTAAAAATGTAATTCAAAAAATTGATCGTTTGTTAAAAACAGCACAGGAAGGGACGATTTTGCGCAATGGCTTGGCTACAGCGATTGTAGGCCGTCCAAACGTAGGTAAGTCTTCCCTTTTGAATTATTTGACGCAAAGCGACAAGGCTATCGTAACTGATGTTGCCGGAACTACTCGTGATACGCTTGAAGAATATATTTCAGTTAATAGCGTTCCACTTAAATTAATTGATACTGCCGGCATTCACCATACTGATGATAAAGTTGAAAAAATCGGAGTTGAACGTTCACAAAAAGCACTTAAACAGGCCGATTTAGTTTTGCTTTTGCTCGATGGCAGTCAAGAATTAACCGATGAAGACAAGACTTTGCTTAAAGAAACAGAAAACAAGAAACGAATTATCATCTTGAATAAAATGGATTTAGGTCAAAAATTAACCGCCAAAGGGATGCATGATTCAACTGGAAGCGAAGTGGTTTCAACTTCAATTTTGAAAGAGACTAATCTGGATGAATTAGAAGATTTAATCAAAAAGATGTTCTTCTCAGGAATTACCAACTCCAATGATCAAATTATGGTTACTAATCAGCGCCAAGCTGGTTTATTGGCCAAGGCTAAGAAACAGCTGCAAGATGTAGTTAAAGCAGTAGAAGATGGCGTGCCTGTTGATATTGCCCAAATTGATTTCAATGGTGCATGGGATACGTTAGGCGAAATTACTGGTGATAGTGCACCTGATGAACTGGTTAACGCCCTGTTTAGTCAATTCTGTTTAGGAAAGTAGGATAAAAATGAAAACTTACGATACCGATGAATATGATGTAATTGTCGTTGGTGCCGGTCATGCTGGCTGTGAAGCAGCACTTGCCAGTGCTCATATGGGATTAAAAACTTTAGTTGTTACAATTGGTCTAGATATGGTTGCTTTTATGCCATGCAATCCATCTGTTGGTGGCCCTGCTAAAGGAACCGTGGTCCGTGAAATTGATGCCTTAGGCGGACAAATGGGTAAAAATATTGACGCAACCTACATTCAAATGAGAATGCTGAATACAGGCAAAGGTCCTGCAGTTCGTGCTCTTCGTGCGCAGGCTGATAAATGGCAATACCATGAACATATGAAGGATGTAATTGAAAATACACCTAATTTGACCTTGCGTCAGGCAATTGTTGATCAACTAGTAGTTAAAGACGGCGTTTGTCGCGGCGTGATTACTAATACTGGTGCGGAATATCATGCTAAAAGTGTCGTTCTTACTACGGGGACAGCTGCTCGTGGCCGTATCTTCATAGGCGAATTAAATTATTCATCAGGTCCAAACAATACAATTCCGGCTATTAAGCTTTCTGAAAATTTGGAAAAACTTGGTTTTAAACTTCGTCGGTTTAAGACTGGTACGCCTCCTCGGGTTAACGGCAATACAATTGATTATTCTAAGACTGAAGAAGAACCAGCTGATAAAATTCCTCGGCACTTTTCATACGAGACCAGTGATGCCGATTATTTAAAGGATCAAGTATCTTGCTGGATGACCTATACTAATCCAACTACTCATAAAATTATTCGCGATAACCTTGATCGCTCCCCAATGTTCTCTGGCGATATTGTTGGTGTGGGTCCACGTTACTGCCCTTCGATTGAGACTAAAGTAGTTCGTTTTGCCGATAAAAATCGTCACCAACTGTTTCTTGAACCCGAAGGCAGACATACTAAAGAAGTTTATGTGGGTGATTTTTCTACTTCTATGCCAGAAGAAGTTCAACTTAAAATGCTCCACACCGTTGCGGGACTTGAACATGCGGAGATGATGCGTCCAGGTTATGCGATTGAATATGATGTAATCGAACCATGGCAATTGAAGCATACTTTGGAAACAAAAAATATCAAAAATCTCTTCACCGCTGGGCAAATGAACGGTACTTCTGGCTACGAGGAAGCTGCTGGCCAAGGTTTGATTGCCGGCATTAATGCGGCTTTGCGTGCAAAGGGCAAGCCTGGCTTTACTTTAGGCAGAGATGAAGCTTATATTGGAGTTTTGATTGATGATTTGGTAACTAAAGGTACTAATGAGCCATATCGTTTGCTTACTTCGCGTGCCGAATATCGTTTGATTTTGCGTCATGATAACGCAGACTTGCGTTTGACCCCGTATGGTCACAAGTTAGGACTTATTTCTGACAAACGGTATGCTGCTTTTGAAGAAAAGAAGAAAGAAATTGCAGCGGCAAAAGAAAAGTTAGCAACAATAACCATCCATCCTACTGATGAAGTACAAGAATATTTGCAAAATATTGGTGAGGATAAATTGAGTGCCGGCTTGAAAGCAGATATTTTCTTGCGTCGTCCACGTGTTAAGATTGATGACATTGAAAAATTAACGGGCGAAAAGATTGCAGATGATCGATATGTTAAAGAACAAGTAGAAATCAATATCAAGTACGCTGGCTACATTAAGAAAGAGCAAGTACGGATTGATCGTCTTCACCGACAAGAGGCTAAGAAGATTCCAGCAGACATCGATTATGGTGCAATTGAAGGATTAGCAACTGAAGCTCGGCAGAAATTTGAAAAGATTCGTCCGGAAACTTTAGCTCAAGCCGAAAGAATTTCTGGAGTTAACCCGGCTGACTTAGCAATCTTGAGTGTTTATATTCAAAATGGTCGCTACAGTAAAGTGAATAAGTAAAAATTAGTAATCTGAAAACAGCGTATCCATGTTTAAGCATGAATACACTGTTTTTTTATTGCGAGAAAAATTTTAATTAAGAACACTCAGAGAAACAATTTCGTTAACTTATGAAAAATAGAGCTAATAATAATAATTTTTAAAAAAATTGCATCTTTTTTATCCTATATTTTTATGAGAAAATACCTAATAACAATAAAAAAAACAGTTGTGCTTGCGCAGGCATTCACATATAAAAGCGCTATCATTGAAACATTATAAATATTTTCTTATCTAACTTTGTGAAATCCATATTTATATAAAAGCGGTTACATCATTGATATAATGCGGTTAAACAACATTTGCAAATGTGGAAAAATATGTTTCAATAAGGTATGAAAGAAAGAACTTATTGTTAAGGAGATGCACTTATTATGGCAAAGATTAATGGTTCAGATGCAATGTTCAAAGTTTTGTACGAGTGGAACATTGATCATGTTTATGGTTTCCCAGGCGGTTCATTTGACTCAAGCATGAACGCAATTCATAACTGGCAAGATAAGATTAAATTTATTGAAGTTCGTCATGAAGAAGCAGGCTCTTTAGCTGCTTCTGCAGAATATAAATTAACTGGTAAAGTTGGTGTTTGCTTTGCATCAGCAGGTCCAGGTGCTGCTCACTTATTTAATGGCTTATACGATGCCAAATATGATCACACACCAATGGTTGCTATTGTGGCCAACGTTCCAACCAGCAAACAAGATATTGACTTCTTCCAAGCTTTTGATGAAGATAAATGGTTCTTAGATGCAAGCGTATGGTGTGCTCAAGCTAAAACAGCTGAACTTCTTCCAGTCTTAATGGATGAAGCAATTCGTCAAGCATATGCCAAGAAAGGCCCAGCTGTTTTAATTATTTCTAAAGACTACGGCTGGCAAAAGATTGAGGATAACTTCCGCGTTAACTACGATGCTCACGTTGAAGACAACTATCCAGCACCAACTAAGGCTTCTGTTGAAGACGCAGTTAAGCTTTTGAAAGAAGCTAAGAACCCTGTTGTTTACTTTGGTTTAGGTGCTAAGGATGCAGGCTCAGAATTAAAGGAATTTGCTGAAAAATTCAAGACCCCACTTCTTTCATCATACTTGGGTAAAGGAATTGTTGAAGACAACTTCCCTGCTTACATGGGTACAATCGGCCGGATTGGTCCAAAACCTGCTAATGAAATTCAAAGTCATGCTGACTTGGTAGTCTGGGTTGGTAATAACTCCCCATTCTCAGTTCTTTGGTTCAACAAGAATGCTAAAGTTATTCAAATTGATGTTGACTCAGCTAAATTCGGCAAACGTCACAGCACAGATGTTTCAATGTTGGCTGATAGCAAGAAAGGCTTACGTGCAATTATTGATGCTGGTGAAGATCGCATGGAATCACCTTTGTACAAGGCTTCAATTGCTGACCGTGAAAACTGGGACGCATGGCAAGCAAGCTTTAAGGATTCAGATGAAAGTCCAGTTCGTCCTGAACCAATCTGGGATGTTATTAACAAAGAAGCTGCAGATGATGCTATCTTTGCAGTTGATGTAGGTAACGTTAATGTTGACCAATGTCGTTTGCTTAAGATGCATGACGATCAAAAGTTGGCAACTTCAGGCTTGCATGCAACAATGGGCTTCGGTGCTCCAGCTGCTTTGGCTGCCGCTGAAGTTTATCCAGATCGTGAAGTATGGCAATTAGCCGGTGATGGTGGCTTTGCTATGATGAACCAAGAACTTTTAACAATGGCACGCTACAACATGCACATTTTGAATATCGTCTTTACTAATGAAACTCTTGGCTTCATTCAAGCAGAACAAGAAGACGAATCTAACCAACCACTATCAGGTGTTATTCTTCCAGACAATGACTGGGCAAAAGTTGCTGAAGGTATGAACGTCAAAGGTGTTACTGTTCGCACTAAGGCTGAATTTGAAGCAGCTGTTAAGGAATGGAAGAAGATGGACGGTCCAATGTTAATTGACGTCAAATACACCCATAAAATGCCTTATTCAACTGAATTGAACAGCCTTGACGATCCAGCCTTCGTCAAGAAGTATCAAGCAGAAGACTTGAAGCCATTCAGCTACTTTGCTGATAAATACGGAATGGAAACTGATGCTGCCACTGGTGCATCTCAACATGCAGAACCAGAGCCAGATCCTGAACCAGATACTACTTCTGGTGCTTCACGACACTAATCTGTTTGATAAATAAAATTTATGAGAAAGCGAAACCTTTTGGTTTCGCTTTTTTCTTTGTCTACTCGTATAATATAAAATGAGAAAATTTTGATGGAGGAAATTAAAAAATGCAACAATTTGGCGTTATTGGCTTATCCGTTATGGGTAAGAATTTAGCCTTGAATATTAGAAATCATGGTTATTCAGTCTCTGGCTTCAGTATTGATAAATCTGAAGTTGATGCTTTTGCTAAATATGAAGATGATAAGTTAAAACCTTGCTACACTTGGGAAGAATTCGTTAATTCACTTGAAAAGCCACGCAAGATCTTAATTCAAATTATGGCTGGTGATCCAGTTGATCAAACTCTGCAAAAGCTGTTGCCTCTTCTTGATAAAGGCGACATCTTAATTGATGGTGGTAACTCAAACTTCCATGATACTACCCGTCGTTTTGAAGAAATGGAAAAGCATGGCATTCACTTTATCGGAATGGGAGTTTCCGGTGGTGAAGAAGGTGCCTTAAATGGCCCAGCTTTGATGCCAGGCGGTGACGAAGAAGCTTACAAGAAAGTTGCACCGATCTTAGAAGCAATCGCTGCTAAGACCCCTGAAGGCCGTCCATGCGTATCTTATATTGGCCCAAGTTCTAGTGGCCACTATGTCAAGATGGTACATAATGGTATTGAATATGCTATTATACAAGAATTCTCAGAAGTTTACGATATTTTACGCAAAATCGCTAGCAAGAGCGATGATGAAATGTCAGCTATCTTCGACAAGTGGAATCAAGGTCTTGTCCATGCTTACTTGACTGAAATCACTGCTAATGTTTTGAAGCAAAAAGACAATTTGACCCAAGATCACGTTATTGACCATATTTTAAACGTAGCTTCTTATAAGGGTACTGGTAATTGGATGCTTGAAGACGGTGTTGCTTTAGGTGCTCCAATTAATGTTGTAGCAGAGGCTGTTATTGCACGTTTCATGTCAAAGGCTACTACGCGTGAAGGAAAAGAAATTGTATGGAACGGTGATGTTCCAGACAACTTGATCGATAATTTGGAAAAATCATTGCAATTAACACAAGCTGTTGCTTATGCTCAAGGCTTCCAACAATTAACAATGGCTGCTAAAGCATATGATTGGAATCTTCGTTACCCTGCAATTGCACAAAACTGGGAAGCTGGTTGTATCATTCGTTCATCAATGTTGAAAGATATTGAGAAAGCATACGAAGATGGCAAGCAACTTGAAGTCTTGTTCCAAGATCCATACTTCAACCAATTGATGGTAAACAATATTCCTGCTTTGCGTGAAGTTGTTAGTTTAGTAACTAAGGCTGGCATTCCAACTCCAGCTTTGAGTGCATCATTGAATTACTTGGAATCAATTTTTGATCCAAGTTTGCCAGCTAACCTTATTCAAGGCCAACGTGACTACTTCGGTGCTCACACTTACCTTAGAAATGACCGTGAAGGCACATTCCACACCGAATGGTATGAAGAAAAATAATTTTGTTACACGTGTAACAAAAAAAGAGAACTCGTGAGAGTTCTCTTTTTTGATGTAGAATATTAGTGTTACTGTAAATTATTGGTAAAGTGGAGAGTTGATAAAGATGAAAAATGAAAATAATACTAGTCTAAAGCTCCTAGGACAAGCCTTGATCGTGGGAATCTGTACAGGAATTGTCGTAGGATTATTTAGATTTGGCATTGAAAAAACTACTGCTTTTTGGCTGCATTTGTTTTCATTAGCACATCGAAATCCTGTTTGGTTTATTGCAATTATTGTGGGTTTTCTATTAGTTGCAGTAGTAGCAGGATATTTTGTTAAACAGCAACCGCACGTTGGTGGTTCAGGTATTCCTGAAGTAAAACTTGAGTTACAGGGAAAATTATCTGTTAAGTGGTTCCCTATTCTTTGGCGAAAATTAATCGGTGGCATTCTGGTGATTGGAACTGGTTTGTTTCTTGGCCCAGAAGGTCCCTCACTTCAATTAGGATCATCAATTGGGCAAGGAGTTGGCGAGAGTTTTAAACAAACAAAAACTAATTCTCGCGTCTTACTTGCTACAGGAGCAGCGAGCGGTTTATCTGCTGCCTTCGGTGCTCCACTTTCAGGCTCTCTTTTTGTGTTAGAGGAAGTTTTCCATAATTTCTCGCCACGAGTTTGGATGAATGCCTTGGCTGGTGCGATTGCGGCCAACTTTGTTGTTTCTAATTTCTTTGGTCTTCATCCAGCGCTTGCAATTCCATACAACCATTCATTTCCAATCCCGTTATATTGGCATCTAGTCTTACTGGGACTTGTACTTGGACTATGTGGTCACTTGTATAAGGTTGGCCTCTTCGGGTTAAAAAAAGTATATTTAAAGATCAAAATTTTGCCTAGATGGTTGCATGGATTAATTCCTTTGGCAATTTTGATTCCAATGGCTTATGCTTGGCCGCTCATCACTGGTCCGGGCAATCGCTTGATTTTATCTTTATCAGATATGATTACGACTCAAGGCTGGGTAACTGTCGGGATGCTGGCCTTCTTCTTCGTTTTGAGACTAGTATTTTCAATTGTCTCCTATGATTCAGGTCTACCAAGCGGCATCTTCCTCCCTATCTTGACGATGGGAGCTTTGATTGGCGGCACTTATGGTACCTTCATGGTTCAGCTGGGACTTTTACCACAAAAACTGGTTGTCAATCTGGTTATTTTCTCAATGGCCGGCTTATTTGCTGCAATTATTCGAGCTCCGTTTACAGCTGTTATTTTGATTACTGAAATGGTTGGCTCGCTGCTTCACTTAATGCCACTTGCAGTCGTTGCCTTCATTGCCCTTTTGGTTGATGAATTCTTAGGCGGACGGCCAATATACGACAGTCTTGCAGAAGCAATGGAAGGTAAAAACGGTGTAGCTAAAGAATCATATCGTGAAGATCAATTGACGGTGCCGGTATATGAAAGCAGTCAGTTGGTTGATAAAAAAGTTGCGGATATTGATTGGCCTGAAAACACGTTGGTTAAGTTAATTAGACGTGGCAGTGAAGAAATTATTCCAAACGGGAAAACGGTTATTGCTGCTGGCGATATGCTTATTCTGGCGGTAGATCAGAATATGCGCGGCAAAGTTTACGATGAAATGAAGAAACTGCAAGAAGTTGAATTTGACGGATAAAAATAATCGATTACAAAACAGACTAACCTAGTGTTGGATTATGAATCGACGGATTCATGATCCGGCACTTTTTATTTTGCTTAAAATAAAAAGCGAAGATAAAGCAAAAGACATCCTGTGATGGGATGCCTTTTTATCTAGAAAAAATATTTAGTGACTTCTACTCTTGGCTGATTACTTTACCCACTTGTCCATTATTTTCTTTAAGCAAAACTTGGGCTGCTTCTTTATCTTTCTTTGTCTTAAGCATCACAATTGCTAAGCCAACATCATTATTTGTTTTCTTAAGCGTTGACAAGGCTGTTTCCTTATCAGCACCGGTGGCAATATTGATAATTCGACAAGCACGATCAACTAGCTTGGAATTGGTAGGTTGAACATCAATCATAATGTTTTCATAGACTTTTCCCTGACGAATCATAACACCAGTTGAAATCATGTTAAGGATCATTTTTTGTGCAGTTCCCGACTTCATTCTAGTTGAACCAGTAATAACTTCAGGCCCTACTACTGCCTCAATTTTGATATCGGAGTGCTGTCCAATTTCTGAATTTGGTACGCAAGCAATTGAAACAGTTAATGCTCCAACTTTTTTAGCATAATTGAGACAGCCAATTACATATGGCGTGCGGCCACTGGCAGACAAACCAAGAACAGTATCGTTAGCGGTTAAATTAAGCTCTCTGAGATCTTTTTCACCAAGCTCCGGGGAATCTTCCGCCCCTTCTACTGCACGGTACATGGCTCCTTTACCGCCGGCAATGAGACCGACTGCGCGTTCAGGCTTAATGCCATAAGTCGGTACAAGCTCTACCGCATCGAGAACTCCGAGGCGGCCACTTGTCCCTGCGCCTACGTAGACAAGCCTTCCGCCTTTAGCATATCTTTCAGAAGCTTGATCAATAGCTTGAGCAATTTGAGCATCCTGTGTACCAACAGCAGCAACTTTTTGATCTTCATGATTAATGGTTTTTACTATCTCTAATGTCGACATTGTGTCGATATGAAGAGTAGCAGGATTGCGAGTTTCCGTAATCAAATTTTTGATCTGCATATTCATATCCCTAAATTTCTATCGTTTTTATTTATTAACTAAACTACCATCTTTATTTTTGGCAACCATAGCTGATTTTGGTGTACCGAAGAAGTAGGTAGCAATAAAACCACCAATGTAAGCTGCAAGCAAGCCTAAGCAGTATGCCCACCACATGTTATGAGCGATAAGTGGAATTAAAGCCCAACCTGATGTACCAATTGCAATCGCACCTAAGTGTGGGAACATGCCAATAACGGCACCACCTATACCACCACCAACACAGGCAGTAATAAATGGTCGACCTAAAGGTAAAGTTACACCATAAATTAATGGTTCACCAACACCTAAAATACCGACAGGCAAAGCCCCTTTAATCAATTTAGTCAATTGTTTGTTGTGACGGCATTTAATCCAAAGTGCAATTGCAGCACCTACTTGACCAGCACCGGCCATTGCTAAGATTGGAAGAAGTGGAGTATAACCCATCTTTTGAATCATTTGCAAGTGAATTGGGGTCAAAATTTGGTGTAAACCAAGCATTACCATTGGTAAGAAGAACAGACCGAGAATAAATCCGGCAAATGGACCACCAACAGCTAATACCCAGTTAATTGAGCCAACTAGTGAGTTAGATACCCAACCAGCTAAAGGCATAATCAGGAAGACTGTAAATAGTCCCATAATTAAAACAGTTAAAAATGGAGTAACAAGGATATCTACACTGTCCCATACATGCTTATGGAAGAATTTTTCTATATAAGACATTAACCATACGGCAAGAAGGACACCAATAATACCACCTTGTCCAGCAGCTAACGGCTGACCATCAAAAATGTTAGGAATTGTTACTGGAGCAACTACTCCTGGCAAGTAAACAACACCGCCGATAATACCGCCAAGACCTGGAGTGGCACCAAATTCTTTGGCAGTGTTAATCCCAACGTAGATGTTTAAGTAAGCAAAAAGAGCGCTGGAAATCATGCTTAAAACGGTAATTCCAAGACTCCAACTGCTTGGCAGCATTTTTACAGCCAACATGTTCTTCAAAATACCGGCGACACCTGAAATTAAACCGGCACCGATGAAGGCTGGAATTAATGGAACGAAAATTGAAGAAATATGTTGTAAAGCTGCACGCCACCAAGTTTTCTTAAGAGCTGCTTTATGAGCGGCATGAACTTCGGCAGCTTTTTTTTCTACTTCTTTTTTGCTAGATTGATAGCTGCTTTCGGTAGTTTTCAGATTGTCTGGAAATACTTCCCCTTCTTTTACACCGACTTCGGCACACATCTATGCGGCCACTTTAGTGTTGATACCAGGGCCTAATACTATTTCGAGAGTCTCAGCTTCAACTACGCCAATTACGTCATTGATAGCCTTTAATCCGTCAACGTCGACCTTAGACATGTCTTTGATAGTGATTCTTAAACGTGTCATACAGTGAATTAATTTAGTGACGTTCTGTGGACCACCGATTTTTTCATAAATCTGGTCGCCGAGAACTTTATATTTGTTTTCCGACATTGTTCTTCTCCTCCCTTAGAGTTGAATTTTTTGAAATTTTATTTCAGCCGAAAAGCAGATTCTTAACTGAAAGTGCTTTCTAAAATTAAGATTAATGCCAATATTAGCGGGTGTCAATAAATATTTACAATATAATTTAATTATTAGAATGTGAATTTTTTGAAATAATATTTCAATATTTAGAATAAAAAAAGCCCCAAATTGGGGTGATAGATTAGTTTTTCTCCTTCAGATGATTGGTAATCCTGGAGGTTGCTTTCATCCTATTTTCTAATTTGGGCACGTCTTTTGCAATTAAACATAAATAGAGCAAACATGACATTGTCATTTCACTGAATAAAGAGTTAATTGCTCCTACTCGCAGCAACTGTTCATTACTTGGGAGGGGCAAAATGATGCTAGCCAATTGAGAAAGTGCAGAATTTGAGTCGCGGGTGATGGCGATTATCGGTGTTTGATTATGATGAGCTTGTCGAGCAGCCAGCAAGATCTCCTCGGTTTGTCCGCTGTATGAAAAAATAATCATTACATCTTTGGGTGTAGTGAAATATGACTGCTCTAAAGCAATATGAACGTCATCATCATAAAAAGCTTTTCGTCCAATTCTAATTAGTTTGTAGTATAAGTCCTTAGCTGGAAGTCCTGATGCTGCCACCCCTTCTAAATAGATGCTATCTGCTTGTTGCAGTAAGGAAGCGGCGATTCCTATTTCTTTTGTATTATTTAATTTAACGAATTCTGTTAGATTTTGCTGCAACGATTTTTCCAATTTTAATAAGACTGTTGTCGATGTATCACCGTTTGCAACAATGGTATCGAAATCATCGTTCTCTTTTTGCGGCGCATCTTGTGCAAGCTGCAATTGAAAATCTTTTAATCCTTTGAACTCCAATTGCTGACAAAAGCGTACAACCGAAGCTGCACTAGTTTTAGTGATTTTTCCCAATTCTTGCGCATTGTTGGTTAAGAAGGCAGCAGGATTTTCCAACAAATAATCAGCAATCTGCCTAGAGGTTTTTGATAATTTTGGGTAATCGTGCAGAACTTTGTCTTTTATTTTCATTTTGATGCCTCGCTATTCTAAGAACTCCTTTTCATTTCAAATATTAGCTATAATGAAATAATTTTTCAATTAAAAGCTTTTTTGAGCAACTGAAAAAATGAAGTGGACTCCTAAATATTAATTTTTCAAAAATAAAAATCCCTTTAAACTAATAGCTTGAAGGGATTTTTGCTGTCTATTTTTCTTTTTTATTTCTTGTAAAAGGTATCTTCTACGGCTCTGGTGATCGCAATTTTATCATGCGCATAAGATAACCCACCTTGGATGTAAAGGCGGTATGGTGGACGAATTGGACCATCAGATGACAATTCAATAGTTGAGCCTTCTACAAAACTCCCAGAGGCCATAACGACTTGATCTTCATAACCATCTTGGTGGTAAGGAATTGGATCAACGAAGGAGTTCATTGGAGAATAGTGTTGAATTGCAGCACAGAATTTAACCATTGGATCTGGATCACCGAAAGTTACGGTTTGGACAATATCAGTTCTTGGATCATTCCATTTTGGCATGACTTTCATACCCATTTCTTCAAGTAAAGCAGCGGTATAAACCATGCCTTTGAGAGCCTCACCTGTTGTGTGAGGAGCCATAAAGAAGCCTTGGTAAATGTCGCGTAAGAAGCCCCAGGTTGGGCCTTCACCCTTACCGGCACCAGGAACATTTAGTCTGGAACCAGCTTGTTCGATCAAATCTTTGCGCCCGACTAAGAAGGCACCACCTTTGACAATACCAGCACCTGCATTTTTGAATAAAGATCCAGCCATCATGTCAGCACCGTAAAATGTTGGCTCTTCGCATTCGGAAAATTCACCGTAGCAATTATCGATAAAGATATTAACATCAGGACGCACTTCTTTGATAAATTTAAGCATCTTCTTGATCTTTGCCATCGTAAAGCTTGGGCGAACAGCATAACCAAGTGAACGTTGAATGGCAACTACCCTGATGGACTTGTCCTGCAAGTCTTTGCGCGCTTTTTCATAATCGACCTCATTGTTTGGGAGCAATTCAGTAGTTTTGAAGTTAATGCCCCATTCCTTCATGTTTCCCGGCTTGTTCCCGGCCAAACCGATTACTTCTTGAATGGTGTCGTAAGGAGTTCCTGTTAAGTAATAGAGCGTATCACCAGGCCGAAGCATGCTAAATAAAGCGGTGGCAATGGCGTGCGTTCCAGATGAAAACTGATTTCTTACTAAAGCGTCGTCAGTCTTGAAGTAATCTGCATAAATTTGTTCAATCTTGTCACGACCGATATCATCGTAGCCGTAACCAGTAGAAGGAACCAAATCTTCTTCACCGACATTATGCTTTCTAAATAAGTCCAAAACACGTTGCTGGTTATAAAGAACCTGCTCATCAATTTCTTTTAATCGAGATGCAATTAATTGATCAACTTTGTCGACTTTTGCGCTTAATTCTTTAGGCAAATTTTCTTTCCATGATAAAACCATAATTTTCTCCTTTATTTATTTTTCCTTCAATACTTCTGCTTGTACTAAAATCTTGCCATCTTTTTGCTCAGAAACATAGACTCCTTGAATTTCTGGTACAAAGCCAGGGAACTTTTCAATTGCGCCTGCCAGAACTTCGAAATACTTTTGGTCAATAGCCGACCATCTTTCTCCTGGAGCTACGATGAAGACGCCTGGTGGATAAGGCAAAGCTCCTTCGGCTGCGATGCGTCCTTCTACGTTCTGCAGATCGACCAGTTCGCTTTGGTTGCGCATAAACAAGTCGTCGGCCCTAGCTGGGATCATTACATAGTTTTGCATATCTTTTTTAGCAAAAAGCTCCTTTTGCAAAGTAAAAGTTTGATTTTGTTTGTAATACTCATGCATTTCTTGGCATAAACGCTTTAATGTATAGCCAGCATAACGTTTAGGATAGCGTTTGGCCAGTTTAGGCAAGGCTTCAGCTAATGGAGCATCTTCATTGTAGAATTCTTCGAATTTCAAAAATGCATCCAGTAGCGTGTTGAGCTCTTCTTCAGTATCTCCTGGTGTCAGTAAAAACAGCAGAGAGTTCAAGTCTGCCTTGGCCCGAATGATTCTTTTTTCCATTAAAAATTCAGAAACGACTGCTCCCGGAATGCCATTTTCCTCATACCGGTCATGTTTAATATCAATTCCTGGAGTGACAACGGTGATCTTAAGCGGATCAAGCATTGCCTCACCGTTTGCAATTTGATTGAAACCATGCCAAGAGTCTTCATGCTTGAAATTCCAGTATTCGCTGTGGGTCATTAGTTCTTCAGTTGGGATTTTAGCAAAATTGTCAGGGACAAACGGCCGGAATAATTTAGATTTTTTCAGCAGCTTTTTTCTGAATTCAATTCCTAATCTTAAAGTTTGGTCCCACCATTTCTTGTTGCCAGTTCCAGCCGTCAAATAAGAATTAACGGTTAGCGAAGCATAGAGCGGATAAGAGTAGCTGGAAGTGACAAATTTTAGGTATGCATTGTTGAAATGCTTGTGGTCAACATAGCGTGCCTGCCCTTTGATGTGCGAGTCTTTTTTCAAAATCTGTGAAGCTTGAGCCATACCGGCTTGTTGCTTGTGCAAAGACTGAGTAACCAGAATGCCGGGGTCATCAGGGCCATAATTGTAAGCCAATGGCGATAAGTGCTTCATGATTGGTACGAATTGCTCAAATCCGCCCCAAGCACAGTCGAATAAGATGTAGTCACATAGCGAACCAATTTTGTCGATCAGCCATTTGGCATTGTAAAAGAGACCGTCATAGGTTTCAGATTGAATAATCGCTAATCTAAATGGACGCTTGGCCTTGGCTTTTTCGGGTTCGACCTTGGCAATTTCTTGTCGTAAGTATTTTTCATCTAATGCACGTGGATTCATTTCACCGATTAAGCCTAATGGATTACGGTCCGTAGGAATGTAAACGGGTTTGGCTCCCGTCATGACTAGAGCACTGTTATAGAGCGATTTATGGTTGTTGCGGTCAAATAAGACTAAGTCTCCTTCACGCAGAATAGCCTTCGCACAAATCGAATTGGCACTAGTTGTACCATTTGTACAAAAGTAAACTTTGTCAGCATTGTAGGTTTGTGCAGCCTTTTGTTCGGCCGTTAAAGGCGTTCCAGCATGCATCATTGTGTCGCCTAATTCAGCGACGGTATCGCTGGTATCGGCGAACATTAAATTTTTACCGAAAAAGTGATTGAAAATAGCACCAGCTGGGTGTTTAGCATAATATTGCCCATTGTGGTGGCCTGGCGTGGTGAAGCTGATAGGCTTATCTTGGGCAAAATGAATTAAATCGGATAAGAAGCCAGGAACCATTTCTTGCGTGTATTTCTGTGCAGCCTTTTCTGTTTGGGCGAGCTCATTTTTATTTAGCGTTGCATCTGCAATTTCGATAATTGGGATTCCTAAACCGGATGCTTTTTGCAAATCATGTGCCAATCTTAATGATGCTTGATCACTGGCGTTAACAACGATTGCGGCAAGAGATGCAGGGTCAGTGTTTTCAGTTAGAGAAATGGTGTGCCAATTTTCTAATTGCTTGAACTTCACATTCTTGCCATAGGCGATTTTTAGAAAATTCATAAATTATTCTCCAAAAACTATTGCAAATAAAGAATAAATCTTTATAATCTTTGACGTACATTTTTACACTTTATGATTAAAATTAATATTGAATTGAGAATAATGTACTAAGATTAGATTATATCTACATTGAGGCTATATACAAGTGAATTTGCGGAATCTATGTACTTGCATACAATTGAAGCCACCAAATATTAATCGCGGGAATTAGCAATATAATTTAATATTTGGAGGATTAAAAGTTGGATACTTTGGAACCGACGAAAAAGCATTATATGAGTTGGCCAGTAATTGCATTGATTGACTTTGTAACCATCATTAGTTTTGAAAATATCTTTTATCCTTTTCAAAACCAAGGTTTATCAGTTGTAATTTCCTGGATTTTCTTACTGTTTACTTATGTTATTCCCTATGCTTTGATTTCTAGTCAAATGAGTTTGACCTTCGACAATCAAGCGGGAGGCCTTGCTTCATGGGTGCGTCATAGCAGCAATGATACTTTGGGCTATTGGACTTCATGGATGTATTGGGTTCAGAGCGTACCATATATCGTTGATGTTTCTAACTCGATAATCGTTTCTTTTAGTTGGATCATTTTTGGTGACAATTCATTGGATAAAAGAATGTCGACCTTCTGGTTTGGGATGCTGACTTTTGTCATCATTTTGATTTTCATTCTATTGGAAAATCGTTTGAAGAATTCATTGGAAATTCTTTCTTTAATTGGTGGTGGCGCAATGTTTATTATGTCCATGCTGTTTGTTTTGCTAGCAGGCTGGGCTGTTATGCATGGTCACCATATTGCAACGCAGCCATTTAACTTGGGTGCATTTAAACCATCATTCAGTTTGAACTACTTCTCAACTACAGGATTGCTGATCTTTGCCATGTCTGGTGCTGAATTGGCTGCGCCTTATGTATCGCAAATGCGCAATCCTAAGAGAGATTTTCCTAAGGCAATGTGGATGTTGGCAATTATGACCGGATTCTTAACAATTTTTGGGACTTTGGCTTTGGCAATGTTCTTTAATGCACACCATATTCCACATGACTTTAAGATGAATGGTCCATACTATGCTTTTCAATTATTAGGAAACAGTTTAGGTATCGGCAAGACTTTGATGTACATCTTTGCCGTAGTTCAAGCACTGTTTATGATGGCCCAATTGGCGGTATTGCTTGATGCTTCAAGTCGTGTATTTGCTGGGGATGTTGCTGACAGATTTATGCCTAAATGGTTAACTGAAAAGAAAAATAAGAGCGGACGTCCGGTCCACTCCTACACTTTTACTGTTGGCTTGAGCTTGTTCTTGCTTTTGCTGACGGGAACTTTGCCTAATATTAATACCATCTATAATTGGTTGTTGAACATCAACGGAATTATTTCACCATATAAGACTTGCTGGGTTTTCTTCGCCTTCGTAGCAATGCGGATGCACCAAGAAAGATACCACTCAGATTATGTTTTTATCAAAAATAAAACTGGAGCTTTAACCGTTGGTTGGTGGTGCCTGATCTTCACTTTCGTTTGTGCTACTTTAGGATTTATTCCACAAAATGTAAAAATGGGTACACCTGCATTTAGCCACCAATTGATTATGAACTTTATCACTGTTTTCGTACTCTTTGGTTTAGGGTTGATCTTGCCATGGATGCGTAAGCATGAGGAAAAGAAAAATAAGCAATAAGACAATAATTATAATTAAAAAAGACGTAGCTTTAATGCTACGCCTTTTTGCTATCACCAGCAATTTTGGCTTTATTCAAAAGCAAGGAGCTGCTGACAACAGACACGGATGAGAATGCCATTGCTAAACCGGCAAGTTCAGGACTTAAGGTCAAACCTAATCCAACGAATAAGCCGGCGGCAATTGGAATGCCGATCGTGTTGTAAATGAGTGCCCAGAAGAGGTTTAATTTAATTCGGTTGAAAGTTTTCTTGGAAATATCAAGAGCCCGTACAACACCGCACAGATCGTTTTGGACAAGGACAATTCCACCAGAATCAATGGCAATATCAGTACCAGAACCCATAGCAATTCCAACATCGGCGGTTGATAGTGCTGGTGCATCATTTATACCGTCGCCGACAAAAGCTACTTTACGACCTTCAGACTGCAACTGTTTGATTTCACGTGCTTTTTCCGTGGGCAAAATTCCAGCGATTACTTGATCAATTCCAACTTCGTTTGCAATTGCTGCGGCTACTTTTTCATTATCGCCTGTCAGCATGATTGTCTTTAAGCCACGCTTTTTAAGTTCAGCAATTGCTTCCTTGGAACTAGGCTTAGGAGTATCTTGGATTGCAATTAAGCCAATAATGGTAGTGTCTAAGCCAACATAGACCACTGTTTTTGCTTGGCT
The DNA here is from genome assembly GCF_000178475.1 of Lactobacillus amylolyticus DSM 11664. GTDB lineage: Bacteria > Bacillota > Bacilli > Lactobacillales > Lactobacillaceae > Lactobacillus > Lactobacillus amylolyticus. Next base: position 17,776 of record NZ_ADNY01000035.1, on the reverse strand, counting down.
TTGCAATTTTGCAGCTTGTTCAATTATTTCCTGGGAAATTTTTGCATCTTTCAAAATTTTTTCACTGCCGACAAAAGCATTTTGCTTTTGATAAATAGCTCTTATACCCTTTCCCTCGACTGCGTGAAATTGAGTGATTTGCTCTAGGGGTACCTTTGCTTCTTTAGCCTTATTGACGATTGCTGCAGCCAATGGGTGCTCAGAATTTTCTTCGAGGCTGGCCGCAATGGTCAGCACTTCGTCTTGCTTTCCGACAATATCGGTAACAACTGGCTTACCAATGGTAATTGTTCCAGTTTTATCAAAAACAACAGTATCAATGTCGCTAGCTTCTTCTAGAACTTCCCCATTTTTTATCAAGACTCCCATTCTGGCACTTCTTGCAGTTCCTACCATTAAAGCAGTAGGTGTTGCCAGTCCGAGTGCACATGGACATGCAATAACAATTACAGAAACAGCGAACAGCATTGCTTCAACAGCAGTTGCACCCAGAAACGCAAACCAAATAATAAAAGTCAAAATAGCAATAATGAGAACGGCTGGGACGAAAATATTGGAAATTTTGTCAGTAATATTTTGGATTGGTGCATGGCTGGTCTGGGCCTTTTTGACCAAATCTACGATTTGACTCAGCATGGTATCTTTTCCAACTTTAGTTGCTTTGAAAATTATCGTTCCATTGCTGTTGATGGTTGAACCAACGACAGCATCGCCTTTTTTCTTAGCAACTGGCATGCTTTCACCTGTTACCATTGATTCATCGATCGTAGATGAACCATCGGTAATAACACCGTCAACAGGAATTTTTTCACCGGGTTTAACGCGAATTAAATCGCCAACTTCTACTTCTACAAGTGGAATTTTAATGTATTCGCCGTTGCGCCAAACTTCAGCGTCCTTTGCCTGTAGATTCATTAATTTTGCTAAGGCATTTGAGGCGTTGTCATGCATTTTTTCTTCCATTGCATCGCCCAGAAGAACGAAAATGGTTACAAAAGCAGCACTTTCAAAGTAGACTTCTCGACCAGTGAACATCGCAAAAATACTGTAAAAATAGGCCACGGATGTACTCACAGCAACTAGCGTATTCATATTGGCGTTATGCTTTTGAAACGCTGCCCAGGCGCTTTCCCAATATGGAGCGGCTGAAATTGCCATGATGATTGTCGTTGTGATCAGAGCGATCCAATTATATCCTGGCATCATCCAGTGAAATGGCATGGCCACCATTTGAATCAACATCGGAATAGCCAAAATAAAAGATATCCAAAAGCGCTTAATATTTGAAAGTTTCATTACTTCACAATGACCTTTCCATGAAACATGTCCATTCCGCAAGCAAAATTATAGGTAGTAGCCTTGTCGGTTGGAATATTGATTTTAGTAACTTTTTGCTTAGTTAAATCTTTATTAATGCCTAGTTGTTCAAAAACTACATGTGATAAACATGCTGTGGAGTCCTGCATGTCAAACGCGATTTGGGCAGGCACACCCTTTTTCAGTACAATCGTTGATGGTGAATAGCCGCCTTTTACAACGATTGTCGCGTTTTGCTGGTTGTTTGAAACATGGCTGCTGCCCACTGCCTCAGTGTGTTTGCCAAAGAACCACCAAATAATAAAACCAATTAATCCAAGTCCGATAATAATTGCCAAAATTTGAAAAACAGTCATTTTATTCACTCCTAACATAAATGCGCTTTATCCGGTAAACAGTTGCAGGGAACCTTTTCCGGTGCGTCTTTTTCTTTTTCAGTGATAACCTCTTTCATCTGAGCTAAATCTTTTTTAGAAATTGGTGAATCAGATAATAGCTTTAAGATGACTTCGCCTTTATGCATGTCACACATGCGGTTTAAGCGCTCCTGAGCGGCTTCAATCATAATCTGCGTCTGACTAACCGTAGCTGTGTATATAAACCGTCTGCCGTCCTTTTTTGTTGCAATGAGTCCTTTTTTAACCAAACGGCGCAATAAAGTTTTGATTGTTGACTCCGTCCAGTTCTTTTTAGCTTGCAACTCTTCGATTACTTGAGTAGAACTAGCGTGCTTTAATTTTCAACCAATGCGCATAATTTCCCACTCGCTATCAGAAATGGTGCTTTCGTTTTCTTGCAATTTAACCATAATAGTTTTCCTTTCGTTTACAATGTAACTATACTCTTTAAGTTTACAAATGTAAACAATGATGCAACAAAAAAGAGAGTCTTCTTGACTCTCTGATTTTATTGCACAATATTTGCGACCCAGTAAATTCGATTTTCAGATACGGAATGAGCTTTATTCTTTTTATGATATGCCGTAGTTAAGCTTAGATTAGTTGCTGAAACATCAACACTTTCTAGCTCAGTCGCAATTTTGCGCCAGTGAGAACTGGTTACTTTATAATGCGTCCATTGAGTATATGATGTTGCGCCCAATGGGATTTTAACTAGTTCACGTGGAAACGAGCTCTTGGTTCGAGTTGGACGACGCTCACGTGAAATATAGATAGTTAAATTATTATCAATTGCGTATCCTTAAATAGAGTTTAACTGGTGTTTTTTATGTCCGAACAAATGATTAATATGAAATGCTTTTACTTTTTCTATTGAATTAAGGTTAACGGCCTTATTCTTCTTATGAGCTACGCAATCCAATACATAATTGACAGAGTTTAAGCTGTGATCTCTTTACGTGCGGATAAGCAGCTTGCACTACATCAGTAGCGTAATTAAATGCGTTAAATGGGGAAAAGAACTTAGTTTGGTTACTAGTTATGATCCTTTAGGAAATCTTACGCGAGCAAGTTCGGTATCCCAGCCTCTCTTAGTATGACGTGGTTTAGCACCGACGAACCATCTACCGCTTTTGGCATGGCACGTTCAATGATTGAATCATTGCCTACCTCTTGCAATGAATAAATGTATTTTGATTTGATAACTGCTTTTTTGAACAACATCAGCGGTTAAATTTTTAAGTCGATAAACTAACCGGGGTGTGGCAGTCATAGTAGCTAAAACAGTGGTTCGACAGTTTGCTAATAAAGCAAAGGCAAAAATACTGACAGAACCGATAATAAATTTATGTATAATGCGATCTTTCATTCTTTCCCAATTCTCCAAAAAATACAACCAGATATCTATGATAGGATAATGAGAATGAATGTAAATGAATGAAAGGGCTTAAAAAGGACAAATTTTCAGATTTAATAAAATTTGTCCTTTTAAAAATTGTTTTTATCTATAAATTAGTGATCAGGAAGAAGCCGATAAAGATGAAGAACAGAATATACATCATTATTGAAACTTCTTTATAACGCTTAGTTGCGATCATTGTAATTGGGTAAGCGATCATACCTAAGGCAAGTCCGTCAGAAATACTGTAGGTAAGTGGCATACCGACAACGATTAAGAAAGCAGGAAAAGCAATTTCAAATTTTTCCCAATCGATTTTCTTAAGGTTGGATGCCATCAAAACACCAACAATAATTAATGCCGGTGCTGTTACAGTGGTTGGAATAACCGTCAAAAGTGGACTGAAAATCATTGAAATCAAGAAGAAGATTCCGATGAAAATCGCAGTTAAACCAGTACGTCCGCCCATTGCAATACCGGCACTTGATTCAACAGATGTACCAAGTGGAGCAGTACCACAAATTGCACCTTCGATCATTGCAGTTGAATCTGCGGCGAAGGCTCGACCAATCCGTGGAATTTTGCCATTTTCATCAACCAAACCAGCTTGTTCAGTCATTCCGATTAAAGTTCCCGCAGTATCAAAGAAGGTAACAAGCAAGAAGGTCAAAACGACGATAAACAATTGAGGAGTGTTAATATCCTTCAAGTGGAAAATGGCCTGTCCAAAAGTTGGTCCCATAGATGGTGGGGTAGAAATAAATGTATGTGGCAAAGGAATTTGACCAATACAGATTCCGAAAATCGCGGTAACGATCATGCCGATAAAAATCGAACCTGGAACATTCATTGCCATTAAAATAACTGTAAGTACAAGGCCAAATAAGGTGATCCAAACGGCTGGTGAAGAGAATTTACCCAGAGTTACAAGTGAAGAACTGCTATCAACAATCAATTTACCATTTTGTAAACCGATGAAGGCAATAAATAACCCAATTCCGGCAGAAATAGCATATTTTAAATCCTGTGGAATGGCATCAACGACTAATTCACGCAGGTGAAGAGTCGTAATTAATACGAACAAAATTGAAGCAACTAAGACAGCTGCTAACGCTGTTTGCCAATTAATGTGCATATTGCCACAGACATTATAAGCAAAGAAGGCAGCACTTCCTAAAGTGGGAGCCAATGCGATAGGATAGTTGGCAACTAATCCCATAATGAAACATCCGATTGCGGTAGCGATCGCTGTTACGGTAAAGGCAGCTCCAGAAGGGATTCCAGCTGCGTGCAAAATGTTTGGGTTAACGAATAAGATGTAGGAGAGACTGACAAACGTGGTTAAAGCAGCGATTAACTCACGTTTAACAGTGGTATGAGCATCTTGTAAATGAAAGACTTTATCTAATGTCTGCATTTAAAAATTTCCTCTAAAATATTAATACTATAAAATGTATTGTATTTAGTTTAGCACAGATTGTTCGTGTTTGAAGTGACATTTCCTGGGAAATAAAAAAAGAGGCTTGACCTTAACGCATCGTAAACCTGTATTTTATATAGTAGAAAGAGGTGACAGTAATGTCAGATGATAAATATAGTGTTAGCGAGGCTGCAAAATTGGCTAACGTTTCGCCGAGGACGGTTCGATTTTATGATGAAAAGAATTTAGTTTCACCATCAAGCGTTGGAGAAAATGGCTATCGGATTTATACAGCCAAAGAAGTAGAACAATTAAAATTGATTTCGTATTTAAGAGAACTGGGTCTTTCTTTGAAAGACATCAAAAAATTGCTAGCTGACAAGAATAGCACGCGGTCATTTCAGCTTTTGATTGAAAGACAAAAAGAAATTAACGAAGAAAAAATAGAAGCCTTAAAAGATAAACAAAGGCAAATAAAAAATTTTGAAAAAATCTTGCGTCCACGAAACTTGAAAAATGAAAATGTTGCTGACATTACAAAAATTATGAGAAATGAAATTAAATTGACGCATTACAGAAGAAAAATGTGGGTTTATGCAGCGATGCTTTTCTTAATTGAAATAATCGGAATTTATGGCACAGTGCTAATGGCTAAACAAGAAAAAGCTTTTGCAGCAAGTCTGACTTTTGCCATAATGATGATTTTAATTATTATTGGTGGCACGTTATTAACGTTGATGTATTATCGTAATGTAGCGTATATTTGCCCGAATTGCGGTAGAAAATTTGTTCCAAAACTTAAACAGTTTTTCTGGGCTGCTCATACGCCTAAATTCAGAAGACTGCGTTGCCCTGAATGCCATAAAAAATCATATTGTCTGGAAGTATCACGATAAACAATAAAACCGAGTTCAAATTTGGACTCGGTTTTTTCTATGATTGAAAGAGATTTTTATATAAGGTTAGATGTTTAATACTGCAAAGTAAATGATGAAGACAACGAACAGCAACCACATTATAGGTGTAATTTGCTTGAACTTCTTAGCAGCAATCATTGAAAGTGGGTAAACAATAATTCCCCAAGCTAAACCATCGGAAATTGAATAAGTAAGTGGCATACCTAAAACAATTAAGAAACATGGAATAGCAACTTCCAGGTTGGTCCAGTGAACGTGGGCCAAGTTTTCAGCCATTAATACACCAACGATGATTAAGGCTGGAGCAGTGACTTGAGTGGTAAAAGCACTAAGGATTGGACTGAAAATCATTGAAATCAAGAAGAAGATCCCTGTCCAAACAGCGGTTAAACCGGTTCTACCACCGACGGCAATACCAGTACTTGATTCAATGAAAGCACCAACTGGTGAAGTACCAAGAACAGAACCAACAAGCATACCAGAAGAGTCGGCAGCCAAAGCTCGACCTGCACGTGACATCTTGTTGTCCTTCATTAAGCCAGCTTGTTGAACCAATCCGATTAAAGTACCAGTAGTGTCAAAGAAGGTAACAAGCAAGAAGGTTAAAACGATGATCCACATCTGAATGGTATTAATATAGCTAACGTGGAAAATAGCTTGACCAAAGGTTGGTGCGATGCTTGGAATTGATGAAACGATAGAAGTAGGCATTGGAATTTGGCCGATGCAGATTCCAAAAATAGCTGCCAAAATCATTCCGATAAAGATAGCACCAGGGACACGAGCGATCATCAAGAAAATAGTGACAATTAAACCAAAGATCGTAATCCAAACGGTTGGGTTGTTTAGAGCACCGATTGTAACCAAGGTTGAATCACTGTTTTGGATTAATTTACCACCTTGCAAACCAATGAAAGCAATAAATAAACCAATACCAGCTGAAATAGCATATTTGATATCTGCTGGAATCGCATCAATGATCATCTCACGGATTTTAAATACCGTTAACAAAATGAACAAAATTGAAGCTACGAAAACGGCAGCCAATGCTGTTTCCCATTTAACTTTCATTCCTAGGCAGACGGTGTAAGTAAAGAACGCATTCAAGCCTAATGTTGGAGCAGAAGCAATTGGATAATTAGCTACAAGCCCCATCACAATACAAGTAAAAGCAGCTGCTAAGGCTGTAACCGTGAAGACAGCGCCTTTATTCATTCCGCTGGCACCCAACACGTTAGGGTTAACGAAAAGAATATAAGACATACTTACAAAAGTAGTCAAACCTGCTAATAATTCTGTTTTAAATGAGGTTTTGTTCTCACTTAAATGAAAAAAACTATTGATAGAATTCATGTAATCCTCCAGAATATATTGTTCGTAAATATCTGATTATATTCTATAAATTAAAGATAAAATACGAAGATTGTAATAAAATACCGAATGTTCAATTTTTATTATAACTAAATAGTTAACAATTACAACGTTTTTAATTAAATATATTCGGTTTTTCTTAAATAAATCTTTGGCAATAAAAAAACTGACCTAAGTTTTCACTTAGATCAGCAACATTAATTACTAAAATTAGAAATTCAAAACCCACAAGAAAATTATAAAGACAACGAACAATACCCACATCATCGGGCTAATTTCCTTGCCACGTTTTGCAGCAAGCATACAAATTGGGTAGGTGACCATTCCCCATGATAAACCATCAGAAATACTGTAGGTAAGTGGCATTCCTAAGATGATTAAGAATGAAGGAACGGCAATTTCAAGCTTATTCCAGTGAATATGAGCGGTATTTTGAGCCATCAAGACACCAACAATGATCAAAGCTGGAGCAGTAACTTGAACGGTAAAGACACCTAAAAGGGGGCTGAAGATCATTGAAATTAAGAAGAAAATAGCTACAAAAACGGCTGTCAAGCCAGTTCTACCACCTACAGCGATTCCGGCACTTGATTCAACGAAAGCACCAACTGGTGAAGTACCAAGAACGGAACCAACCATCATCGCACTTGAGTCAGCAGTTAAAGCTTTACCGATACGTGGCATCTTATTGTTTTTCATAAAGCCAGCTTGTTGGGCCAAACCAATCAAAGTACCGGCTGTATCAAAGAAGGTAACTAATAAGAAGGTCAAAACAACAACCCACATTTGAACGGTATTAATATCTTTAATGTGGAAAACAGCTTGACCAAAAGTTGGAGCCAAACTTGGAGCTACGGAAATTACCTTATGTGGAAGGGCAATTTGTCCAGTGCAAATACCGAAAACAGCAGATAAAACCATTCCGATGAAGATTGCACCAGGCACTTTCAAAATCATTAAGACAACCGTTACAATCAAACCAAAAATGGTGATCCAAACGAGTGGATCGTGGAAGGAGCCTAAACCAACCAAGGTTGATTTGTTAGCAACAATCAGCTTACTATTTTGCAAACCTAAAAAGGCAATAAACAAACCGATACCAGATGAAATAGCAAACTTCAAATCAGCTGGAATTGCGTCAATGATCTTTTCTCTCAACTTGAACAAAGTAATCAAAATGAAGATGAAAGAAGCAACAAAAACGCTGGCCAGCGCAGTTTGCCAGGAAACATGCATGCTTACACAGACGGTATAAGCAAAGAAAGCATTGATTCCTAGAGCAGGTGCTTCACCGATTGGATAGTTGGCGACAATCCCCATAATTGCAGTACCAAGTGCTGCGGCAAGGGCAGTAGCAGTGAAAACTGCACCGGTATTCATACCAGAAGCACCTAAAACATTAGGATTAACAAATAAAATATAAGACATGCTGATAAAAGTAGTTAAACCGGCCAAAAATTCGGTTTTAACTGTCGTCTTATATTTATCAAGCTGAAAATAAGACTTAATAAAATTCATTTTTATCCCCCATATAGAATGTTCGTGTTTTTATCCCAATTCAACAACTCTTTTACTCTATCATTCTCATATAAAAATGTAAACACGAATTATGAAAGAAATCTTATTAAAAATAGTTATTTATTGTTTGGACTTATTTCTTCGATTGAATAAAATAATTGACTTTCCGGTGATTCAACCGCTAAAATAACTTCATTCACTTACTTTTAGATAATACAAACATAGGGAGAAAAAATTTATGAATATTGTGTATATGTTGCTACCGGCACTGGCTTGGGGCATTTTGCCGCTTGCCGTTGCACGGATTAATGGGAAACCGATTAATCAGATTTTCGGAACTACAGTTGGAACGTTAATCGTTGGATTAATTACCTTGCCTTTTATCAAGGCTGCTACTGCTCTTGATGGCAAAACATTTTTGATGGCTGCTTTGGCTGGTGCCTTTTGGGTAGTGGGCCAATTAGGTCAGTATACTGGATATGCCAAGATCGGTGTTTCTGAAACAATGCCAATCTCAACTGGTTTGCAATTAATCGGAACTTCATTGGTTGGGGTTGTGATTTTTGGAGAATGGGCTTCAACTAATGCTAAAATTTGGGGCTTTATCGGAATTGCTCTTTTAATTGTGGGAGCAATCCTTACCTCTGTTTCAGATTCCGGCACAAGTGAAGGCAGTGAAAAGAATCAAGTCGGCACTATTATCATGTTGGTCTGCACCACGCTTGGTTTTATCATTTACAACGCAATTCCACGTGCTTTGAGCGCATCTGGTTTAGCAATTTTCTTCCCAGAATCAGTTGGGATGGTTGTTGCAGTTTTAATTTATCTGCTATTTACCAAGCAAATGAAAGAAATAAAGTCAAAAAGCAGCCGGCAAAGCCTGCTTGCTGGTTTCATCTTTTCAATTGCGGCAACGACCTATATCTTGTCAGTTAAAGATAATGGTGTTAACACGGCATTCGTTGTTTCTCAACTTTCAGTAGTTATTTCTACCTTAGGCGGAATGATTTTCTTGCATGAAAAGAAGAGCAAGAAAGCTATATTCTTTACTATTACTGGTTTGATTTTAATTTTTGCTGGTGCAATTTTAACTACTATCATGCATTAATTTCATTAAATAAAAATTCCTGCGAGAATGTAATCTTGCAGGAGTTTTTTTATGCTTCGATTTGAATATCGGTTGATTTATCCCAGTTGAGTGGCAATTTGCCGATAGATTTCAATTTAGCAACGATTTGATCCAAGACGATCTCACGGTCCTTCTCAGAAGCCATAAAATCAAACTTGTCACCATCGATTTCCATCTTAGGTGAATGATCATATTTTTCATACCATGGCTTGTAGTAGCTTAATAAACGCTTATAGTAGTCTTCTAGCGTTGAATCGTAACTAAGCTGTTCATACGGACGACCACGTTTTTGAATTCGTTTGATCATCGTATCATATGAAACATTAATGTGAACAAGCAAATCTGGGTTCTTCTTCGGCATCCGCTTCAATTCGCCCATCATATTGTTCAATAATTCATAGTAGGTATCTACTTCTTCTTGTGTGGCACGACCAATATCTGCGTTCATTTGGAAAAATAAGGCATCTTCATAAATTGAACGGTCAAGTACGTTATTATCTGCGGTTAAGGCTTCTTTGATACTGTGAAAACGCGTATTTAAAAAATATACTTGAAGCAAGAATGCGTACTTTTTTGGATCAGCATAAAAGAGTGGCAGAACAGGGTTGTCGTCAACACTTTCGTAGAATGGCTTAGTTCCTAAATATTTGGATAAAATACCTGTTAAACTGGATTTACCGGCTCCAATTGGCCCGCTTAAAACAATAACTGTCATCACGTTCCTTCTTTTTTATTTCATTCATTAAGACTATAAGTTACCGATTTGGTGCAACTTATCATCAATTTCATTTAATACTTCTTGTTGAGCACCCATGTTGGTGACAAAATCAAGCTTATTACCATCGATCATCATCTTAGGAGATGCGTCATAGTGTTCATACCATGGTTCGTAGTACTTCAAAAGGCGAGCATAGTAGTCCTTTAAACCTGGATCAGTGCTGATTTGTTCAAAGGATCTGCCGCGCTTCTTGATTCTAGCAAGCATAGTATCAAGAGAAACATGGATGTAGATAAGCAAATCTGGCTTTTTGCTTGGATTGCCAGGCGTGTCTTCCATCATGTTTTCAAGCAAATCGTCGTAGATCTTGAACTCAGTTGGATCGGCAATCTTGCTATCCACGTTCATCTTGAAGAAAAGTGCATCTTCATAAATTGAACGGTCAGAAACGCTGTTCTTTTCTTGAACTGCTTGATTAATTTGAGCTAAGCGGTGGTTGAGCAGATAAGTATTAAGCAAGAAGGTATAACGCTTCATATCCTTGTAGTATAGGGGAAGAACGGGATTGTTATCGACGCCTTCATAAAATGCTTGCGTACCTAGATGTTCGGCTAAAATACTGGTTAAACTGGATTTTCCGGCTCCAATGGGCCCACTTAAGACAATAACTTGAATCACACTCTTTCTTAAACACAATATGTAGAACATTAAATAGTTTAATACGATATATTGTGTCTAACAAGCAATTTTTTAATTCTGTTAAACGGTAAAAAGTCAAGTTCTGGATTTGTATTTTGAGTAGAAATCGAATAGAAATAAAAATACCAGCTAAGCATTTTTGCTTAACTGGCATTTCTTATCATAAATTTTGTTTAGTTCTTATATTTATCGTCAAGTTCTTTGGCAGCTGCCTTGTCAACGATTACCGTTACGTCAGCATGCTTTTGCAAAATTGATGCAGGAACATCTTCAGTGATTGGACCTTCGATCATTTCTTTAACGGCATGAGCTTTCTTTTCGCCAAAGGCCATCAAAACGATCTTCTTAGAAGCCATAATGTTGGCTGGACCCATACAGATAGCACTCTTTGGCACTTCATCAATATTGTCAAAGAAGCGAGAGTTGGCCTTGATTGTATTTTCAGTCAACTTAACTTCGTGGGTGCCGATTTCAAATGAAGTACCTGGTTCGTTAAAAGCAATGTGACCATTGCGACCGATACCTAACAGTTGAATGTCGATTGGGTTGTCCTTAATGATTTGATCGTATTTTTTACAAAAAGCAGGAATATCTTTTGCCATTCCATCTGGAATATAAGTCTTCTTGAATGGCTTTTTATCAAATAAATGTTTTTGCATAAAGTAATGATAACTTTGAGGATTATCTGGCTTTAAACCAACGTATTCATCCAGGTTAATACTAGTAAGACCAGAGCAGTTAAGGTCGCTTTTTACCCAGTTTTGGTAAAGAGTTTCTGGAGTAGAACCAGTAGCAAGGCCTAAAACCTTGGCTCCGTCTTTAATCCCTTTTTCGAAAATTTCAAATGCTTTAGCTCCGCCTTCAATTTGGTCTTCTGTAACAATAACTTTCATCATGAATAAATCCTCCTTTATTTACTGGTCTAGTCCATTATAAAATGGTCTATGCCATTTTGTCAATCGAAAAATGTAGTAAAATCTAAGTGAGGTGAAAAAGATGGACTTAACTGGCTTAGGGATAGGTACCTGGAATATAGGTGAAGATCCTAAAAAGAAAAAAGACGAAATTGCAGCAATTAGATATGGATTAGATAATGGCATTAAGATTATTGATACTGCCGAGATGTATGGTGAAGGCAAAAGCGAAACCTTGGTTGGTCAAGCAATTAAAGGTTATGATCGTAGCCAAATGTATCTTATTTCTAAGTTTTACCCTTATCATGCAACGCCTGAACTTGAGCGCAAAAGTCTTGAAGCTAGTCTTAAGAGATTAGGAACGGACTACTTAGACTTATACTTGCTTCATTGGCGGGGCAGTCACCGGTTATCAGATACGATTCGTGGTTTGGAAGATCTAAAAAAGGAAGGTCTGATTCGGCAATGGGGTGTTTCAAACTTTGATACTCCTGATATGAAAGAACTTTTTTCCGTACCAGGTGGTCAAGCATGCTTTGCCAATGAAGACTTGTATAACTTGGATCACCGCGGCGTTGAATATGATCTATTGCCATGGCAAGAGAAAAATAAGGTTAACTTTATTGGCTACTCGCCATTCAATTCAGGCAAAGGCAATACGATCAGAATTACGCATAATTTAAAGACTGTAGCGCGTGATCATGATGCTACGCCACACCAAATAATGCTTGCTTGGGCCCTGCGCAGTGGGAAAATTTTATCAATTCCTAAATCAGGCAAGGTTAGTCATATGAAGGAAAATATTGCAGCACAAGAAATTAAACTTAACGATGATGAATTGCGGTTAATCAATTCTGATTTTCCACAACCGACTCACAAGCTGCCACTCGATATGATATAAAAGAAAAGCCGTCTTTCCAGATTGGAAAGGCGACGTTTTCTTTAAAGATATTCAGTTTTATTTTATGACTTTTTCACATAAAAAGTTAATGGAGCTGTTTTATTCGCTTCTAAGAGCGATTGCGGCATCCTTTTTGGCTGCCATTCTTGCTGGCAAGTGTCCACCGATTAATGTCAAAACAGTAGAGATGATGATCAGATAAAGCGCGTGAAGCGGATTTAATTGAGCTACGTTTGCCAAGTCAGTTATGTTGTAGATAACCGTATTAATTGGAAACGTCAACAAGTATCCAATTCCAACGCCAAGTACACCGGCGAAGACACCTAGAATAAAGGTTTCGGCATCAAAGACGCGTGTAATGTCGCGTTTTCTGGCACCTAATGCTTTAAGCACTCCAATTTCTTTGGTTCTTTCCAAAACAGAGGTGTAAGTAAAAATACCGATCATAATCATTGAAGTAATCAATGAAATAGCGGCAAAGGCGATCAAAATCGTTGTCACACCATTAAGCAGGCCACCAGTCATCTTGGTTACGGCGCTGGACATATCGGTATAGACAATTTGATTCTTTTTACTCTTGCCTTTGTTCCACTTATCTAAGTAATCAAGTACCTTATCTTTAGCGTCAAAATTATTTGGATAAATCATGATGCCAGTAGGGATGCTGCTGCCGCCAAGTGTTTGCATCATTTGTTTCTTTTCGGTTGCAGTCATTGCTTGACCAGTCATCACATTGCGGTTGGTCTTCTTTTGTGCCTTAACAATTGCTGAGTTTTTGTTCTCGTTGATAATTTTTTGAGTCAACTTATCGCTGTAAGCGACACCGCTTGAAAGAAGCTGCATTGAATCTTCACTCTTTGGTCGGATAACTGCAACAATTCTTAGTTTGGTACCATTGTTATACATGCTGCTAGTCGCTTTTTTCGGAATAAACATGCCAGTTGGCAATTTTTGGTAGTAGTCATCGTTAGCAACAACACTGAATTCTTTACCAATCAAGCTACTTAATTTGATCTTAGAATTGTTTTTCACATTGAGACCTAAATTCTTCAATGCATTGATATTAACCGTATTTTTGTTGTCGGCAACAATAACTAAATCTGTCGCTTTAGTTGGCCAAGTACCAGAAAGCAATTGATAATTCTGTTTCAAAAAATTGCCTTTGTTTTTATTCAAAGTAGTGGGGAATACGCTGGATCCGATTCCCATCGAGCTCAGCGCTTGGCTGCGCATTTGAGAAACCGATTGATTGGAATTAGGGTCAGTAGTAGAAAACTGTACTTTTTCAGCCTTGCCATTCTTTAGCCCTAATAGATGCAAGCTGATTGCTCGTTGATAAGAAATATTGTTGGCATAGTTAGGATTGATTTTTTTAACGTAGTTAACATAAGCTTCCGTGATTTTATTGATGTGCGTGTTCTGTTCGGCCTCGTCAGGCTTAGCCGTGACATAGCCGCGATTTTTGACATTTTTATCGGATTCCTTACGGTTCCCCATGGCTGTCATGTCAGTGGCAGTTGCCGTGATTGCCACTGGATATTTTGCCAGAGCCTTGCTCATCGTAGTATCGATTTGTTTTTGAAAACCGTTTGAAATCGACAATACGACCGCAATAGAGATAATTCCGATACTCGAAGCAAAAGCGGTTAAAATAGTTCGCCCTTTTTTAGTCATAATGTTGGTAAAACTAAGTTTAATCGCGTTCCAATAAGACATCTTTGTTCGTTTAAGGTTGAAAGTGTCTTTAACTTCGTTAACTTGGTAAGGGTCAGAATCATGCAGAATTTTGCCATCTTGGAAATTAACGATTCTAGTGGCATATTCCTTAGCTAGTTCTGGATTGTGAGTAACCATAATTACCAAGCGATTTTTGGATAGCTTCTTGATCAGTTTCATGATCTGAACGGAAGTTACAGTATCTAGCGCCCCAGTTGGTTCATCACATAGCAAGATGTCGGGATCATTTGCGATTGCCCGGGCAATTGCGACACGCTGCATTTGACCACCGGATAACTGGTTTGGATTTTTGTGCATGTGCTCTTTTAAGCCAACTTCGGTCAATGCTTGAATAGCCTTTTCATGGCGCTCTTTAGCAGGTACCCCGGATAAATTCATTCCTAATTCTACGTTATCAATAATTGATAGGTGAGAGATTAGGTTGTAGTTTTGAAAAATAAAACCGATCGTGTTGTTGCGGTAAGCATCCCAATCAGTTTCCTTAAAATTCTTGGTAGATTTTCCGTTGATAATCAAGTCACCGCTATCATAACGATCAAGTCCGCCGATAATATTTAGTATCGTAGTTTTACCAGAACCACTTGGACCTAAGATGGCTACGAATTCTTGATCACGGAAAGAAATAGAGACATCGTCCAAAGCATGAGTGACGGTGTCTCCAAGGTGGTAAGATTTACGAATATCTTTTAGTTGAAGCATACTTTTTACCTTTCCCAAACTAACAATTTATTAGTTAAAAGTAGTATAACATCGACCATTCATTAACTGTGAGATAAATGCCCTACATCATTTGCAGTTTTTCACTGCCGGTTGCGACGAGGATTGCCTGAATAATGCAGAAAATAACGATAAGACAGATAACAACTGCATGGCGCTTTTTGTGCATGACAAAAACACCAGCAAATTCACGAATAATTGCATTAGGCAGGAAGTAGAAGCGAGTATAGGAACCTACGCCATTTGCACGTAATCCCACCTTTTTTGCATAGAGTGCAGCGCGGAAAATATGATAATTGTTGCTGAAGAATTTTGCTTTGAATTTATCGCTGCCAAAATCTTTGGTGGCAACGCGCTTGGAATAGAGCATATTTTGATATGTGTTCTCGGATTTGTCTTCAAGCAAAAGATCGTCCCGTTTTATTCCGCGGCTAATAGCATAATTCATCATTGCTTGAGCTTCAGAGATCTTTTCATCGCCTCCGCGGCCGCCAGACATGATGATTTTAGGCATTTTTCTTCCTTTATCTACTTGTTTTTGCGCAAACTGGATAGCGCGATTGATTCTGCCTGCTAAAAGGGGCGTTACCCTTTCACCATTGATTAAACCGGCCCCTAGCACGATTAAATAATCTTGATTGTAGCGGCGCGGTACGAATTGGTAAAGGATGCTGTTGACTAAATAATTGTACATTAAAAAGACCAAGTAAAAGGCGATCGTTGGTGCGGCTGTCAAGAGCACATTTAACCAGTGAGGCAAGTATTTTGCTGGCCCCAAAAGCGTGATAACCCAAACAACAATTAAGCCAATACCCAAGATTAAGGTTAATAAGTTAGGCAGGGTATGACTTTCATATTTCCACACAAAATAAGCGTTCCACAGACAAAATAGCCAAGAGAAGGCGGTAATCAAGAAGATTAGCAGGAAAAACAGCAAAACAAGGCAGACATATACGATTCTGAGCGTCCTTAACTGAGTGGCGAGAACTAAAATAGTTAGCCAGCCGGCGAACATCAACAGAAAAAAAGTAAAGAAAATGCCATTAATCAATCTTCTAGGTTCAATCAGCCATGAGACTAAGAAAATAAGCAAGGCGATTGTTAGTAAAATTGAAAAATAGCTGAAGCCCCGATTTTGTTCAAAAAAGTGAATTAAATTAGTCATATAAACCATCCCTTAGGTATTTTTACACATATCCATTATAATAAAAGCATTAGTTAAATTCCTAAGAAATTAAGGTGAGTTATTGAATGAAAAAAATCTTTCATTATGGTGGCAATATTGCTGAAGCAGTAATTGCATTGTTTTTATATGGCATACTGCAAGATTTTTATTTCTTTCCTAAACAAATCAAACAACGATATCATTTACCATTATCAATTCAAGAGTTTGCAACGGCACTAGTAACAGTTGCTGTAATTTGGTTTATTTTTTGGATGTACAAAAAGCAGCTGCAATCGGTAAATGACTGGGGCTTCAATGAGCGACCGCACTGGAGTGCACGCCGGATAATGATTTTTCTTGCTGGCTTTATTTTGATCACGGTCTTAGGTGGCATTATGCTGCAATTGGTTAGTCAAGGAAAAACAGTTTCAACTAACCAGCAGAATCTAGACCAGCTTTCTAAGCAGAGTGGGAAATTATTTGAAATCATGGTTTGCTTCGTTGCTCCAGCCTGCGAAGAAGTGATCTTTAGAGGGATGTTTTTCAATACATTTTTTACTAAGGCAACTAGATTTAATAAATGGGCTGGTATCTTAGTTTCAGGCTTTTTGTTCGCTTATATGCATGATCCTGGTTTCACTAAGTTTATCTATGTTTATTGGGTTTTAGGCTGCGTTCTTGGCTGGGTATATATGTCGACAAAAGATTTGCGCTACTCAATACTGACGCATATGTGCTACAACTCATTAGGTTTTGTTCACATGATGACTTTGCTGTAGGTTACACGTGAAACTTTTAAGAAGATGAAGAGAATGAAGATTTTAGTTACGGGCTTTGATCCATTTGCTGGTGAAAAAATCAATCCGGCTATTGAGGCAGTGAAAAGATTGCCAGATAAAATCGCCGATGCTGAAGTTGTTAAGTTGGAAATACCGACGATTTTTAATAAATGCGCACAGATTGTTAAAAAGGCAATTGAACAAGAAACCCCTGATTATGTGTTGAATGTTGGACAAGCTGGCGGACGCGCGTGCTTAACGCCGGAAAGAATAGCAATCAACATTAATGATGGCAGTATTCCAGATAATGCTGGCTATCAACCATTGGGCGAAGCAATTCATGAAGATGGAGCTGCGGCGTATTTCACGCAGCTGCCAATTAAAGCTGAAGTTAAGGCAATTAGAGATGCTGGAATTCCCGCTATGGTGTCGGATACTGCAGGGACTTATGTTTGCAATCATATTTTTTATCAAGTGCAATATTTGCGGGAAAAAGAATTTCCAACGCTCAAGGCAGGTTTTATTCATATTCCGTTTTTGCCGGAACAGGTTGTAAGGCGGCCGACGATGCCATCGATGTCATTGAACAATATTGTCAAAGGCTTGACGGTAGCGATTGGTGCGATTGTTGAACGAGATGGTCAAGGCGACATTGTTGCGATTGAAGGACATACGCA
>NZ_ADNY01000036.1 GCF_000178475.1 Lactobacillus amylolyticus DSM 11664 | reverse complement strand
GGTGAAAAGAAGAAGCATTAAAAAGGACGGAGACAATGCAACGGCAAAGTAGTTATACCAAAGATGGCGGTAAACTTTTTTTAGTACCGACTCCAATTGGAAATTTAGAAGATATTACGATTCGGGCAAAAAAAGTTTTAACGGATGCAGATTACATCGCAGCCGAGGACACGAGAACGAGTGGCATTTTGCTTGAAAAAATTGGTGTCCACAATCATATGATTTCTTTTCATAAATACAATTCAAAAGAAAGAGCGCCTGAATTAATTAAATTAATGCAAGATGGTGCTACGATTGCGGAAATTAGTGATGCAGGGATGCCGGTCATTTCCGACCCTGGTTATATTTTGGTGCAAGAGTGCATTAATAATAATATCCCCGTTGTTCCTTTGCCAGGGCCATCTGCGTTTGCTACGGCGTTAATTGCTTCTGGTTTTGATGCGCAGCCGTTTACTTATTATGGCTTTTTGCCACGCAAAGCAATGGAGCAAAAGGGCTACTTTGAAAAAATGCGGGATTTTCGTGGAACCTCTATTTTTTATGAAGCACCGCATCGTTTAGCAAAAACTTTGAAAACATTAGCGGAAGTTTTGCCAGCAGAGCGTCAAATTGTGGCTGCTAGAGAACTGACGAAAATTCATGAGGAATTTATTCGCGGCACAGTTGCGGAAGTTAGCAGCTATTTTGCCGAAAATGTTCCACGAGGCGAGTTTGTTATTTTGATCTCACCTAATACTGAAGCTCCTAAACAGCTTTCTTGGCCAGATTTAATCAAATTAGTTAATGATTTGGTACAAAAAGGCGAAAGCAAGAAAGATGCGATCAAGGAAGTTGCCAAAGAGCATTATGTTTCTAAAAACGAATTGTATGATCAATATCATCAAGGCTAGGAAAAATGAAGTACACGGAAAAATATCAAATTGAATATAGTGATTGCGATGAAAATCAGCATTTAAAAATCCCCGTCATGATCGACTTGTTTATGCAGGTTTCCGAACATCAACTTGATAAAGGACACGCTGGAATTGCGGATTTGCTCAAGCGCGGACTAGGTTGGGTAGTAACTCAATATCAAATTAAGATTTCTTCTTTGCCCAAACCAGGCGAACATGTAATTTTGAGCACCGAAGCAGCCGGTTATAACCGCTTTTTTGAATATCGTGATTTCGGGATTGCTGATCAAGATGGCAATTCTTTAGTTCAAGTTCATAGCCAATGGATCATGTTTGACTTGAAGAAGCGAAAGCTGACTGCGGTTGATGAGAAAATGATGCATGATTTTGACGTTCCGCTTCTGCAAAAGATGCCACGTTTTCCGCGCCTGCGTCCATTAGATAAATATGATGAAAAGCGGCAGTATCGCGTACGTTATGATGATTTGGATATAAACCATCACTTGACCAATAGCCATTATTTTAACTGGTTTATCGATATGTTTGATCGCGACTTTTTAAAAACGCATCTGATTCAGACAATTGACATTAAATTTGATAAAGAAGTTCGCTATGGTCAAGTAACTTATTCCTGCATGACACTAAGCAAAGAGCCAGTTAAGTCCTATCACGCTATTGAAAATGAGGACGGAAAAGAGCAAGCTGTTTGTGAGATTGGCTGGCGTAAGATATGATTAAATTAATGCATGACAAAATGGTCATGCTTTTTTATGAAGGGGATTACCAGCAATGAGTATTAAAAAATGGTTTGAGATCTATTTGCGTGAATTGATTTTGTTGGGATTAATCGTAGCCATGAAAGTTGTTTTGGAACAATTTTCATTCGGCCCAGCTACGGTAAAAGTCGGTCTTGGTTTTATCGGCAGTGTTTTGCTTGCTTATCTGTTTGGCCCAATTTGGGGAGCCGTTGGTGGCGGTATCAGTGACTTGATTGCTTCCGCAATTTTTGGGCAACAGGGCGGCTTCTTTATTGGTTTTACGCTAACAGCAATGGTCGCACCATTTATATATGGTTTGTTTTTCTACCAGCAGCCAGTGAAAATCTGGCGGATTATAGTTGCGACTTTATTAGTTGACCTCATTGTCAATATTGGCATGAATACAATGTGGATTCACATAATGTATGGCCTGGATCTTAAGGCAGCTTTGATTCAGCGCGCCCCTAAAGAAATTATCGTTCCTTGGATTCAAATGATCGTCGTCTACTTTGTCTTGCAGTCCGTTTCTCGTGTTAAAATAAAAAAGTGATTTTAGAAATAAAAGGGAAAGAATAATATGAAAATCTTAAGTGTCTCTACAGCAACCAGCAATTTGAGCGTTGCTTTAAATGACAGTCAAAAGATTATTGCCGAAAAAAATGAAGTAGATAAGCGCAACCACAGCGAACACCTTGATCCGTTAATTGATGAAATTTTAAAAGATAATCAGTTAACTTTGCAAGATATCGACCGCTTTGCTGTTGCAATTGGGCCAGGTTCATATACTGGATTGAGAATCGGAATAACAACCATTAAGATGTTTGCCAGCATCTTGCATAAGGATGTTGTTGGTATTTCCACTTTGCAAGCATTGGCCAAGTCAGCTTCTGGCGATGATTTAATTGTGACTGCACTTGATGCCCGCAACGATAATTATTTTGCCGCTGCATATGTTTTAGATAAAAATCAAATTCCGCAAAATGTAATTCCAGATGGTCATTATCATATTGATACCTTATTGCAAGCCATTAAGGATTATTTGAAGGAAAACGATAGGCATCTGTTGTTGCTAGGCAGCGGTTTAGATAAGCAGGAAGATAAAATTAAAGCCTTAGGCGTTGATTTTGCCTATGGTAAAGATGAGCAAAATGGTGTTCATGCTGGTTTAATTGGTCAATTAGCTGAAACTGCAGAGCCAGTTGACCCTGATAAATTGTTGCCGAAATACTTGCGCAGAACGCAAGCTGAAGTAGATTGGCATAAGAAGACGGGGAAGCCTTTCGGTCCGGATAGTGATTATGTTGAAGAAGTTTAAAACATTAAACCAATTCTTTCATCCGGAAAGTAATCAAATCTCGATGGATTTTACTCCTTTTGTCACGACAGTAGGGAATAATCGTCTACAGGTAATGCTAGCTTCAGATGAAAATATTCCGGACTTATTGGTTTTGGAAAAAGAAGTCTATTCTGGTCAAACCCCTTGGAGCAGTTTTTCCTTTAAAACGGAATTAAGAAAGCGCAAAAATTCACTCTATTTGTTTGTATATGAGGCCTCAACCTTAGTTGCCTTTATCGGAGCGCGTTTCCATCCCCGCGAGGCGCATATTACCAATATTGCGGTCGTTCCTAAATATCAAGGCCAGCACATTGGTCATATGCTATTGGAATTAATGATTGAAAGGGCAAGACAGAATAACTGTGAATGTGTCAGTCTGGAAGTAAGAATTGATAATGATCGGGCCAAAAGACTGTATTCAGAATTAGGTTTTGAAGCAACTTTTGTTAGAAAAAATTATTATCAGGATACTCATACCGATGCAGTCAATATGGTTTTATGGTTAAAACCTCATCGAATTAGAAAAAGGAAGTTTACACTGTGAGTGAGAAAAAAGACGTTCGCATTTTAGCCTATGAAAGTTCTTGTGATGAAACTTCAACGGCGGTTATCAAAAATGGTCGTGAAATTGAAAGCTTAATTGTTGCTACGCAGATTAAAAGTCACCAGCGTTTTGGCGGCGTTGTTCCAGAAGTCGCTAGTCGGCACCACATTGAAGTTATTAGTCAAATTACGAAAGAAGCTCTAGCTGAAGCAAATGCCAGTTGGAATGATATTGATGCAATTGCCGTTACTTATGGTCCCGGCTTGGTTGGGGCTTTGTTAATTGGCGTTAGTGCAGCAAAGGCAGCTTCAATGGCAACTGGTATTCCTTTAATTGGTGTTGATCATATTATGGGACACATTATGGCTGCCCAATTAAAAGATGAAATTGAATATCCAGCTTTGGCTTTACAAGTTTCTGGTGGTCATACCGAGATTGTTTTAATGAAAGATCCAATTCATTTTGAAATCATTGGCGATACCCGTGACGACGCAGCAGGTGAAGTTTATGACAAGATCGGTCGTGTACTTGGGGTTAACTATCCAGCAGGTAAAACAATTGACGCTTGGGCTCACGAAGGCAAAGATACTTTCCATTTTCCACGTGCAATGATGGAAGACGATGATTATGACTTCTCATTCTCAGGTCTTAAGAGTGCTTTTATCAACACTTGTCACCATGCTGATCAAATTCACCAACAATTGAATAAGTATGATTTAGCTGCAAGTTTCCAAGCATCAGTAATTGATGTTTTAGCTCATAAAACCATTCGGGCATTGAAGCAATATCGGCCTAAGACTTTCATTATGGGTGGTGGGGTTGCCGCCAACCATGGTTTGCGCGACCGGATGAGTAGTGAAATTGCCAAGTTGCCAAAGACAATGCAGCCTAAGGTGATTTTGCCAGATATTAAGCTTTGTGGCGATAATGCAGCAATGATTGGAGCGGCTGCTTACAATCTTTACAATGCTGGCAAGTTTGCGGATTTAACTTTGAATGCTGATCCATCGCTTGAACTGCCATATGCTGATAGTATGTTGAACTAATTTTTAGACAAAAAAACGACTTCAGAAGTGAAGTCGTTTTTATTTTATTCGAAATTATCAAGATCTGTAATTGCTTGTTCCCAATCACTATTGGCTTGATCAAGTTTTTCCTGGATTGCAGATAATTTTTCTTGCAAAGGCCCTAATTTATCAAAATTAGTAGCAATTTCTGGTTTTGCCATTTCATTTTGAACCTCTTGTTGCTTTTTTTCCAGTTCTTCAATTTCCTTTTCGGCATTTTCCATCGCGCGTTGCAATTTACGTTTTTGCGAATCACGCTGTTTTTGTTCTTGATAAGATAATTTTTGCTCACTGATCTTCTTTACTGGCTCAGTTTCTTGAGGAGTGGTTCCATCTTGTTTTGGAGTTAGTCCTGCGTTTTGTTTTGCTTTTTCGTCAAGGTAGTAAGAATAGTTTCCTTCATAGATTTTAGCATGACCGTCGCGAACGGAAACAATCTTGTTTGCCAGTTGATTGATAAAGTAACGGTCGTGAGAAACGAAGAGCAGGGTGCCATCGTGATCTTTTAAGGCTTGTTCGAGCACTTCTTTGGCTTCAATGTCCAAGTGGTTCGTTGGTTCATCCATTAACAGGAAATTGTCATGCTCGAGTGAAAGCACTGTTAATGTTAGTCGAGCTTTTTGTCCACCAGATAACTGGCCGACAGTCTTATCAATATCTTTTGCTGTGAAAAGAAAGCTAGCCAAGATTGACCGCACATCACGCTCTGGCATTGTCTTATGGCGATCCCACACAGTATCTAGCACTGTTTTGCCAGGATCAAGACGTTGCAATTCCTGATCATAGTAGCCAATGTCAAGGGAAGCACCATATTTGATTGAACCGCCCTTAGGCTTGAGCTGCTTCATAATTGTTTTAAGCAAAGTTGATTTGCCGATACCGTTAGGACCGATGATCGCTACGCGATCTCCCTTGTTTACTTGGAAGGAAATATCTTGCACCATGGTCTTTTCGGGATAACCAATCGTTAAATTATTTAAAATCAAGACTTCTTTTCCGGATGGGCGATCACTGCTAAAACTAATTCTAACCTTGTTTTTATGTTTTGGCGGCTTAATTCGTTCAATCCTTTCCAGCTTTTTGCGCCGACTCTGTGCTCGCTTAGTGGTTGTAGCCCGAACGAGGTTCTTTTGAATAAACTCTTCGTCCTTTTTGATTTCTTCTTGTTGCTTTTTGTAAGCTGCTTCTTGCTCTTTATCGCGTTCTTGGCGTTGCTTCTGGTATTGAGAATAATTGCCTTTAAAAGCAGTTAGCTTGCCAAATTCAAGTTCAAAGATTTGCGTTGCCAGATGGTCCAAAAAATATTGGTCGTGGGAAACGACAAGGATTGCGCCTTCATAATTTTTAAGAAAGCTTTCCAACCAGTCTAAAGTATCTAAGTCAAGATAGTTGGTAGGTTCATCTAACAGAAGCAATGGCGGCCTTTTCAGCAATAGTTTAACAAATGCCAATCTGGTCTTTTCACCACCAGAGAGGCTACCGATTTGCTTTTGCCAAGTATCCTTGGGGAATTTAAACCCATTCAAAATACTTTTAATATCTGATTGGTAAGTATAGCCGCCATTTTGTTCAAATTGAAACTGCATTTGATCATATTGTTTAAGCAGGTCGCTGTCTTCAGGATGATCAGCGATTTGTTCTTGCATATGAGTTAATTTTTTGCCCTGATTAATTAATGGCAAAAAGACGGTTTCCATTTCATCCCAAATGCTTTTGTCCTCATCTAATGCATTTTCCTGAGCAATATAACCGACCTCAATGTTTTTATTAACAGTAAATTCGCCATGAGTTGGCTCTTGCTGACCGGTCATAATTTTAAGCAAAGTAGTTTTACCGACACCATTTGGACCGACTAACCCAATTCTGGCATTTGAATCAATTGAGAAATTAACGTTTTTAAATAAAGTATTGGCACCGAATTGCTGTTCAAGATCGTGCCCTTGTGCAATAATCATAATTCTTCACCTGTCATTATTTTACCATAAGCAGAAAAAAGCTTGTTTGTGAAAAATCCACTTGCAAAGTTCCTATATTTCCGCGTATGATATAGATGCTTGATTATTGATTCACAAACATGAAACACATTGGGGGCTTCATTAATGGACAAAATTAAAATTCCTAAAGCAACAGCAAAGAGATTGCCGTTATACTACCGTTACCTGATCATTTTAAATGAAGAAGGCAAGGCAAAAGTTTCATCAACTGAATTATCTGAAGCTGTGCAAGTCGACAGCGCATCTATCAGACGCGACTTTTCTTATTTTGGCGCTTTAGGCAAACGTGGATACGGATATGATGTAAAAAACTTGCTGACCTTTTTTAAGAAGATTTTGAACCAAGACACTTTAACCAATGTAGCTTTGGTTGGTGTTGGTAACTTGGGTCGAGCTCTTCTGAACTACAACTTTAAACGCAGCAATAATATTAGAATTTCTTGTGCCTTTGATATTAATAAAGAAATCACCGGTCATATCTTAAGCGGCGTGCCCGTCTACGATATGAGCGATTTAAAGCAGCAATTAAGTGATCAGCAAATTTCAATTGCTATATTGACAGTGCCATCATCAGCTGCGCAAAAGACAACGGATGATATGGTTGAGGCTGGAATTAAAGGAATTATGAACTTTACGCCAATTAGATTATCAGCACCAGCTGATGTCAGAGTACAAAATGTCGACCTGGCAACTGAATTGCAAACTTTAATCTATTTCTTGGATTCTGATAAAGCTAAGGAAAGTGACTTTTAAAATTGAATAAAAATTGCCGCCAAACTTTTGGCGGTCTTTTTTTACCACTTGGTTGATAAAAATGACCACTTAGTTTAAAAGGCTAGTTTTCCATGATTAAAGCTGTTTTAATATCATTAAGTCGAAAAAAGGAGGGGAGAAGATTTGAAAATAAGATTGGAAATCGATCCTAATCAAAAAGAACCTGAGATTTTGATCACTGCGCCTAAAATGAATGAGAAAATTGAACGCTTGTACAAACGGCTGCAGGCAGATGAGGAATCTCCTGAACAGCTTGAAGTGACTAAGGACGATACTTCTTATTATTTAAATCTAAATCAGATTCTCTTCTTTGAGACCGATAGCAAGGTCGTGATAGCGCATACTACAACGCAAGCGTATCAAGTAAAGTATAAATTATATGAACTAGAACAACTGTTGGGCAGTAATTTTATGCGTGTTGCTAAATCTACAATTCTAAATTTAGATCAGATATATTCTTTAACCAGATCAATTTCAAATTGCCAGATTAGGTTTCAAAATTCATATAAAACAGTATACGTTTCAAGACATTATTATCGCGACTTAAGAGACAGATTAGAAGAAAGAAGACAATTATCATGAGAAACAAGCTTTGGCGCTCTTTTTGGGGCATTTTCTTTTTAGCAGCTGCAGCATTGGTAGTTGTTAACCAAATGGGAATTTTGAGCTACAAAATTGGTTTTTGGGCTATTGTAGGAACAATTATTTTTGCTTTAGGCTCAATTGACAGCGTGATTAATCGGCGAATTACGGAAGGCGTCTTTTCTATTGCTTTTTTATTGATGGTTTATGCTAAGCCATTGCATATTGAACGTTTAGTACCATGGACGATTTTGCTTGCCGCGGTTCTTATTTCAATCGGATTGGGGATTATTTTTCGCAATCGATTTCATACGGTGGTTTACGCAAATAAGAAAATTAAGGATTTTAGGAACAAAAGAGAAAGTATTTCAGATCATATCTTTACTGATACGGTGAGTAACGAAAAAGGGTCTCACGTGGTTGTTGATCAGACTTTATCCGATACTTCGCGCTACATTCACTCAAAAGAATTAGAGACGATTGAAGTCAATGGCAAGTTGGGTGATATCAATCTCTACTTAGATGATGCACAGGCTGCTGGTGATACGGTAGTAATGGATTTAAACGTTACAATGACTGAACTGAATATTTATGTGCCTTTGTCTTGGCAGGTAAAAGACAACTTGGGTCAAACATTTGGCAATATTCAAATTGAGGGAACTTCCAATGGTGGCGGTCCTACCTTGATTATTCAAGGGCGTGCTAGCATGAGCGATATTGATGTTAGATACATTTAGAATATAGTATTGGTATAGTTGTTTTAAATATAGAAAGAGCAGATTAATGATCGAAAAAAACGTCAAT
Organism: Lactobacillus amylolyticus DSM 11664; assembly: GCF_000178475.1. GTDB lineage: Bacteria > Bacillota > Bacilli > Lactobacillales > Lactobacillaceae > Lactobacillus > Lactobacillus amylolyticus. The sequence continues at coordinate 42,352 of NZ_ADNY01000036.1, read as the reverse complement.
CTAAGCTTAATGTATGAATTGGAAAATTTGCATCATGTCGTAGTGCAAGCAACCAATTTAGTCAATAATCAAATCTTTGCTTTGCAGCTTTTGCATAAACAAACAGATATCATTGTCTATCAAGCAGAAGCAAACCGGAAGCACATTTTCTTTGATGAAGATAATCCAATTGTTTACTTATCAGGGATGGCTGGCGGTCATACCCAGACTTGGGTTTACTCAGGAAAGCCAGGCAACTACTTTATCGGAACCAAGCCTAAGAAACATGGTCATATCTTATGGGATACGCAAATTGCACGAGTAAACATTAATGGCGGTAGCGTTCAGTATGACAGCAATACCGAAATGCCACGTCTGTCATATTTAAACCGTGCCGGTTCAGGCTTTGGCGATGGCAGCGTTGCTTACCCAGGCAAAGAGCTAGAACGTCTTGAGGCAGCCATTTCCCCTGATTACAAGCGTTTATTGATTGCAAGCATTGATTTAAATCATGTAGGTCATTTTGCTCTTTATGATTTGAATGAAGTTAATGAAGCTTTGGATAATGCCGAAGCTAGTGCGTCTGATGTCAATATTCAAAATTTGCATTGTTTAGTTGCATTTACAATTCCTAGTTTTAATCAAACAATTTCATCAATTCAGGGCTATGATATTGATCAAGACAACAATGTTTATGTTTCTTGTCAATTAGGGCCAAAAGCTAATTTCTTAGGGATGGCTAAAGAAGGACATCCACGTCAGATTGTCAAGATTCCATGGGGTTCAAGCAATCCTGATGAATGGGAAGTAGCCAACCTTGATCATGATCATACAGTTGATACTTTGGGCTATGTTACCGAATTTGAGAGTGTACAGGTCGTAAGTCCAAATGAAATTTATTTGACTGTCGCATATCATAGAAAGAACGATCTTAAGACTTTAAAGAATAGAGTCTACAAGATTGAAGGCTTTGGCAATTAAAGGTATTAAAAAACTTCTTAGCGATGCTAAGAAGTTTTTCTTATGCTGTGGTTTTACTTTTAATTAAGCGAACGGGTAGTTGATACTGGTGCTGGCTAAGTGGTTTTTGTGGATCATTAATGCGTTCTAGCAATAATTTAACAAGCAGGATAGCCATGTCCGAAATCGGTTGAGCAATTGTAGATAATTCGGAATGATAAGTTTGAATTTCTTTTGTCCCATCAAAACCAGTCACCTTTAAATCCTTTGGTACCTGGATACCTAGCTCGACTGCTTCTTGCAAAACCAAAATTGCCGTTAGATCATCTGTACAAACTACGCCATCCGGATGATCATGCGTCAGCATTTTATGGATTGTCATCTTTTTTAAAACAGGAGAATCGGAAAATGCTACTGAACAAAGATGAGGCGTCATTTTTAATGATTTAATCGTATCCAAATAAGCCTTTAGACGTTTGTCCGTTGGATTGCCTTTAGTTAATTTGTTTCCCAGAAAATAAATATTTGTGCAGCCGGCTTGAATCAAATCATGTACAGCCAATTGAATTCCTTGATAGTTATCGCAGCTAACGATCGGAATATTATCGGAAAGCTTACGATCAAAAGAAACAATTGGCAAACCTAAGCGTTGATATTCATCAATTCCTAAATTGTGGGCACCAGCGATAATGCCATCAACTTGGTTAGCTAACAGCATCTTAATGTATTCACGTTCTTTTTCTTTATCCTTACCGGCATTGCAAAGGATAATTTTATAGTTCTTTTTAAAAAGTTCAGCTTCGATATCTTGAATCAATTCCGCAAAAAATGGGTTAGCAATGCTTGGAAAAATTACGCCGATTAGCTTCATCTTTTTGCCTTGCAAAGAGCGAGCCAAGGAATTGGGCTTGTAATTTAATTCACGCATAGCTGCGAATACTTTTTTCTTTGTTGCTTCGCTTAAATATCCGTAATTATTAATTACACGCGAAACTGTGGTTGCAGAAACTCCGGCCTTTTTAGCTACATCGGTGAGTTTTACTGCCATTTTTGATCGCCTTTACTTTAAAAAGGATGGTTTTCATTTTCCAGAATTGGCCTGTGTAGTCAATCTTGTGATCGAAACAAATTTTTTGCTTGTCAGGATCATTAAAGAATCTTCCGGTTAAAACATGTTCACCATCGTTAACAAATACTTCGATTAAAGAATGGTCAACAAAAATGTCTAGTTTAAGATCAGCATCCTGCTTTAGCAAAATGCTACGTGTTTGACCATATTTTTCTGAAACGGATTGAGCGTTATGTGAACGATCTAAAGTTAATGAGCCTTTGGCAGTATCAAAACTGAGAGTGACATTCTGACTTAAATCGTCGCTTGCTGCTAAATAAAGTTTACCATTTTGACCAGCTTTAATGGTCATTGCTAATTCATATTGTCCGTTGGTTTTTTCTTTAATTAATTGTGAGTTGGTTTGTTCCTCTTGACCGCGCAAACTTTTAATTGAAGAAACAGGCTGCTGTAACAATTTGCCATCTTTAATGGAGAGTTCTTTAACTTGACTCAAGCAGTTGGCCCATTCTTCATTATCGGTTGGATAAGTTGTGTCGGGCAAGCCTACCCAGCTGATAACATAAGCTTTACCATCTGGTGCATTAAATGCTTGACTGGCATAAACATCAAAGCCTTCGTCGAGATTGTGCAATTTACCAGGATTGATTAATTGCGTTTTTTCAAAATCAGCTTGGTCGGCAATTACGTACATGTTTGGATAAATATTGCGGTAGTTTGCGACTTGTTGATCGAGTCCTTGAGGACAGAAAATGGCGACAGCTTTGCCGTCAACGTTGACGATGTTTGGACATTCGATCATATAGCCCATTGTTTGATCAGTAAAATGCAAAAATCCTAACTCGTGCCAATCAGTTAAATTGTCAGATTTCCAAACATCAATGTGTCCATGTTTTTCTGCCTGATCCTGTGCACCTAAAATTGCATAATAATGTCCGTTCTTCTTAATAATTTGTGGATCACGGAAATGCTCAGTAATGTTTGCTGGTTTTTCGAATAAAACATGCTTATCACTGACATTGCCATTTTTATCCATCCAGGCTCCAATTTGATATGGCGTTCTTATCCAATTTTCATCGCGGTGGTTTCCAGTATACATTAAGAAAAGACGATCGCCAATTTGCATTGCAGAACCAGAATAAGCCCCATGAGAATCGGCTTTACAGTCAGGTTTAACTGCCAAGCCCAAATTTTCCCAGTGAACTAAATCTGAAGACTTGAAGTGCCACCATGATTTCAAACCATGAACGGCCCCAAAAGGATAGGATTGGTAAAAAAGGTGATATTCGCCATTAAAATAAGAAAAGCCATTCGGATCGTTGACTAATCCTGAGATGGGATGCAAGTGATAATGCATCTGTGCAGGCGAATTGGCTGCTTTTGCTTGCAAATCCAATAGTTTTTCAGCGCTCCACTGATTATAAGGCAAGTAACGTTTTTCTCGAGTCCATTCCATAATAACATCCTCCATGAAAGCGGTATCTTTTTAAGATCATTTTATTAAAAACAGTAAGCTATGTCAAACGGTTATCAGCTAAGCTGATTGCTAAAGAATCAGTGCTTATACAATATCATAGCAAAAAAGATGAAAATATATGATAAACGATTGACATATTTTTAGAATGCGCTATTATAATTTAATGACTTTAAAGATAAAGCGTTTACATAATTTTGAGGGAGGAAAGTTATGGATCACAGGAAAGTAGCAGAACGAGTTATCAAAGATGTTCATCAAGATAACATCATTGCCGCTGCGCATTGTGCTACTCGTTTGCGTTTGGTTTTAAAGGATGATTCAAAAATTGACCAAAAGGCCTTAGATAATGATCCTGATGTTAAAGGAACATTTAAGACTAATGGTCAATATCAGGTAATTATTGGGCCAGGGGACGTTAATGACGTCTATGATGAATTAATCAAAATTACTGGCTTGAAAGAACTATCAACTGATGATTTAAAGAAGGTTGCTGTCAAGGGTCAAAAGAAGAACCCAGTAATGGACTTCATTAAACTCTTGTCTGATATCTTTGTTCCAATTATTCCAGCTTTAGTTGCTGGTGGTTTGCTTATGGCATTGAACAACTTCTTGACTTCGCCAGGTTTGTTTGGCTCCAAGTCAGTTGTTCAAATGGTACCAAGTATTGCCGGACTTTCAAGTATGATTCAAATCATGTCCGCTGCGCCATTTATCTTTATGCCAATTTTGGTTGGTATGTCGGCAGCCAAGAGATTTGGTGCTAACCAATTATTAGGTACAGCCGTCGGTATGATTATGACCACGCCTAACTTAGGCGGTGCAACTAAGTTCTGGGACTTATGGGGTTGGCATGTTGCTCAAATCAACTACCAATATCAAGTTATTCCAGTATTGGTTGCTGTTTGGGTACTTTCTATTCTGGAAAAGAGATTGCACCAGTGGCTGCCATCAGCCGTTGACTTTACTTTCACACCACTTCTGTCATTGATGATTACCGGTTTTCTTACTTACACGATCATCGGCCCTGTCTTTAAAGGCGTATCTGATGCGATTACTAATGCCATCGTATGGCTCTACAATACAACTGGTGCCTTCGGAATGGGTGTCTTTGGTTTAACTTACTCAGCAATTGTTACTACTGGTTTGCACCAAAGTTTCCCAGCTGTTGAAACTCAGCTTTTGGCTAAATTTGCTCAAACTCACGGTGCAAGCTCTGGTGACTTTATCTTCGTTACCGCATGTATGGCCAATGTAGCTCAAGGTGCTGCTACTTTCGCAGTTTACTTCTTAACTAAGAACAAAAAGATGAAGGGCCTTTCTTCATCAGCTGGCGTTTCTGCACTTCTTGGTATTACTGAACCTGCACTTTTCGGTGTTAACTTGAAGTACAAATTCCCATTCTTCTGTGCTTTAATCGGTTCTGGTGTTGCTGCTACCTTTGCGGGCTTGATGCATGTTACTGCTGCTGCTTTAGGTTCAGCCGGCTTCCTGGGCTTCCTTTCAATTTATCCAAAGACGATTCCAATGTGGGTTGTTTCCGTTGCAATTAGTTTTGTCATTGCCTTTATTTTGACTTATGTTTACGGTAAAGGTCATTTGAAGGAAGAAGTTGCTAGTCAAGATGTTCCAGTTAATGATGCAACTTCAATTGCTGAAGATAATCAAAAAGCCGAAAAGGTATCTAAAGAACAATTAAGCTTAAAGGATGAAGTTATTGCGGCTGCGGTAGATGGACAGCCTGAAAGCTTAACTAAAGTAAACGATAAAGTATTTTCCGCTAAATTAATGGGTGACGGTGCAGCAATCGTTCCTAGTGATGGCACGATTTACGTACCAGTGACAGGTACTGTTACTATTGCTTATGAGACCAAGCACGCTTATGGCATTAAATCTGATAAAGGTGCTGAAGTATTGATTCATATCGGTCTTGATACAGTTAACTTAAAGGGTCAGCACTTTGAAAGCTTTGTTAAGCAAGGACAACGTATTAACAAAGGAGACAAGTTGGGTACGGTTGACCTTGAAGCCGTCAAGAAGGCTGGCTATGATACAACAGTAATGGAAATTATTACTAATACTGCCAACTATGCTAACGTTCAAAGAATTAGCGATGCAGGCGTTAAGCATGGTGATAAATTAATCGCTGTTACTGCTCATAATTAAAAAATCTTATAATCCTCTAGAAAAATAAAGAAAAAGTAAAATTAGCACTCTTTTATAAAAAGTGCTAATTTTTTCTTGCTTTTTTATTGAAAACACGTTATTATCATATTTGTAAGCTAGCACTTGGTAAATACGAGTGCTAATTAACAAATATGATAATAAAAATTAAAAAAACTAAGATTATAGGAGGGACAAACGTGTTAGAACCAATCGGTGATCGCGTGATCGTAAAAGTTAAAGAAGAAGAAGAAAAGACTGTTGGAGGCATCGTCCTTGCTTCCAATGCTAAGGAAAAGCCAACTGAAGGTGAAGTTGTTGCAGTTGGCAACGGCGCTTATGCTGAAAATGGCGAAAAGCTGCCAATGACAGTTAAGAAGGGCGACGTAGTTTTATACGATAAGTACTCTGGCACTAATGTTAAATATGAAGGTGAAAAGTACTTAGTCCTTCACGAAAGAGATATTTTAGCAATCGTTAAGTAATTATCTAAGTCAAATCTTTTAAAATAAATCGAGATAAGGAGGAGCTAATCTATGGCTAAAGATATTAAATTCTCAGAAAACGCAAGACGTTCACTCTTAAAGGGCGTTGATAAGTTAGCTGATACTGTTAAGACTACTATTGGTCCTAAGGGTAGAAACGTTGTTTTGGAACAAAGTTACGGTAACCCAGACATCACTAACGATGGTGTTACTATTGCTAAGTCAATTGAATTAAAAGACCACTACGAAAACATGGGTGCTAAGTTAGTTGCCGAAGCAGCTCAAAAGACTAACGACATCGCAGGTGACGGTACTACTACTGCTACCGTTTTGACTCAAGCTATCGTTCGTGAAGGTATGAAGAACGTTACTGCTGGTGCTAACCCAGTTGGTATTCGTCGCGGTATTGAAAAGGCAACTAAGGCAGCTGTTGATGAACTTCACAAGATCAGCCACAAGGTTGAATCAAAGGATCAAATTGCTAATGTTGCAGCTGTTTCATCAGCTTCTAAAGAAGTTGGTGCTTTGATCGCTGATGCTATGGAAAAGGTTGGTCACGATGGTGTTATCACTATTGAAGACTCACGTGGTATCAACACTGAGCTTTCAGTAGTTGAAGGTATGCAATTTGACCGTGGTTACTTATCACAATACATGGTAACTGACAACGACAAGATGGAAGCAGACCTTGATAATCCATACATCTTGATCACTGACAAGAAGATTTCAAACATTCAAGACATCTTGCCATTACTTCAAGAAATTGTTAAACAAGGCAAGTCATTGTTGATCATTGCTGACGATGTAACTGGTGAAGCTCTTCCAACTCTTGTTTTGAACAAGATCCGTGGTACTTTCAACGTTGTTGCTGTTAAGGCACCTGGCTTTGGTGACCGTCGTAAGGCTCAATTACAAGATATCGCTGCTTTAACTGGTGGTACTGTAATCACTGAAGACCTTGGCCTTGAACTTAAGGACACCAAGATTGATCAATTAGGTCAAGCTCGTCGTATCACTGTAACCAAGGACTCAACTACTATTGTTGACGGTGCAGGTTCAAAGGATGCTATTCAAGAACGTGAAGACTCAATCAGAAAGCAAATTGAAGAAACTACTTCAGACTTCGACAAGAAGAAGTTGCAAGAACGTCTTGCTAAATTAACTGGTGGTGTAGCTGTTATTCACGTTGGTGCTGCTACCGAAACTGAACTTAAGGAACGTCGTTACAGAATCGAAGATGCCTTGAACTCAACTCGTGCTGCCGTTGACGAAGGTTACGTAGCCGGTGGTGGTACTGCACTTGTTAACGTTGAAAAGGCCGTTAAGGATCTTAAGGGTGATTCAGCTGATGAACAAACTGGTATCAACATTGTTTTGAAAGCTTTGAGTGCACCTGTTCGTCAAATTGCTGAAAACGCTGGTAAAGATGGTTCAGTAATCTTAGACAAGTTGGAACACCAAGACAATGAAGTTGGTTACAACGCAGCTGCTGATAAGTGGGAAAACATGGTTGACGCAGGTATCATTGACCCAACTAAGGTAACTCGTACAGCCCTTCAAAACGCTGCATCTATTGCTGCACTTCTTCTTACTACTGAAGCTGTTGTAGCTGATATTCCTGAAGATAAGCCACAATCTCCAGCTCCAGATATGGGAATGTAGCCGTTAGCGCTTTAGCGCTTACGGATACATTTCTAGATCATGAAATGATCTAGTTCATCTCTTAGCGTTTTAGCGCTTAGAGATTCAATTCTCAAACATTTATGTTTGAGAATATAATTTAAAACATTGCAATAAAAGTTATACACATAGAAAGAAGATCGCATTTGCGGTCTTTTTTCTTTTGTCCACATCTTTAGCGTATAATAGTTAACAGTGAAAAAGAGCTAAAAAGAAAGAGGAATTTCATTTGGCTAAAAGCAGTACTACTCCTATGATGGAGCAATATTATGACATAAAAAAGCAATATCCCGATGCCTTCCTTTTTTATCGCGTCGGCGACTTCTATGAATTATTTGAAGACGATGCAGTCAAAGGTGCGCAGATTCTTGAGTTAACCTTGACTCACCGTTCTAATAAAACTAAAAATCCAATTCCAATGGCAGGTGTGCCTCACTTAGCTGTGGATTCATATGTGAATACTTTAGTTGAAAAAGGCTACAAAGTTGCACTTTGTGAACAACTAGAAGATCCGAAAAAGGCCAAGGGCATGGTGAAGCGAGGGATCATTCAGTTGGTTACGCCCGGTACTATGATGGCTGAAGGACCTAATGAGGCAAAAGAGTCTAATTACTTAACTTCTGTAGTGACGACCAATAGTGGATTTGGTTTAGCCTATAGTGATTTGTCCACAGGTGAGATTTATACTACCCACTTAAAAGATTTTGCAGCAGTTTCAAACGAACTTTTATCTTTAAGAACGCGTGAAGTTGTGTATAACGGACCATTAACGGCACAAAATCAAGATTTTATGCACAAGGCAAATATCACAGTTTCTAAACCAACGCCGCTTGAAGGCGAACATGCCGAAATTTCATACGTTGAACAAAACTTAAAGAATCATGCAGAAAGACAGGCAGCTGAACAATTAGTAGGTTATTTATTAACAACACAAAAACGCAGCCTGGCCCACTTACAGATTGCAAAAAGCTATGAAGTAAATCAATATCTGCAAATGTCGCATACTGTGCAGAATAATCTAGAATTAATTTCTTCTGCAAAAACCGGTAAAAAGATGGGTTCGCTCTTCTGGGTGCTGGATAAAACTCATACGGCAATGGGTGGTCGTTTGCTTAAGCGGTGGCTATCGCGTCCGCTTCTTTCAATTGAAGAAATCAATAAGCGGCAAGAGATGGTTCAATCCTTGTTAGACAACTACTTTACCCGAGAAAATGTTATTGATGCTTTAAAAGGCGTTTATGACCTTGAACGATTGACCGGACGGATTGCTTTTGGCAATGTCAATGCTCGTGAACTTTTGCAATTATCACGTTCCTTGCAAGCTGTACCAGTGATTTTAGATGCTTTAAAGCAATCAGACAGTACAGAATTAAAAGATTTTGCCGATAAAATTGATCCACTCAAAGGTGTTGCTGAATTAATATCAACTACTTTAGTTAAGGATCCGCCAATTTTAACAACAGAAGGCGGCTTAATTCAGGATGGCGTAGATGCTCAGCTTGATCGTTACCGTGATGCGATGAACAACGGTAAAAAGTGGCTGGCACAAATGGAAGCTGATGAACGAGAAAAAACCGGAATTGAGAACTTGAAGGTAGGCTATAACAAAGTATTTGGCTACTATATTCAAGTTTCTAATGGCAATAAGAGCAAAGTCCCCTTGGATCGTTATACGCGCAAGCAGACGCTGACTAATGCCGAACGTTATATCACGCCTGAATTGAAAGAACATGAAAACCTCATCATGGAGGCGCAGACTCGTTCAACTGATTTGGAATATGATTTGTTCGTTAAATTGCGTGAAGAAGTTAAAAAGTATATTCCAGCTCTGCAAAAATTGGGCAATCAATTGGCTGCGTTAGATGTTTATACAGGCTTTGCTACCGTTGCAGAAGAAAATAATTATTGTCGCCCAAGCTTTCACAGTGCCAACCAGAATATCGACGTCGTTGGTGGCCGCCACCCAGTTGTAGAAAAGGTAATGACGGCTGGTTCCTACATCCCTAATGATGTCAAAATGGCCGACGATACGGATATTTATTTGATTACTGGTCCAAATATGTCTGGTAAAAGTACCTATATGCGACAAATGGCATTAATTGCGATTATGGCGCAAGTGGGCAGCTTTGTGCCAGCTGACAGTGCAGACTTGCCAATTTTTGACCAAATCTTTACGCGAATCGGTGCGGCCGATGATCTGATTTCTGGTAAGAGTACTTTCATGGTGGAAATGAGTGAAGCAAATGAAGCACTGCAATATGCTACCAAACGTAGTTTGGTACTATTTGATGAAATTGGTCGTGGAACAGCCACTTATGATGGAATGGCTTTAGCTGGCGCCATTGTTAAATACCTGCATGATAAAGTCGGTGCGAAAACTTTATTTGCCACGCACTACCATGAATTGACTGATTTAGACAAGACATTGCATCACTTGAAGAATATTCATGTTGGAGCAACTGAAGAAAATGGCAAATTGATTTTTCTGCACAAGATCTTACCTGGCCCAGCCGATCAGAGTTATGGGATTCACGTTGCTCAACTTGCTGGCTTGCCGCATCGCGTTTTGCGTGAAGCAACTAAATTGCTTAAACGACTTGAAGCACAGGGTGCAAGCGAATTGGGACCAGCCAGTGAACAGCTGAATTTGTTTACGGAAAATGCTCCAGAAGCAGAAGAGACAACTGACGATGAAGCAGAAACAGTTTCAAATGCTGAAAAAGATGTGCTGGATCAAATTTCTAACCTTTATTTAGCAGACAAGACACCACTGCAAATAATGCAAATGGTTGCTGATTGGCAACAAGATTTAAAGGATGACGAGTAAAATGCCTAAAATTCATGAATTATCCGAGGCCCTAACTAATCAAATTGCCGCCGGAGAAGTTATTGAGCGACCGGCTAGTGTTGTTAAGGAATTGGTTGAAAATTCAATTGATGCTGGTGCAAGCAGAATCAGAATTGATTTTATGGATGCCGGTTTAAAGCAAATCGTTGTTCAGGATAATGGTACAGGAATTGCACGCGATCAGATTGATTTGGCATTTACTCGCCATGCAACTAGCAAAATCAATAATGAGCGTGATCTTTTTAACGTTTCTACATTAGGCTTCAGAGGAGAAGCTCTAGCTTCTATATCTGCGGTTGCTCATGTTGAAATGATTACGGCAGCTGCTGATGAGATTGGTACTAAAGCAGTTTTTGTGGGCGGAAATAAAAAGACTGAAGAAGATGCAGCTGCAAGAAAAGGAACAAAGATAACAGTTAAAGATTTGTTCCTCAATACCCCGGCGCGGTTGAAATACTTGCGTAGTCCGCGAACTGAGATGATGAAAATTGTCGATATTGTCAACCGCATTTCGCTAGGCTATCCGCAAATTTCTTTTACTTTGTCTAATGCCGGCAAAGTATTATTGAGAACGCCGGGTAATGGCAACTTAGCCCAAACCGTAGCTAATGTTTACGGTCGCCATATTGCTGAAAAGATGATTCCCTTTAAAAATGCAGACAGTGATTTTCAGGTTTCGGGTTTAATGTCTCGTCCTGAATTGACGCGTTCAACCCGCAATTTTATTTCCATTTTGCTTAATGGTCGCTATATTCGGAACTTTCGCCTGAACACGGCGATTATGGAAGGATATGGTTCCAAATTAACTGCACGTCATTATCCAGTTGTGGTGGTTGCAATTAAGGTCGATCCTTTATTAGTTGATGTCAATGTTCACCCAACTAAGCAAGAAGTAAGATTGTCTAAAGAAAAAGAACTAAGCCGTTTGATCACGGCCGCTATTAGCGATAACTTAATCAGTCATCCCGAACAAAGCGATGCTTTTGCCAATTTAAAAACTAATCGGCAGGAGACCCTGGTTGATCAATTAAAGTTTAATTTAAACCAGAACGTGGTTAATACCACTAGGCAACCAACACCAGAAATTCATGAAAAAGTAACGCCAACTGAATTAACACCTAAAAAGGCTAAGACGAAATACGTGGATTTAAGTATTCCACGTGAGGATGATCGTTACGTAATTACCACGACATGGGCAGACAATATTGCCAAACAAACACAATTAACGCCCTTTGGCAAAGGCAAGTCTGACAAGGAAGTTATTTCAACTGGGGATGAAACGCTGGCTACCAGTTTGCCAGAACTGCAATATTTGGGTCAAACTAAAACCTATATTATTGCTGAAGATAATGGTGATCTGTTTTTGATTGATCAGTTAGCAGCACGGCGCCGTTTAACTTATGAAAAAATTTATCAGACACTGCTTGAAAAAAAGATTGTGCAGCAAGGTTTATTAACGCCTTTGGTTCTTGAATTTGGCAACTTGGACTTTTTACAGATAAAAAGCAAAATTGACGAGATTAAAAAAATCGGAATTTTTCTGGAAGATTTTGGTCAAGACAGTTTTATTATGCGCTCCTATCCAACATGGATTCATGGTGATGTTGAAGGCTCAGTTAGAAAAATTTTGGATAGCTATTTAACGTTCGCACACCAGACTGAAACGACCTTGTTTGCTAAAATTGCTGCTTTGCAGGCTCGAAAAGAAATTACCGGTCATGTTGATTTATCGGCTGGAGAAAATGTCAGTCTTCTAGCGGATTTGCGCAAGAGCAGTGATCCATATCATGATGCCGATGGCAAAGTTGTTTTAGTAAGAATAAGTCAAAATGACTTGCGGAAGATGTTTAAAAAGGATGAATAAAAGATGTTTGAATATTTAGATGGAACGATTGCTGAAATTTCGCCAAGCTATATCGTCGTTGATGTTAATGGCGTTGGCTATAAAGTTTTCAGTCCGACTCCTTTTGCTTATCATCAAGGGCAAAAGGCTAAAGTTTATGTTGAGCAGAATTTCTCAGATAACAATGGCTTTACTCTTTATGGTTTTCAAGACAAAAATGCTAAAGGTCTTTTCCTGAAATTGTTGAGTGTCAGCGGAATTGGTCCCAAGTCTGCTTTAGCTATCATGGCGGCTGAAGACAGCGACTCCTTGGCTGAAGCAATTGAGCAGGGTGAAGTTAAGTATTTGACGCGTTTTCCGGGCGTGGGCAAAAAGACGGCTTCCCAAATTGTGCTTGATTTGAAAGGAAAGTTAGGCGATTATGTTAATCGTTTGGATCGGACGGTTGCCGATAATGAAGAGATTTCACCAGAATTGCACGATGCCTTATTAGCTTTGATTGCCTTAGGCTACACTCAAAAAGAGGTCAATCGCATTACTCCGAAACTGGAAAAAATTGATACCGATAGTGCAGATAAATATATTAAGAAGGGATTGGCCCTTTTATTAAAGAAGTAATGTTATAGTGAACATTAGTTTGTAAAAAAGTGAGGAAGTGAATTTTGTGGTAGACAAGGAAGACGCGATAACTTTAAGTGAAGCGCAAGATGCGGAAGAAGAACAAGTTGAAATGTCGCTGCGTCCGCAAAGTTTGGATCAATATTTGGGACAAGCACGAGTAAAAAAAGAAATGGCAGTTTATATCAAGGCAGCCAGACAAAGGGATGAAGCATTAGATCATGTTTTGCTTTATGGCCCACCAGGTCTTGGTAAAACTACATTGGCTTTTGTCATTGCGCATGAGTTAGGCGTTCATCTTAAAAGTACATCTGGGCCAGCGATTGAAAAAGCCGGTGATTTGGTGGCACTTTTATCAGAACTGGATCCTGGCGATGTTTTGTTTATTGATGAAATTCACCGTTTGCCTAAACCGATTGAAGAAGTACTTTATTCTGCTATGGAAGATTTCTATGTCGATATTATGATCGGTGAGGGAGAAACGACGCATGCCGTTCATGTTCCACTTCCTCCATTTACCTTAATTGGGGCAACTACTTTGGCGGGACAGCTTTCAGCGCCGCTACGTGATCGTTTCGGTATTGTTGAGCATATGCAATATTACACTGTAAATGAGTTAGAGCAGATTATTCAACGATCCGGCGATGTCTTTCATACTTCTATTGCTCCTGAAGCAGCTCATGAATTGGCTCGTCGGTCTCGGGGAACGCCACGAGTGGCCAACCGTTTGTTAAAACGGGTGCGTGATTTCGCCGAAGTTAAAGGTGAAGATACCATTTCTTTAAAGACAACGGAGCATGCTTTGAAGCAATTGCAGGTTGACGATGAAGGACTGGATCTGACTGACCGCAAACTTTTGCGTACGATGATCGAAGGCTATGGTGGCGGCCCTGTTGGCATCAGAACTTTAGCAGCAAGTGTCGGTGAAGATATTGATACGATTGAATCTTTGTATGAACCATATTTGCTGCAGCATGGCTTTATTTTATTAACGCCGCGTGGTCGAATGGCAACTGACAAAGCTTATGCTCAATTAGGATTACCTAATCCAAATGAAGAATAAGACAGATTAGAGTGCATCTTAGGTCTGCTTTTTGTATAATAAAAGTAATTGACATTAACATTGATATTTTTATGAGGTGAAAAATTTGAATACTTTATTTTTGGCTAATGCTCAAGGTGGCAGCAGCAATATTATGATGATTGTTGTTTTCGTTATTTTGATCGGATTCATGTACTTTGGCATGATTCGCCCGCAAAAGAAGCAACAACAAAAGAGAATGCAAATGATGGATCAATTGAAGAAGGGCGACCGTGTTGTTTTAGTTGACGGCTTGCACGGAAAAGTTGATTCAATCAATGGCAAGGACAATACTGTTGTTATTGACGCTGATGGTATCTACTTGACTTTCAGCAGAATGGCTATTCGTCAAGTTTTGCCAGCCGCAGCAGAAAAGCCAGCATCAGCTGAAACTGAAAAGTCAGAAGCTCCTGCAGAAGAAAAATCAGCAGAAAAGACTGAAACTAAGGAAGAACCTGAAGCAAAGCCTGAAACTGAAAAGCCAGCAGATGACAATTCAGAAGAAAAGAAAGATTAATCATAAGATAATTTTATGAATAAAAGCGCCTTTGAAAGGCGTTTTTTATTTTGCTAAAAAATTCCTTGTTGTAAAATAAATGTGTTGACTATGAAGTGGAGGTACAAAATGAAAAATATTCCAGTTGTCATGATTATTTTCGGTGGTAGTGGTGACTTGGCACACCGTAAGCTTTATCCTGCATTATTCAATCTTTATGAACAAGGCTTGATTCACGACAATTTTGCTGTTATTGGAACTGCACGTCGTCCTTGGTCGCATGAATACTTACGTGGACAAGTAAGCGATGCAATTCATGAAACTCATACTGAAGTTGATGAAAATGATGTCAAAGACTTTACAAGTCATTTTTACTATCAATCTCATGATGTAACTAATGTTGAACACTATGTTACTTTAAAAGAATTGGCTCAAGAACTGGACGATCGTTACAGTGCCCAAGGAAATCGCTTGTTCTACATGGCCATGGCACCAAGATTCTTCGGAACAATTGCCACCCATATTGACGATCAGCATTTGACTGGCAGCGGCTTTAACCGGATTGTTGTTGAAAAGCCATTTGGCCGTGATCTTAAGAGTGCTGAAGAATTAAATAAGCAAATTACCGCTTCATTTTCTGAAAATGAAATCTTTAGGATCGATCATTACCTTGGCAAGGAAATGATTCAAAATATTTTGCCAATGCGTTTTACCAATCCATTGATTAAGAATATTTGGAACAAAGGCAATCTCAAGAATATTCAAGTTACTTTTGCTGAAAGACTCGGTGTTGAAGCTCGTGGTGAATATTATGAAACCTCAGGTGCTTTGCGTGATATGGTGCAAAATCATATTTTCCAAATCATTACCTTATTGGCAATGCCAGAACCAGAGAATATTTCTTCAGAAGCCATTCACAAGGCAAAGCAAGAATTGTTGGAAAGCTTGATTATTCCAAATGCTGAACAAGTAAAAAAGGACTTTGTTCGAGGCCAATATGCTGGTAGTGACACCACCTTTGCTTATAAGAAAGAACCGAAGGTAAATCCTAATTCTTTAACTGAAACATATGTCGCAGGAAAGGTTAAGTTTGAAAGAGGACCAATTGCCGATGTTCCAATTTACTTCAGAACTGGTAAGAAATTCAAAGAAAAGAAGAACCGAATTGACATAGTGCTAAAGCATATCAACACTCCATATGGTCAAGCTTATTCCAACAATATTACGATTGAAATTGATCCAAAAAGTCGAATTTTTATTACCATCAACGGTAAAAAGATTAGTGAAGAAGGAATTAGAAGAGAAAATCTTGACTACACTTTCTCTAAGTCTGAATTAGCAGAAGTGCCAGATGGTTATGAATGCCTTCTCCATGATGTTTTTGTCAATGATTCCACTAACTTTACCCACTGGAGCGAATTAAAACGTTACTGGATGTTCATTGATGCAATAGAAGACGCTTGGCAAAAGGAAAACGAAGCTGGCAACCCAGATATCGTCCAATACGCACCATATCGGATGGGGCCAACTGAAAGCAACCATATTTTTGAATCTCCAACTGAACATTGGATTTATGAATAATAACGAGAATTTATTACCTAAAAACGACATCCATCGCCGGATTATTCATCTGGATATGGATGCTTTTTACGCTTCAGTGGAAATGCGGGACCATCCCGAATTAAAAAATAAGGCAGTAGTTGTTGCTCATGATCCGCGGGATTTCAATGGTCATGGCGTGATTACGACTGCAAATTATATCGCGCGCAAATATGGCGTTGGCAGTGCTATGCCGGCAATTAAAGCAGTGCAGCTTATTCCAGCAGATAAATTAGTCTTTATTCCGCCCAATTTTGACAAGTATCATGCGGTTTCTAATCAAGTCCATGTCATTATGCACGAAGTAACAGATATCATTGAGCCCGTTTCTTTAGATGAGGCATATCTTGATGTTACGAAAAATAAACTAGGCGATTACTCTTCAATTCAGTTAGGCAATTACATGCAGCAAAAAGTATATCGCACGACCGGTTTAACTTGTTCATATGGCGTGACCTATAATAAGTTTTTGGCAAAAATGGGTTCTGAATATGCCAAACCATTTGGAAAAACAGTCATTTTGCCCAGTGAAGCCCAATCCTTTTTAGCACAGCAGGATATCAAGAAGTTCCCTGGAGTCGGGAAAAAGATGCAGGCCGTTTTAAGAGAAATGGGGATCAATACTGGTGCCGATTTGCAGCAAAAAAGCGTCAAATTTTTAATTGATCATTTTAAAAAGATGGGTTACGTATTAGCAATGCATTCACGTGGCATAGACTTAAGTCCGGTTGAAGCCAAGAGACAACGGAAGTCGATTGGCAAGGAAAGGACGTTTGAGCCTAGCATTTTTGACCAGCAGCAAGCGCTGACTTTATTAAGAAATTATGCACGAGATGTCAGTCAGATGCTTAAAGAAAAAAATCTGCAAACCAATTGCATCGTCTTAAAATTGCGCAATACCGATTTTCATACGGTTACCCGGCGACGCATGCTGCGGCAAAAGACGCAGGATGAACAGTTGATTTATAGTGAGGCAAAGTCATTATTTGAGACTTTGCCGGAATTTTTAGATCAAGGAATTCGGCTGCTCGGTATCTCGGCTACCAATTTGGAACAAGAAACTTATCGTGAAACTAATCTGTTTTCAACTTTATAAAAAAGGCGATTGTCTGTTACACTAGAGGGTAAGAAAATTAAGGAGAGTTAAAGATTATGAGTACTTTTGATGAAATCTACGAAAAAATTAAAGAATATCCTACTATTATCTTGCATCGTCACATCAGTCCTGATCCAGATGCAATTGGTTCACAAGCTGGTCTTGCTAGAAGTTTGCAAGAAAAATTCCCTGACAAACGTATTTTGTGTGCCGGTGAAAATGACGAAGGCGATTTAGCCTGGATTAATACTATGGATAAGGTCACTAAGAAAGATTATGAAGGTGCTTTGGTAATTACAACTGATACTGCCAACACCTCTAGAATTTCCAACAAGCTTTACCGTGAAGGTTCTTTCTTAATTAAAATTGACCACCACCCTGATGTCGATCCATATGCCGATATGAGTTATGTCGATCCAGATGCACCAGCAGCTTCTCAAATTATTGTTGATTTTATTAATGCTGAAAAATTGCCTCTTCCTGAAGAAGTTGCTTATCCGCTTTATGCTGGAATTGTTGGTGATACCGGACGGTTCATGTATCCAGAAACTTCCGCTCATACTTTTGATGTAGTAGCTCAACTTGCCAGAACAGGCATTAATATTACTGAGATTGCTCGTAATATCAGTGATGTTACCTTTGCTCAAGCTAAACTTCAAGCTGCCGTTCTTGACTATATGACAGTTGATCCATGCGGCGCAGCTTATGCTGTTTTAATGCAAAAAGATTTGAAGAAACTTGGCATTACTGATGATCAAGCATCAGTTACTGTTTCTACTCCAGGAAGAATTAAAGATATCAAAGCTTGGAATGTTTTTGTTGAAAAACCAGATGGTACTTTCCGCGTTCATTACCGTTCAAAGGGTCCTGTAATCAACAAATTAGCTGAAAAACATGATGGCGGTGGTCATGCTTTGGCTTCAGGCGCTAATGCCAAAGATATGGATGAAGTAAAGCAAATCTTCGCCGAAGTTGTTGAGGTAACTAAAAAATACAATGAAGAACATGAATAATACTTTTACTGATTCAAGAATTAAACCTGAACTGCAGGCCGGGCTTGAAAAAATTCATTTTACTAAGCCAACTAAAGTTCAGGAACGAGTTATCCCGACCATGCTTTCACGGCAAAATGTGATTGTACAGTCAGCAACAGGTTCTGGTAAGACGCATGCTTATCTAGTACCGGTTTTTAATGATATTGATCTGTCTTCTGACTATGTTCAAGCAATTATTACTGCACCTAGTCGTGAATTAGCCGATCAGCTTTATCAGGTTGCCAAGAGCCTGCGCAAGGCTTCAGGATTGAATATTTCAATCATGCACCTGGCTGGAGGAACTGACCGGGAACGTCAATTAGAAAAAATCGAAAATAAAAAACCGCAACTGGTTATTGCAACGCCAGGTCGTTTGCTGGATTTTGTCCAAAAGAAGATCTTTGCTGTTGATGCCGTGAAGGACTTTATCATTGATGAAGCTGATATGACTTTGGATATGGGCTTCTTAAATGATATCGATCAAGTAGCTGCTAAGTTGCCAAAGGATGTGCTTTTTGCAGCTTTTTCAGCAACTATTCCAGTGAAGTTGGCCAACTTTTTACGTAAGTATATGGCGCATCCTGACGAAATTATCATTGATAATCCAGCAATTATTGCGCCAACAATAAAAAACGATCTTTTGGATGTTGGTTCAAAAGATAAGAAGAACGTTCTTTATCAATTATTAACGATGGGGCAGCCATATTTGGCCTTGGTTTTTGCCAATACAAAGCAAAAAGTTGATGAATTAACCAAGTTTTTGCAGGATCAAGGATTAAAGGTCGCTAAAATTCACGGCGGCATCACTGAACGTGAGCGTAAACGGACTTTGCGCCAAGTTGAACAGGGGCAATTCCAATATGTAGTTGCCAGCGACTTGGCAGCCCGCGGTCTTGACATTGATGGCGTAAGTTTAGTTATCAATTATGAAGTTCCGCGCAATTTGGAATTCGTCATTCACCGGATTGGCAGAACAGGTCGCAACGGTTTGCCAGGTCACGCAGTTACTTTGATTCGCGAAGAAGAGATGAACCGAATTGAAGAGCTGGAAAAGATGGGCGTTCATTTTGATTTTGTTGAAATTAAAAAGGGCGAACTGGTTCCTCGTAAACATTATCGCCGTCGCGACAACCGTGAAGCTAAGAATCGCAAGCTTGATACAAAACTGGTTGGTTATGTTAAAAAAGAAAAACGTAAACGCAAGCCAGGCTACAAGAAGAAAATCAAACGTGCTATTCAAGAAGACAATCGTCAAAAGCGCAAGCTTGAACAGCGGCATGAGGTTCGCAAAGCTAAGCGGCAACGTCGCCGTCGGCGTGAGCAGGGACGTTGACAAACTTCGTCTAAGTAGTACAATTATTTTCAGCTTAAGATATGTCTTTTAAAGTTGAATTTCAAAGAGAGAGCTAATTGGTGAGAAAAGCTTAATTCGCTTTAGGGGATGCTCCTTTAAGTATTAATTTTAAAGATAATCAAGAGGTAACAAACACTGTTGCAATCAAGGTGGTACCGCGCACGTAGCGTCCTTGAAACTGTAATGGTGTTTTTTATTTTGGATTAGGAGATAAAAATGAAGAAACTAACAAGTTCAGAGTTTCGGCAAATGTTCTTAGACTTCTTTAAAGAACATGGCCATATGATTATGCCAAGTGCATCACTTATTCCACAAGATGACCCAACTCTTCTTTGGATCAACTCTGGTGTTGCCACAATGAAGAAGTACTTCGATGGTTCAGTTGTTCCTAAGAACCACAGAATTACTAGTTCACAAAAATCAATCAGAACTAATGATATTGAAAACGTTGGTAAAACTGCTCGTCACCAAACCTTCTTTGAAATGCTTGGTAACTTCTCAGTTGGGGACTACTTCAGAAATGAAGCTATTACTTGGGCTTGGGAATTTTTGACAAGTCCTAAGTGGTTAGGTCTTGATAAGAGCAAGCTTTATTGTACTGTTTATCCAAAAGACATTGATTCACAAAAGGTATGGGAAAAGGCAGGAATGCCTAAAAATCATATCTTTAAGTTAGAAGACAACTTCTGGGATATTGGTGAAGGTCCATGTGGTCCTGATACTGAAATTTTCTATGACCGTGGTCAAGAAAACAACGATGTTGCTGAAGATGACCCTGAAAACTTCCCAGGTGGTGAAAACGCTCGTTACCTTGAAATTTGGAACATTGTTTTCTCACAATACAACCACCTTCCAAATGGCAAATATGTTGATCAGCCACATAAGAATATCGATACTGGTATGGGTCTTGAACGTGTGCTCTCAATTTTGCAAGGCGCACCAACAAACTTTGAAACTGACTTGTTCTTGCCAATTATTCATGCAACTGAAGAGATGACTCCAGGCAAGAAATACGGCGTTAACAAAGCAGATACTACTGCTTTCAAGATCATTGCCGACCACGTTCGTGCCGTAAGTTTTGCTATTGCTGACGGTGCTCTTCCTTCTAACAATGGTCGTGGCTACGTTCTTCGTCGTTTAATTCGTCGTGCTGATTTGAATGGTCAACGTTTGGGCATTAAAGGTGCATTTCTTTACAAACTTGTTCCAGTTGTTGGTAAAATTATGCAAAGCCATTACCCAGAAGTTATGGATCAAAGAGGCTTCATTGAAAATGTTATTCAAAATGAAGAGGAAAGATTCCAAGCAACTCTTGATTCTGGTTTAACTTTGCTTGATGAATTAATTGCCAAGGCTAAGAAGTCAGATAATAAGACTATTTCAGGCAAGGATGCCTTCAAGTTGTTTGATACTTATGGCTTCCCTTATGAATTAACATTCGAATCAGCTCAAGATGCAGGTCTTAAGATTGACAAGAAGGGCTTTGATAAAGAAATGCAAGCTCAAAAAGAGCGTGCTCGTAAAGCTCGTGGTGACCTGCAATCAATGGGTCGTCAAGATGTAACCTTGATGAATATCAAGGACAAGTCAGAATTTGAATATGGCAAGTATGAAGAAGACCATGCTAAATTGATTGACATTGTTGTTAATGACAAGTTGGTCAACAAGGCTGATGGTGAAGAAGCAATTTTAGTATTTGATAAGACGCCATTTTACGCTGAACGTGGTGGACAAGTTGCCGATCATGGTAATATTTACAACCAAGATGGCGAATTAGTTGCTAAAGTTACAGATGTTCAACATGCACCTAATGATCAAAACTTGCACTTTGTTGATATCATTTTGCCACTTGAAAAGGGCCAAGAATATGTTTTAAAGATTGATCGTGAACGTCGTGAAGGTTTGCGTCACTCTCACACTGCAACTCACTTATTGCACGCAGCTCTTCGTCAAGTTTTAGGTGAACATACTCACCAGGCTGGTTCACTTGTTGAACCTGATTACTTGAGATTTGACTTCACAGCTATGGAACCAATGACTCCACGTGAAATTAAATCAGTTGAAGAATTGGTTAACCAAAAGATCTGGGAAGCAATTCAAGTTAAGACTACTGTCACTACACCAGAAGAAGGCAAGAAGATGGGTGCCTTAGCTTTGTTCAATGGCAAATACGGTGATAAAGTTCGTGTTGTTCAAGTAGGTGACTTTTCATCAGAATTTTGTGGTGGTACTCACTGTGACAATACCAACCAAATCGGTATTTTCAAGATTATTTCTGAATCCGCTGTTGGTGCAGGTATGCGCAGAATTGAAGCCGTAACTTCAAAGAAGGCTTATGAATACTTAGCTGACCGCTCAACTTTACTTGATGATATTCAAGAACATGTTAAGGCTACTAAGCCAGATGGCATTATGGACAAGATTGATTCACTTGAAAGCAGCTTGCATGATGCCCAAAAGCAAATTGAAGATTTAACTAAGAAGATCAACCAAGCAAAGGCTGGAGAAATCTTTGACAATGTTCAAAAGGCTGGCGATTTAACAGTTATTGCTGCAACAGCAGACGTTAGCGGTATGAACGACTTGCGTGAACTTGCCGATAGCTGGAAAAGTGGCAATAAGTCTGATGTCTTGGTATTGGCTGCCAAGAATGATGGCAAGGCTAACATGATTATTAGCTTGAATAAGAAGGCTCTTGATAAAGGTCTTAAGGCTGGCGATTTGATTAAGAAAGCCGCTCCAATCTTTGGTGGTGGCGGTGGTGGCCGGCCAAACATGGCTCAAGCCGGCGGTAAGAAGCCAGAGGGCATCGATGAGGCTATTAAGACTGTAATTAGTGAAATTTCTAAGAATTAAATAATTGAGTTTGGCTCTTATTTCAAGTAGAATTGTGACAGGAGGAATAATTATGAGTTCATTAGATAAAACCATGCATTTTGACTTTAACCAAAATAAAGGCAAAAACGTGTATGATACTCTACAAGATGTTTACAATGCGCTCGAAGAAAAGGGCTACAATCCAATTAATCAAATTGTTGGATACTTGCTTTCTGGGGATCCTGCTTATATCCCACGGCATAATGATGCTCGTAATTTAATTCTTAAGCATGAGCGTGATGAAATTATTGAGGAGCTTGTAAAGAGCTACCTTGGCAAAGATAAGTAAATGAGATTAATCGGTTTAGATATCGGCTCCAAAACAGTTGGAGTTGCAATCAGCGATGAATTGGGGATTACTGCGCAAAAATTAGAGACGATTCCAATTGATGAGAGTAAATTTAACTTTGGAATGCGTCCACTGAAGAAAATTGTGCGCGAATATGATCCTGCAGGATTTGTCTTAGGTCTGCCAAAGAACATGGATGGAACAAGTGGGCATTCAGTAGATCGGAGCAAGGCTTATGGCGAACGTCTGAAAAAGAAGTTTAATCTGCCTGTTTATTATGATGATGAACGATTAACAACAGTGGAATCACGAAGAGTTCTAGTTGAAGAAGCTGGCGTTCATGATCGCAAGAAGCGTAAGCAGGTAATTGATCAGATGGCTGCAGTACTTATCTTGCAAAATTATTTAGACTTACACCGAAAGGATTAAAATGGCAGCAAACATTAATGGTGATGGTGATAAGGACCGTCAAATTACCTTGATTGATGATCAGGGCAATGAAGAATTATATGAGATCTTATTCACTTTCCATTCTGATGACTACAATAAGTCTTACGTACTTCTGTATCCTGCAGCAGTAGGTGATGATGAGGATATCGAAGTGCAAGCATTTAGTTATGATGCTGATGATGCAGGCGACGTTACAAGCAGCGACTTGCATGAGATTGAATCAGATGAAGAATGGGATATGGTTCAAGGAGTATTGAATACATTCTTGAGCGATGATCGTTTAAGTGGTGAATAAAACAAAAAGGACTGGCATTGCCAGTCTCTTTTTGTCTTACTTGGAATGTAAAGATAAATAGCTATGATGAACAAAAAAATTTTAGAAATACTTGAATTTCAACAGATCACTGCTCGTTTAAAGAGTTTGGCAATCACAGCTCCTGCTAAAAAGAGGGCAGAACAATTATTGCCAAGTGGTGATTATGAGCAGGTACAAAAACAATTGGATCAAACTTTTGCTTTAAGCAGTCTTTTGAGAGTGAAGGGCAATTTACCATTAACAGACTTTGAAGATGTTCGTCCAAGTACCAAAAGATTAGGTGTAAAAGCAAATTTAAATGCAAAAGAATTAGGCAATTTGTTGCTGGTTTTGACTTTAGCTAATGATGTTAACGGCTTTATGGAAGAAGTCGATGATGAAATTGATCTAAGTTCAGTTGACGAAATTTTGACAGAACTTGATGTACCGGAGACTTTGTTTCATGAATTAAAAAAGTCGGTCGACTATGACGGTGAAGTACTGGATACAGCTTCTACTGCTTTAGCCAGACTGCGTCATGATATGCGCAGCAATGAAGAAGAAATTAAAGCAAAAATGGAAGGCTACACCAAAGGCAATTCTAGTAAGTACTTGTCTGAAGGAATTGTAACTATCCGTGATGATCGCTATGTTATTCCAGTCAAGCAAGAATATCGTGGAAAATTTGGTGGCGTTGTTCATGATCAAAGTGCCAGTGGTCAAACTTTGTTTGTGGAACCAGAAGCCGTTTTGAATTTAAATAATCGACAGCAAAATCTGGTAGCGCAAGAGCGACAAGAAATTCACCGCATTTTAAAGTCGCTTTCAAATTTAGCACGGACTGAAATTGATCGCTTAAATGCGATTGCCTCAGCTCTGACTGAATTAGATTTTTTGCAGGCTAAAGCAAAGTTGGCAAAGCAAATGAAGGCCTCACAGCCAAAACTGAGCAAAGATCATTCTTTGAATTTGCTTAAAGCGCGGCACCCATTAATCGATCCAGAAAAGGTAGTACCAAATGATATTCGCTTAGGTGATAAGTTTGATACAATGCTGATTACTGGCCCCAACACTGGTGGTAAAACTATTACTTTAAAAACTGCCGGGTTATTGCAATTAATGGCGCAATCTGGTCTGTTTATTCCAGCTGAAGAAGGCAGCACGGTAGGCGTCTTTAAACAGGTCTATGCTGATATCGGTGATGAACAATCGATTGAGCAATCACTGAGTACTTTTTCTTCACACATTAACGATATCGTGTACATTATGAAGCATGTCAATGCCGATACTTTAGTTTTAATTGATGAAATTGGTGCGGGAACTGATCCAGAAGAAGGGGCTAGTTTGGCAATAAGCATTTTGGACTTTTTGCGCAAAAAAGATGCCAAAATCATGGTTACCACACACTACCCTGAATTAAAACTGTATGGCTACAATCGCGAGCGAACAACAAATGCTTCAATGGAATTCGACCTCAAGACGCTGTCGCCGACATACCATTTGCAGATCGGCATTCCGGGGCATAGTAATGCGTTTGCTATTGCACGTCGATTGGGGATGCGTGAAGACGTCGTTCAAAATGCCCAAGGATTAATGAAAGATAGTGACTCTGACATCAATAAGATGATTGAACGCTTGAATGAACAAACAAAGGCTGCAACGGCGGCCCGTAATCGGCTGCAAACTAGTTTGGATCGCAGTCAAAAATTAGAAGAAAAACTGCAAGAGGCACTGGACTGGTACAATCAGCGAGTTCAAAAGCAGCTTGATTTTGCCCAGGAACGAGCTAATGAAGTTGTTGCTAAGCGTCGTAAAAAAGCTGATCAAATTATTAAGCAGCTCGAAAACAGCCGGCAGCATATTAAAGAAAATGAGATTATTGATGCTAAAGGTCAGCTTAATAAGCTTGAACAGCAGGAGGCAAACAATTTAGCCCATAATAAAGTCTTGCAGCATGAGAAGCGCCGCCACCATGTGAATGTTGGCGATAAGGTAAAAGTCCTCTCATATGGGCAAACTGGGACGATTACCAAGAAACTGTCTGCGCATGAATATGAAGTTCAGATTGGAATTATCAAGACCAAAGTTTCCGATCGCGATATTGAAAAAGTAACGGGTGAAAAAACCACGCCAAAGAAGCAAGTACGTGCAACCAGTGGTACTTTGAGAAGAAATAATGCTCATAGCGAACTCGATCTGCGTGGTCAGCGTTATGATGAAGCAATGACGAACTTGGATCGTTATATCGATTCAGTTTTGCTAGCCGGACTTGACTATGTCACAATTATTCATGGAATCGGGACAGGTGCTATTCGTAAAGGCGTATGGCAATACCTGCGTTCAAGCAATCACGTTAAAAGTTTTAATTATGCACCGGCTAATGAAGGCGGCAATGGTGCAACGATTGTCCATTTAAAATAAAAGCAAGCAATTAACTTGTAAAAAGTAAGTAAACTTGTTATAGTATTTTTGTAAAGAAAAAAGATTATTGATTAAGGGAGGTAAAAACGATGGTTGATGCAATTACTGACCAAAATTTTGAAGATGAAACTAAAGATGGCGTTGTTTTAATTGATTTCTGGGCACCCTGGTGTGGTCCATGCAAGATGCAATCACCAGTTATTGATCAATTGGCTGAAGAACGTCAAGATGTTAAATTTACTAAGATGGACGTTGATGATAACCAAGATACTGCTAAGAAGTTGGGTATTATGGCTATTCCAACTTTGCTTATCAAGAAGGACGGCAAGATTGTTGACCGTTTGACTGGTTACACCCCAAAAGAAAAATTGAATGCAATCTTGGATCAATATACTGATTAAGTTTGTAATTAAAAAGAGGATTAAGCGTTTGTGCGCTTAATCCTTTTTTTACTGCTTATTTTATTTTTACTATAAATATGGGCTAAAATTAGTTATCTTATCAATAAAAGGAAATGAAAATATGGATTTTTATATCGATTTCTACGGAATGATTCTAGCTTTTATCGATCTTTTTTATTTCTTGTTAAGCCTTGCCGTAGACGTCGTTGTTTTTGTTAAACTAGCGCAGCCGATTAAGACAGGGAAAGATAAACTATTTTTGGTAATTTTTTGCTTAATTATGTCGGTGATTTTGGTATTTAGTCCATCAGATTTCGTTAATACCTGGCTGACCTATGCCGAAATAGCGGTCTTGTATCTGTATTTTGCGATAATTCGCAAGAATAACCATAAATTAATTTTAGGTTCGCTACTTTTCTTTTACGTAATTGATCAATTTCTTTTGGCGAGTGAGTTTTTAATTAGCTCCTTCATCGCCTTTCTCAAGCTGCATATCTGGGAAGAAGCCTTTGATATTTTACTAAGCCTAATTACAATGGTGATTGTTGCAAAATATAGCCGTTTTTTACGCGAAAGATTGATCGATCAAAATAGCAATATTTTCATTGGTATCTTGTTCTATATTTACCTTTCCTGCGATGTTATCAATTATTATTTGGGAATTGATAACCGGCCAATTGAAGTAATTCAAATTTCAATTGGTTTGTTGATTTTCCAAACTATTTTTGCAATCTTGATTTATATTGGAATGGTTCACACGCAGCGTAATTTGTTAAATCATCAGGAGCAAAAAGCAGAATTTGAAAAACAGCAGCAGCTTGAGGATTACGCGACTTATCTCGAAAAAAGCGAAGACGAACTTAGAAGCTTTCGTCATGATTACCGCAATATGTTTGAATCACTTAAATTGAGTGCAAAAGAGGGCAATGTTGACGAAGTAATTGAAAAATTGGATCAGTATACTAAAACCAATTTAAATTCACAGGCATCTTTGAAGTATAAGGATATTAATCATGTCCATTTAAAATTATTAAGAGCATCATTATTTCTAAATTAACAGAAATGTATAATTTAGGAATTAAATATAATTTTGAATGTCGCCAAGAAATTACGAAATTGCCGCAAAACTTCGATGCCTTGGATTTGGTTAGAATTATTGGGATTACCTGCGATAATGCGATTGAAGAAAGCAAACTGCTAAAAAAACGCGGCCTAACGCCAGAGATTCAAATCATGTTTTATTCTGAAGGCAATAATGAATTTGAATATTAAATTCGCAATCGAACAGTGCAGTCTAAAATTTCTATCAAAAAAATTCAGGAACAGGGTTATACCACTAAGAAAAATCATGCTGGCCTGGGTTTAGCAAATATTGCCAAGATTGAAGATAAATATGCAGAAATGTCGATTTCATATAATGTAAAAGATAATTGGTTCGACTTTTATTTAGTTATTGACACGGAAGGAGATTAAAGAATGAATTATTCGATTATTGTTTGCGATGATGATCGAGCGTTGTCAGAGAGACTCGCTGACCAGACTAAGATTGCTATTCAAAACATGCGCAACGACAGTCCTAACTATGACCAAATTCAACTGCAAATTTCCTTAATCGCTAATAGCTTTGATGAAGTAATTGCTTTTTTAAAACAAAAAACAATCGAAAATGGGATTTACTTCTTGGATATTGAATTGAGTCATGATCCAGAAGCAAAAAATGGAGTTGATTTAGCAGAAAAAATAAAAGAACATGATTCTAATGCACAAATTATTTTTGTGACTGCTTATGACAAATATGCTCCGTTAACTTATCGCCGACGGATTGGGGCAATTGATTATATTAATAAGGTCCAAACGCGGAATCAAATAATTAATCGTTTGGAAGAAACACTCAAAAATGCTATTGATAATTTAACAATGGCAGAAAAAGTAGAAGTAAAGAGTTTAATCTATAGAGTTGGTCATCGCGTGCAAAAAGTAAGAGCAGATGAAATTTATTATATTGAAAACAGTTCTGTTCAGCATAAGGTTAAAATGGTAACGGAAACCGGTGAAAGTGAGTTTAAGGGGACGATCACGCATCTGGATCAGGAAAATGCTTTTTTGATGAAAGTTTCGCAATCATTCTTAGTTAATCCGGAGAATATTGCAGCGATTGATCTATCCAATCGCATAATTAGTTTTCCAAATGGGGATGAAGTTAGTTTTTCAAGAGATAGAAAAAACATTATTAATCAGATTTTGAACCAATTTCATGGAATTGAAGTCAATTGATTACGAGATTCGTCTAATTTTGAACGAGATTTGTCCTTTTTTACTTTTCGTCGTTCAATTCGGGTATGATACTTATGTGAGTTGAGAGGGATAGATAATCAACTTCACACAAGAAGATCCTAAAGAAGAGATAAAATTCAGTACTTTGATTAACTCTCATTCGACTTTTAATTACTACATTCCCTAAATTTAAAGCGTAAAAAAAGATTGAATGCCATTTGGTATTCAATCTTTTTTATTATTGTGTTTCTTCTTCTTTTAATAGATCTCGAATTTCTTTGAGATAATCAGCTTCAGTTGGCTTAGCCGCCTTTTTGTTAGCCTTCCCCATTTTATTGACAGCTTTGACAATTAAAAAGACAACGAAAGCAATAATAATAAAGTTAATAATTGAATTAATAAAACTGCCGTACTTAAATGTTGCGCCGCCAACTTTAAAAACGAGATTAGACAAATCTATTCGACCAATAATTAATCCTAAAAGAGGATTAATCAAATTTTTAACCAGGGAGTTTACAATTGCAGTAAAAGCGGCTCCGATTATCACGCCGACAGCAAGATCGATCACGTTGCCGCGAGCAATAAACTGCTTAAATTCCTTAATCATATTATTTCTCCTATATATTCTTTGCAAAATATTGTTTGTAAATAAGTATACAGAAGAAAGAAAAGTTTAACTATTTTTTTGCCTAGCTAAAGCGAGCAACAAGTTCGACCTTGTTTTCTTTATCTAAAATATTGATTTCACACTCAGTTGTGCGGCCATTTTCTTTTTGCATTGCTTCGGCGATCATTCCCGCTTCAATAGCGAATTCTTTGCTATCGCTGTTTAAACGATCTGTGACGGTTTGACCACTTAATTCATAAGTAGTTGATGTCCGTCGCTCTTTAACTTTTTCTAATTTGCCGAAGTTAGCCATTTTAAAGAATTCAGCCAAATCGTCAAAAGAGGAAAGATCATAGTGCCAAGAGATTCTCTTGCCGGCCCAGTAAAGGATATTTGCAGTATCTTTACCGAGAATTTCTGGTAAAAGGAAGTCTCTGTAAAGCTGATTTAAAAAGTAAACATGTTCGTTTGTTTGATTTGTTTTATCTTGCATAAGTTTCATCCCTTTTATTCTTTTTTATTTTACCGTAGACTAGTGGGAGTAGAAAATAAAATTTTTCTTTAGAGGTGCATAAAATTATGGATAATCGTCCGATCGGACTACTAGATTCTGGTGATGGTGGTTTTAGCGTTGTTAAAAAAGTTATCAAAAAACTGCCTGAAGAATCAACTATTTTTATCGGTGACAATGCTCATATGCCGTACGGAGACAAGAGCAAAGAAGAAGTTATCGAGTTGACGCGGCATAGTGTTAATTTTTTATTAAGCAGAGACGTTAAGCTGATTATTTTTGCCTGCAATACGGCAACTGCAGCTGCTATGTCAACAATTCAAAAAGAAATTAAACCACAAATTATCGGCGTCATTCAATCTGGAAGTTTGGCTGCAGTCAGAACAACTGAAAATAAAAAAGTGGCTGTCTCCGCTACGCCAGTGACTATTGCTTCACATGCTTACAAAAATGAAATTCAAGTTCGCGATCCAGAGATTGAGGTAACTGAATTGGCTACGCCCAAGCTGGCACCTCTTGTAGAAGCAGAGGAAGACTACAATACTAATTTGCGGGTGGTTAAGGAAAGTTTGAAGCCACTCCAAGGAAAAGACTTTGATACTTTTGTTTTAGGTTGTACGCATTATCCACTAATTCAAAAAGAGTTCGAAGAAGCACTGCCTGACAACGTTTCAATTGTAGATCCAGCAGATCAAGTTGCACAATATACTTTCAACGTGATGCGCCGCGATGGCTTATTTGCAGCTCCAGGCAGCGTGGCTCGACATGAATATTACACGACAGGAGACGTAGAAAAATTTGAACGTATGGGGCAATCTTTCTTGGATCAGCCTGATTTAAAAGCAAAGTATGTAGATACGGAGAATATGTGATGACGAGAGAAATTTTGTTTGCAACAAATAATCAAGGCAAAGTAAAAGAACTTAAGGAAGCATTCAAGCAAGCTGGAGTTGATTTAATCGTTAAAACGGACGCAGATTTGGATAATCCGCCTCATCCAATTGAATCTGGCAAAACCTTTGAAGCAAATGCCAAAATCAAGGCTCATGAATTGGCAAAATTTTCTGGCCTGCCGACAATTGCTGATGATTCAGGTTTAATGGTTGATAAATTAAATGGTGCACCTGGCGTACGTTCAGCTAGGTATGCCGGCGAAGCTCATAATGATGCCCATAACAATGCCAAGCTTTTGGCAGAATTAGGCGGAGTGCCACAAGCTGAAAGAACAGCAAAGTTTAATACGACCATCGTTGTTTCAATGCCGGGACACTTTGATCAGGATCTAGTAGTTTCTGGTCAATGTGCTGGTGAAATTATGCCAGGTCCTGTTGGCGAAGATGGTTTTGGCTATGATCCGCTTTTTTATGTTCCTGAAAAAGAAAAAACATTTGCACAAATGACTACCGATGAGAAGAATGAAATTTCACATCGTGGCAGAGCAATTAAAAAACTGCTTAAAGAATTGCCTGCTTGGCTTGCACAATTTGATTAGAGAAAAGAGTTGGAATTTTATTTCCAACTCTTTTTTAGGCTGATTTTGTAGTAATCGTGCTTGAAGCCTCCGCAAATTTAATATGACTTTTTTGCAAAGCTTCAATGTAGTGACTCAAGTACAGATTTTTAACAATGCTTTGTTTGTCCAGCTTTACTTTAAAAGAAACAGCATAAGTGATTGTCTGCCCATTTTGACCAGTAACTCCGATGATCGTAGGTGCGGTCGCAAGCAAATTTTTGCTGGGCTTAATTTCCTTATTGACTTGCTTGATAATCTGAGTGACTTGATCAAAATTATCGCCCGCATCTAATTCCAAATTGACCGTCATGCTGATGAAGTTATGAGCTAAATTTTGAACAATCGAAATATTGCGATTGGGAATAAAAATCGTAGAGCCATCGGAGGCCTTAAGTCTGGTTGTTCTGAGTCCTAATTGCGTAACTGTTCCTGTTTGCGAATCGATTAGCACGGTATCGCCAACGTCAAATTGATCTTCACTCAAAATAAAAAAGCCGTTAACAAGGTCGCTAACAAAGCCCTGTGCTCCCATTCCTAGCGCCAGGGAGAAAATTCCGGCGCTGGCAAGCAAGGTGCCAACTGGAACACCGATAATTGATAGAATGCCAAAAAGATAAAAGAAAATTACAGTATACTGAAAAACACTGTTGATCAATGCAGTAATTGTTTTAGTACGTTTATTTTTGATCCTTTTTGGCTTGCTTTGCAGATAGCGATTAATTATTTTTTTGCCGAAGTGTGAAATAAGATAAAAAATTAGCGTGGTTAAGAGCAGTTGCCACAAAACAGTGATTAAATAGTTGCCGATTTTATCCCAATTAAGTGAAAAAGTATTTTTACCAATATGCAATGCGGTTTTCATTAGAGTTTCTCCTTGTAAAATCTTGTTTCTATCTTAACAAATAACTTTTTGATTGAGAAACAAGCATTTTCATGCTAGACTTTTTTTAGATGTATTATTGGAGGCAGAAGATGGTAATTTCTTATGGAGCTATCGCTGGTTTAATTGCTGCTGTAGCATTTCTATTGTTAGTTTTATTTACAATTCCAATGCTTGTGCGTACTTCAAAAACTTTAAAAGAAGTTAATAAAACTATGCAAACAACTAACAAGTCAATTCAAGAAATTTCAACAGATGTAGATGGCTTGATGAAGCAAAGCAGCGACTTATTAGATAAAACAAACGATTTATTAGCCGATGTTAATGGTAAAATGAAGACAATTGATCCAGTAGTTAAAGCTGCTGCAGATCTTGGGGAAAGTGTTTCAGAAATTAACGCTTCTTCTAAAAAGATGGCAAAACGGATCAAAAATGTGCATCTAGGTCGAACAGGCATTGTTTCTTCATTGTTAACAGCAATGCTGGCTAGACGCAAACGTCGCAATGGTAAAGATTAAATAGAAGATAAAGGAGGAAACCCCGATGAGTAAATTTACTAGTTTTTTAGTTGGTGCTGTTTTAGGTGCTGCCGCTGGTTTTGCAGCTGGCTCATTATTAGTTGATAATGATCAACTTGATGATATAAAGAAAAAAATTAAGGACAACGAAAAACTTCAAGATCTTAAAAAGAAGTATGATAACGGTACTGAAATCGTTAAGAATCAATTGGCATCCTTCCCAAAGAGCGTTGAGGATGATTCTGAATTAAAAGATTTTGATGATATTGTCATTGATGACTCAAACAATGATGATGACGATGAAGAAAAAGCAGCAGATGATTTGAATAATGCTGAAAAAGATGACGATACTGCTTCAGATGAAGGAGCACCTGAAGAATAAATTTAAAGTTAAAAAAAGACTTCTATGTAGTGACCCAGCAAAATTGGACACTTTATTGATATTATGCAGCTAAGGATTGATTCCGAAATTGTTCCGGAGTCAGTCCTTTTAGTTTTGTCTTGGTTCTTTCAGTATTGTAGAAGCGGATATGGTCTTTGATAGCTTGCTCTAATTCATCAGGATTGGCATAATTTGTTTCTTTGCCGTAGAACATTT
The DNA here is from genome assembly GCF_000178475.1 of Lactobacillus amylolyticus DSM 11664. GTDB lineage: Bacteria > Bacillota > Bacilli > Lactobacillales > Lactobacillaceae > Lactobacillus > Lactobacillus amylolyticus. Next base: position 8,939 of record NZ_ADNY01000036.1, on the reverse strand, counting down.
CGCGTTTGAGAATGCCAAAGAAGCCTTCCATCAGCCCATCATCAGGAGAGCAGCCCTTTCTAGACATGCTTTGTTCTATTCCATGAATGGCTAATTCGCGCTGGTAAGCTCGTTTTTGATATTGCCAGCCCCGATCAGAGTGAAAGATTAAACCATTGAGCGCAGGATGAGCAGTAAAAGCATCATCAAGCATTGTCATTACTTGTTTGAGGTTAGGATGACGAGAAATATTGTAGGCAACTATATCTCTAGCACAGCCATCGATAATTGGCGAAAGATAAAGCTTATGTCCTCTTAAATTGAACTCGGTAACATCCTCGTACCACTTCATATTTGGCCTGACGGCAAAGAACTTGCGCTTAATCAGATCTGGCTTGATTCTGCCCTCAATCTCTCCCTCATAGCTGTCATAACGTTTTCTTCGTCTCATGCGATAGCCAATTAAGTTCAGCTTGCTCATCAGACGTTAAACTGTTTTGCGGTTAACCTTAAAGCCTTCATTGTGCAAACGGTCGGCAACCACCCGGTATCCGGGTGCAGTGTATCTGCCTTTGAGCTCAGCACCAAGGCATCCGATTTTTTTATAAATGCGTTTTCGACAGTAAGCTTTAAATTCTGGCGACGAAGCTTTTCTTTTTCTCGTTTCAGCTTCTCTAGCTCTTTGCTTGTTCTTTTCTTCAAGAGTATGTCGTCCTTTCTTCTTGATAACGACATTATACCCATTTTCTTTGTAGGAGCGAATCCAATTGCTTAGCATGCCTATACTGGACAAGCCAAGATCAAGAGCTACTGCAGCAATTGCTTCGTCTCCGAAGATTGCACGTTCTTTATATTCCTTGGAGTAATAAGTATGAGGCTTATCAAGAATGGAAAAGCCATGAATTTTAATCAGTTTTACCAAATAGTTTATAATTTCTTTTCTTACTCCTTATTTTTTACCTAAATAGGTTCCGCGTTTCTCTTCTAAAGTCCATTCTTTAAAAATATGAATTTTATCTTGTTTAGATAATTTAAACATAGAAAAACCCCCGAAATCCGTGTCCGAATTTCGGGGGTCACTACATTAGCTCGTTGCTAGAAGTCTTTTTGTTTGTCTTTAATCTTTTAAAGGCAAAATCTTTAAGTCTTTATCAGTATGGGTAAAGGTTTCAAAACCATCTTTGGTGACAACGCCACAATCTTCGATTCTAACACCGGCAAAACCTGGAATATAAATTCCTGGTTCGATGGAGAAACACATGCCTTCTTCAAGAACTAGATCGTTTCCTTGAACAATTGATGGAAATTCATGGACATTTTTACCAATACCGTGACCTAAGCGGTGGATGAAGTATTCACCATAGCCTGCCTTAGTAATAATGTCGCGAGCAACGCTGTCCAATTCTTCAGCCGTAATTCCAGGTTTGGCAGATTCAATTGCAGCTTGCTGGGCTTCACGATCCACTTCGTAAATTTCTCTTTGCTTGGCAGTTGGTTCACCATAGGCAACAGTTCTGCTTGAATCAGAAGCATAGCCTTCATGCATGGTTCCGAGATCAAATAAAACCAATTCGTTAGGTTTGACTCGGTTCATTGTTGGGCCCAAGTGAGGGTTTGCGGCGTTTTTCCCAGCTTGGACAATCGTTTCAAAACTTTCATGCATAACGCCTTTTTGAATTTTTAATTGATAATCGATCTGTCCAGCAATGCTGCGTTCAGTAGCCCCAGTCTTAATAGCGTCGAATCCAATCTTAAATGCAAAGTCGGCTTCGGCTCCGGCACCTTTTAATTTTTCAATTTCTTCTGGAGTCTTGTAAAGACGGATTTTTTCTACGAATGGAGATACATCGCCGTTGAAATCAGCATTTGGAAATTGCTGATGCAAAAGTTGATAATGAGCTACTGACAGATCGTCTTTTTCAATTGCCCAATTTTGATAATCCTTAGTTCTTTGCTTAACATGGTCAGCAATCATCTGCCATGGTTTTTCTGAGTCAAGATAGCCAAAGACATCACCGTTCCATGCGCTCGCTTTAGCCTCTTCGACATTTAATGCTGGGGTAAAAACGAAGGGTTCAGCATCTTTAAAAGCGACTAAAGAAAAGATTCGCTCATGTGGATCCATTTCATAGCCAGTGAAATAAGCAATAGTAATTGGGTTAGAAATATAAGCTACATCTTGGTTGTTGTCTTGCAGCCATTGTTGTAATTTTTCTAGGTTCATATTTTTCCTTTCTAAAAGAAAATTTGTTAATATTTTCAATCAAGTATATCATGAATAAGTATGAAAAAATGAAAAAAAGCAGTAAGCGCTTGCAATTGCGGAGCTTTGGTGTTAAATTACTCTATGTGTATTTTTGAGATGTAAAATATAAAGAAGCGTGGAACTTAGAATGCATAAGCAAGAAGTTACGATTTATGATGTTGCTCGAGAAGCTAAAGTTTCCATGGCAACAGTCTCTCGTGTTATTAATGGCAATAGCAATGTTAGAAAAGAAACACGTGAACGGGTTGAAGCAGTAATTAATCGTTTGCATTATCAACCCAATGCAGTTGCTCAGGGCTTAGCCTCAAAGAAGACAACGACAGTTGGTTTGATTGTTCCAGAATTAACCAATCTTTATTTTGCTGAACTTTCCAAAGGAATTGACGATATTGCATTGCTTTACAAATACAATATTATTATCAGCAGTATTGAAAACCGTTTAATGAAAGAAGACGAAGTAATCCAAAGTTTGCTTAACAAGCAAGTAGATGGCGTTATCTATATGTCTAATCGTCTGCCAGATAAAGTAGCTAATGCTTTCAAGCAGACAAACACGCCAGTAGTTTTAGCAGGGACTAAGGATAACCGGGATGAATTTGCTTCAGTAACGATTGACTATCAGAAGGCCGATACAGAAGCTTTGAATTTAATGTATAACGACGGCAAGAAGAACTTGGCAATTGTGGTTGGCGATCCTGATACAGTTGTTAATAAGGACAACAGAATTCCTGCTTATCGTAAATTCTTAGCTGATCATGATATTGCAGAAGAGCATATTTATACCAAAATTAATAACTACTCTGACGGCTATAATCTTTATTCTCAACTTGAAAAAGACGGCGTAGATGGTGTTATTGTCACTCGGGATGTTACTGCAGTCGGAATTTTGAATTCTGTAATGGATGCAGGCAAGAACATTCCTAAGGATTTGGAAATTATTACTGCAAGTGCTACGCAAATTGCTTCAGTTGTTCGTCCGGCTTTAACTACAATTAAGCAGCCTTTGTACGATATGGGTGCAGTTGCAATGAGAATGTTGACGAAATTAATGAATAATGAAGAAGTAGACGGCATTCACGTTCAATTGCCATATGAATTGCTTAAAAAGCAAAGTACTTTAAATCAATAATAATAATCCAAGCAGAGGTCGATTAGTTCGACCTCTTTTTTGTGTTACAATTGCATGTATACTAGCACTTAGAATGGATGTCAGCTATGGATCATCAATACGAAACATTGGATTTAATTGAAGAAGTCACACGTAAGGACGGCAGTAAGTATTACGAAATTTCCAATATTGATCAAAATGGGATCGCAGAATTGGCTGCCAACCGCGGTTATATTAAGCGCGTGCAGATTTTAAAAGTAAATATTGCTCGAACTAAGCCGTTAATTACTTATGAAAAGTATATTAATGAAAACTATCATCTGCAAACTTTATTAAATGAAGATGACTGGAAAAATCCGAAATGGGTTGAATGGGAAAAGCCTAAAGGTAAAATTTTAGATGCGTATAAGATGGTTTTAAAGGCCAACCGGATAGGATAGGGAAAATTCTCATGGAAAATATTCGTATTTTACACACAAATGATCTTCATTCTCATTTTGAACACTTTCCTAAAATAGGACGTTATTTGCATCAAATGCAAGAAAAACCGAATGCCGATGAAGTTTATACTTTTGATGCCGGGGATTTTATGGATCGTTCACATCCGTTGACTGATGCAACTGAAGGTCAGATCAACATCAAATTGATGAATGATTTTCATTACACAGCTGGCACGATCGGCAATAATGAAGGTATTTCTAATCCACATGCCGTTTTAGAGGATTTATTTGATCATGTTAACCATCCGATTCTATTGTCTAATTTGCGTGAAGAAGATGAGAGTTTTCCTAAGTGGGCAAAAGACTATGAAATTTTGACTACCAAAAAGGGCACTCGCATTGCTTTGGTTGGTCTAACAGCGGCTTATCCAATGACTTATGGCCCTAATCACTGGCATATTAAAATGCTGGGTGAAACGATGGATCGCGTTTTGCCTGAAATTGAAGGCAAATATGATGTGCTGATTTTAATTACGCATGTCGGTTTAGAAAAAGATCGGTGGCTAGCAAAAAATTATCCACAAATTGACTTGATTGTTGGTGGACACAGTCACGATTTAATTCCAAATGGTGAAAAAGTTAACCAAACCTGGATTACGCAGACAGGCAAGTGGGGAAATTATGTTGGTGATATTATGCTTGAAGTTAATGATCAGCATCAAGTAGTTAAAATTGCGCCAACAACAATTAGTACTGCTTCAATGCCTGAAGAAGCAGGCGATGAACAAATTATCCAAGGTTATCTTGAGCAGGGAAAGCAAATCTTAGAGCAAGATCATGTTGCATATTTGCCAGAAAAATTTGCTGATGATAAAGTAGCGGCCATTCAAGTATCGCTTGATGCAATTGCTCATTTTGCCAATACTGACTTGGCAATGTTGAGTTCGGGTCTGTTTTTATCATCTTTTAAGGTAGGAACTTTAACAAAATTTGATTTGCAAAAGGCCTTGCCACACCCAATGCATGTAGTAAGAACGAAGCTGAAGGGCAGCGATCTTTGGCGTTTGGTGATGGAGATTGAAAAGAATCGCCATTATTTAGACCATTTTCCTTTGCAAGGAATGAGCTTTAGGGGAAAAATTTTTGGTCAAATGTATTATCGTGGGATTAAAGTGGACAAGCTCCACCGGATCGTTTATGTAAATGGTCAAAAGATTAACCCAGAAAAAGATTATCAAATTGCAGGTCTGGACCATTATGTATTGGTTCCATTTTTCCCAACTTTAGCGATCGTTGGTGAAAACGAATTTCTATTCCCACAGTTCTTACGCGAAGTTGTTGGCGATTATCTCGCACAAAAATATCCGATAACGCAAGAAGTGAAGTAAATGACAGAAAAGAACAGATCAAATTCCGAAACAGAGAACAAATTTGAAAAAGAACAGCCTCTGCGCCACCCACTAGCTGTCGTAGCGCAAGATGATGATAAATTAAAAATCAATAAGCAGCTGTATCGTATTATCGTTAATAAAGATAATGCACTTGACGTAGAGATGCTGCGCAAAAAGTATGATCCTTACTTGGATCAATACGATTATATTGTGGGTGATGTGTCGAGTGAACATTTGCGTCTAAAAGGTTTTTATAAAAATGTTGTTAGAACTGCAATCGAGCGTAAGCAGAGAGCAATTGCGGATTACTTGATTGAATATTGCAATCCTGGGGCCGCTTATTTTGTGCTAGAATTGATTTCTCCTACACATAAGTATAACTATAGTCGCTCGCAGGAAAAACGTCCTGGGCGTTATTATAAGTACCGTTATTCAAATAGGCATCGGACGCGCTTGAAGAATAACTTTAAAAAACGATGCGTTCATCAAACTCGTTTTCCAAAGAAGAAAACAATTGCCGTTCAAAAAGGCAAAGGTCGTAATCATGCTTTCGTAATTAAAAAGAGAAAGGATTAGCAGTGAAAGACTATCGCATTTTTTTAATCGATCTTGATGGTACAGTCTATCGCGGAGATGAAACTGTTGAATCTGGAGTCCGTTTTGTTCATCGATTAGCGGAGGCCAAGAAGGATTATCTTTTTTTGACCAACAATACGACTCGTACACCGCAGATGGTAGTTGATAAATTAAAAGGGCACGGAATTGAAACAGATACGGCCCATGTTTATACGCCATCAATGGCCACTGCAAGCTATATTTTGCAGCGCAATCATCAAAAGAAAATCGGACTGTACATTATTGGTGAGATTGGTCTATGGTCAGAGATGCTCAGCCATCCTGAATTTGAAATTAACGAAAAAAATCCAGACTATGTCATCGTCGGTATGGATAGGGATTTGACCTACCACAAAGTTAGAGTTGCAACTAGAGCAATTCGCAATGGTGCTACTTTTATTGGTACCAATGCGGATTTGAATTTGCCACTCGGGGATGAATTAATTCCAGGCAACGGTGCTCAATGTGCGATGGTCGCTGCCGCAAGTGGTCAAAATCCGCTTTATATTGGCAAGCCGGAATCGATTATTGTCGAAATGGCATTGGCCAAGGTCGGTCATACTAAAGATGAGGCCATTATTGTTGGCGATAATTACGATACTGATATTCGGGCTGGTTTTAACAGCAATGTTGATCAACTTTTAACACTGACGGGCGTTACGCAAAAACAGGACATTGTTGGCAAAAAACAGCCGACTATTTTAGTTAACAATTTAGATGAATTAAATTATGAGAAGAAATATTAATCCACTGATTATTTTGTATCATTTTTTATTTGGTCTCTCTAGTAGTGTGGTCGGAGCAATTATCGCGAGTTGGCCGCTGCTGTTTATTTTTATGCTTGTGCAGAAAACAAATGAGATTGTACATATGTCGATTTTTAAAGTGATGCATAACTATAGCCAGCTGATGTGGTATTTGCTATGGCCATTTAAACAAAAATTGAAAATGGATAATTTTCCAACATCTAAGAATGCAGCTGAGCATTTTGTCTACTGCAAAAGATTGTTTATTTGGGTAGTCGTCGTTTTTATAGTATGTTTGGTTCTGCACTTTATCGCAAAAAAGCAAAAAAATAAGGCCATGCTTAAGCTGGATAAAACATGGGCTTTATTATTTTTAATTTTGCCAATTGTAATTTTACCGTTTGCATTTGCTAATTTTGATAGCTTTTTTATTGTTTTTCACCAGTTGTTCTTTTCTAATAGCAACTGGTTGTTTGATCCAACGACTGATCCGATTATTAATGTCTTGACAGAAGGCTTTTTTGCTTCTTGTTTTGCGGTTGATGGTATTATTTATGAATTATTCTTTGCTGAAAATTATTAAACAAATAAAAAGAGTTCCGCTAATGGAACTCTTTTTTTAATGAAATCTTCTTCTTTAAAGCTACAATTGCAATTGGTACTACTGAAACAAAGATAATTGCCAAGACAATCATCGAGAAGTGCTCTTTGACTACCGGAATATTGCCAAAGAAGAAACCAATAATTGTGAACAACCCGGTCCACATTAAACCACCGATAATGTTGTAGGTAATAAATTTGCCGTAATGCATTTTGCTTCCGCCAGAAATAAACGGTACGAAAGTTCGAATAAACGGAATAAAGCGTCCAATCACGATTGTAATTGGGCCATGACGTTCGAAAAATTTTTCGGCTGCCAAACGATTGTTGTGATTGATCAAACGATTGAACCAGTTGTGCTTTTCACCAGCTGCGGCTGACCACTTTCCAATACGATAATTTACACTGTCACCAATGATGGCAGTTAAAGCTACGATAATGTAAATCAGCCAAATATTGAGCGAGTAACGCGGGTTGGCCGCCATAGCGCTGGCAGCAAAAATAAGTGAATCACCTGGTAAGAATGGAAAGACAACTAGTCCTGTTTCGATGAAAATAATTGCACATAGGACTAAATAGCTGCCTGCACCAAATTGATTAACAATTGTGACAAGGTGATCATCGATATGAAGAATAAAATCTATTAAAGGCATGACGACTCCTACATACTAGTTGAATGAATAGTTAATGTTTTTTCAGGGAAAAGGTCGCGCATAATGGCGTTAATCGCAATCTGTACTTCACCAAAGCCAACTCCAATTACTGGCACGCGCCCAGGATAAGAGATAGCGTCTCCGACCGCATAAATACCAGGTAGGTTGGTTTGCATAGAAGAATTGACTGCAATACGAGCATCGGTTAATTTTATGCCCCATTTTCTGATGAGGCGGTTATTTGCTTTAAACCCATAAGCTACTACAATTTGATCACAGCAAATTTTCTGCAGATACGTATTGCCCATCCTTTTCAACGTGACCGATAGCTGATTATCTTCTATTTGAATTTGTTTTGGAAGATACGGGGTGATAATTTTAACATTTTTTAATTGACGCAATTTAGACAATGTAGATTCGAGTCCGCGAAATTGTGGGCGCCGATGGACTAAAACAATATTGCTGAAATGTGATAATTCTAGCGCCCAATCAAGGGCGGAATCGCCACCACCGAAGATGGCGACCGTTTTTCCAGAAAATTCTTTAGGATTGCGAACATAATAATGGATTCTTTTTTCAATTTCAGAATCAAGTTTAAGTGGCAATTTTTTGGGATCAAACGCTCCATTACCAGTTGCGATAATTAAACTGCGAGTACTGTATTTATCATCAATTAAAATCTCCTCATTTCTTTTCTCAATCTGAGTAACAGAATGATTAGTTACGATTGAGGTGTCCTTATTTAATCCTTTTTTCAATTGAGTAATAAGATTGGTTGCCGTAATTGCTTGGTAAACCGGAATGTCGTTAATTGTTTTAAAAGGATAAAGCATTTGCGGTTGTCCGCCGACCTCATTTAATGAATCAAAAATGACAGTCTTTAATCCATGAAGCTGAGCATAATTTGCCGCAAATAATCCAATTGGTCCGGCACCGATAATAGCCAAATCAAATTTTTTAATTTTTAAAACTCCCTTCAAAGTTGATATATCAACTTTAACATGATTCGCTAAACATTTCATTTGAATTTATACTTGTCAAAATATTCAAATTAGGGTAAATTAATTAAGTCAGCTTTTTGAGAAAGCAAATCTTGATTATTGAAAAGATAAAAAAAGACTTGCATTTGAATAAAAAAGTT
>NZ_ADNY01000037.1 GCF_000178475.1 Lactobacillus amylolyticus DSM 11664 | reverse complement strand
ACTTATCCATGAAACACTTGGCTGTGTTGTAATTGAATTCCTTCTTGTTTGTCCGGATTTTGATTATTATTTTTGTCATATGAAAAAAGCGTAATCAAAAAGTTCGGAATTTGCTCTTTTTTCGATCATAAATTGACTCAAAATTTTTCAAAAAATTTTTTATGACAAAAAAAGACCGAACTCGACTTAAATTTGCCGAATTTGGTCTCTTTTATTTGTTTTAGATTAAACTATCTTCTTTAGTAATCTTCTTCATACCATTCATGTAAGGTACAAGAACATCTGGAACAGTTACTGAACCATCTTCATTTTGGTAGTTTTCCAAAATAGCAGCAACACAACGACCAACTGCCAAACCTGAACCGTTCAAAGTGTGTACTAAATGAAGCTTGCCGTTTTCATCACGGTAACGAATATGTGCACGACGAGCTTGGAAGTCAGTACAGTTAGAACAGCTTGAGATTTCACGGTACTTGTCTTGGTATGGCATCCAAACTTCAAGGTCGTAAGTCTTAGCACTAGTAAAGCTGGCATCCCCAGTTGACAAAGCAACAACGTGGTATGGCAAGCCTAACTTTTGCAACAGGTGTTCAGCATTATGAGTCAGCTTTTCAAGTTGGTCCCATGAATCTTCTGGCTTACATACCTTAACCATTTCGACTTTTCTAAATTCGTGCATTCTGATCAAACCACGAGTATCACGTCCAGCTGAACCTGCTTCACTTCTAAATGCTGGTGACAAAGCAGTTACATTGATTGGCAACTTTTCGCCATGAATAATTTCGTCACGGAAGTAGTTAACCAAAGGAACTTCAGCAGTTGGAATCAAAGTCAAATCACGTGGCTTGTCTGGATCGTCGTTATCCACGATGGTATAAACATCTTCATGGAACTTAGGGAATTGACCAGTTCCTTGCATTGAAGCATCGTTTACCAAGTAAGGTGGAATAATTTCAGTGTAGCCTTCCTTAGTATTTTCATCTAAGAAGAAGTTGAATACCGCACGTTCAAGCAATGCACCTGCACCTTTGTAGAAAACAAAACGTGCACCTGAGACTTTAGAAGCGCGATTCCAGTCCAAAATGTCAAGATCAGTTCCGATGTCCCAGTGAGCCTTTGGCTTGAAGTTGAACTTAGTAGGCTCATTCCATTTACGAACTTCTTCATTGTAGCTGTCATCAGGACCAATAGGATCTGAATCAGCTGGGAAGTTAGGCAAGCGAAGCAAAATGTATTCTTGCTTTTCGCTTAAATCACGAATTTCATTATCCAAATCCTTGATCTTGCTGCTTACTTCCTTCATAGACTTAATGGCATCGCTAGCATCTTCCTTGTTACGCTTAGCTTCACCAATTTTCTTAGAAACTTCGTTACGTTCTGCCTTAAGTTGTTCACTTTGCTTCAAAGCATCACGACGCTTGGCATCGATTGCAACAACTTCGTCCAATTCTTCAGGCTTAATTCCACGCGTAGCGAGTTTATCCTTAGCCCAATCGAGATTCTCACGAATCACTTTAATATCTAACATAGAAAAACCTCCGAAAAAAAGAGCCGACTCATCCCTAATACTGGGACGAATCGGCTCACACGGCTTCGCGGTACCACCCATTTTCAGTTTTTTTAAAAAACTGCTCTCATTGATTGGCGATAACGGCGCCTAAACCGTGCAACTATTAATTGCCCACATTTATGAAATCCGGAAACGACATCCATTCACTCGCACCAACCGTGAACTCTCTGAAGCAGTCTTAAGATTTCGTGTTTGAAACCATTTTAAGCCATTCTTCTTTTTTGAGCAAATAATATTTTTCCTTATATGAAAAAAGGTTGGAAATTTGAGCATAATCGGTTGTATAAACATATTTAAAACCTATTCGCTCCAGCAATTCTTGTGAATGAAAGTTTGTATCAAAGGTCCCCGCCCAAATTTCGGTTTGTCCCATCTGTTCAAAAGCGTCATGCAAAACCAGCTTCAAAGCTTCCGTCATATAGCCGTGTCCTTCAAAATCTTGTTCCAGCATGAAGCCAATCTCTTTTGTCTTAAGGAGGCTCGCCTCATCTAGACCGCGTTCATACAATTCTACCAAACCGATCAGCTGATTATTTTCTTTTAAACAAAGGGCAAAACTGTTTTTCCGGTTAGCATACTCCTGGGCCCCTTTTTTGGCTTCTTGCAAATTATTGAAAACCTCAAAACCAGCCAATATATGATAACGATGATTTTGACCCCACTTTAGCAAAACAGGCGCATCCGTGACTTGGAAGCGCCGTAAATAAATTCTTTTTCCGTCTAACATTATTTTCCTATAAGTTTCAATAACCATCTTGCACCATAGACCAAGCCTAAACTGTAGGCTGCAATTGTCCATGGCTTGCATAAAATAATAATCCAAAAATAAGTCCAAAATTTCATTTCAGTTAGTCCTGCTAATAAGCACAGAACATCATCAGGTGCAGCTGGAGCGAGAATGCACAAAGCGAAGAACCAATTGAAACGCTTTTGATTTTTGGCCCATTTCATATATTTGTTTAGCGTTTCTTCAGAAACTATATGCAAGATAAAACTTCTGCCGTAATAACGTGCTAAAAAGAAATTAATCAGTGAGCCAATACAAATGCCGATGTAGTTATAAATAAAGCCCCAGATCGGCCCGAAGAAAACCACCCCGCCAAGCAGCGATATTCCACCTGGAATAATTGGAATTACTACTTGCACAATTTGAATCAAAACAAAAACTACTGGACCAATTATTTTTTTATTAGCAAGGTAGGCCCGCATTTTATCTTGATCGGTAAAAATCCCCAATCGGTACCAATAAATGACTAGCAGAACAATAATGATACTAGAAACAATTGTGGCATAATTAATTAATTTGCGACTTTTTTCTTCTGATAAATGCACGCTCTCATCTCCATCAATCATCTATTTATTAGCAGTTTAATTTTAACAAAAAAATCTTTATCTGACTCATATTTCAAAAATACGTAAATAATTTTCCAACTGCGAGCCACTTTTTTAAAGCTATAATAAAAGCGTAGATTTCACAAAAGGATGGATTACTATGGCTATTATTAAAAATGATATTGTTTATGATCAAGACAAAAATTTAAGTACAGATATCTACTTTCCAAATGATACAACTTCTAATACGAAAATTTTGATCTTTTGGCACGGTGGTGGCTGGTTCCGCGGCAATAAAAATAGCGTCAAGCCACTAGCCGTAAACTTGGCCAATGCCGGATTCGTAACTTTCGTACCTGAATACAGTTTGGCACCGGCTCACCTTTTCCCAGCTGCTCATCAAGATGCAATACATTTTGTTAACTGGCTGCTTAATTCTGAATACACTGATCCTGATGATCAAAAAAATATCGTTCAAATCGGTGCAAGCGTTGGCGGTACAATGGCATTGCAAGTGGCAGGACAATATGGCTTCCCAACAGTAACCTGGTCTGCTCCAGTTGATTTTTCTCATTGGATTAAAAACCATGAAACTGTAAAAGCTTCACCAGATGCTAAAAATGATTTTGCTTATACTGATCCTGCTCAAATTCATAATAGTTTCTACAAATATTTCGTTACTACTTATGCCGGTGGTAAGCAAGAAGCTATTTTGCAAAAAATGGACGCTGCTGCCTACGACTTCAGTAATTTATCTAGCTTAATGATGATCAATTCCGCTGATGAATTAACGCCGCTTGACAGTGTTCTCAATTTCATTAAATTCTTGGCAAAACATGATCATGAAGTCGAACTTTTGGTTATCAAAGGTCAAAGACATGCGATGGATTATGGCAAAGATTATCTTGATGAATCCCTAGATTATTTACGACAAAGAATTAAAAGACAAAAATAAAATTTTATGATTGATCTAGAAAAATTTATTGCGATCCGCAAAAAGAAGAAAATCTCACAGGCAGAACTGGCAAAGGGCATTTGCACGCAAGCGACTCTCAGTAATTTTGAAAGTGGTAAAAAATTCCCTCTTTTAAAATTTTGGCATTGCTCTGTCAAAGACTGGATATTGAAGTTGGCGATATTGTCGTCAACCAGCATCAAACCAAGGCTTGGCGCAATTTAAGCCAAGCTGAAAATGCTTATTTGCGTTTTGATTATTCTGAAATACACAGTTTATTGAAAGAATTGCAGCCCAGTGATCTTCGGCTTCCCTACGATCGGGTTCACTACAATTATTTGAATGGTATTTATGCCTTGGAAAATGAACAAGATCAGGTCAAGGCGCTTGCATATTTTCAAGAAATCATAGATGAAGACTGGCTAGCCCTGATAATCTTTATTATTTGTTGGCTTTATGGACGACATAATTACATGAAGGATTCAGATCACTTGTTGCACCATGCATATAAGATTGGTTCTCGTTTTCATGAGGTTTATTATATGGGGAGAATTCTTTATCGTTTAGGATTGAATGCAAATGCCAAATGATCTTAAAAAATGGCTATGCAGCATTTCCATGATGCTCGTGCTTTTGCGCGGTTTAACCATGACCAATATATCTTAACCAAAGCAAAATTGGCCTTGGATAAAATTAAGCTTTAGTTTCGATAAGTTTAAATACTACCATCCTTTTTGTAAACGCTTTATAATAGTAAGTGAACTTATTTTAGCTTTGAACAAAGTGAGGTAAAAACATGTCGAGATATCAATCAATCAACCCCTATAACAATGAAAACTTTGCTAATTTCGATAATCCAACAGCTGAACGAATTGACGAAACAATTAATTTGGCTTATTCACTATATAAAAAAATGGCGGCATGAAGAGCCAGCGAGCCGAGCAGCAATTTTGAGCAAAATCGCTGCTGCCTTTCACGAACACGAAGACGAAATAGCAAAAATGATGACGCTGGAAATGGGCAAACTTCTTTCCGAATCCAGGGAAGAAGTAGAATTATGTGCCAACATTTGTGACTATTATGCTAAAAATGGCGCTAACATGCTCAAACCTGAACCTTTAAAAACTGACCTTGGCAATGCTTATTATTTAAAACAAGCAACCGGAGTTGTTTTAGCATGTGAACCATGGAACTTCCCACTTTATCAAGTTATTCGAGTTTTTGCACCTAACTTTGTCGTTGGTAATCCAATTATTTTAAAACATGCACATAACGTACCTAGTTCTGCTAAGCTGATTGAGCGCATTATTAAGCGCGCTGGGGCTCCTGAAGGCAGTCTGCTTAATCTCTATCCAAGCTATGATCAATTGGCTCAAATCATTCAAGATCCACGAATTCAAGGCGTAGCTCTGACTGGATCAGAACGCGGTGGTGTGGCTGTAGCTGAAGAAGCTGGTAAAAACTTGAAGAAATCAACGATGGAACTTGGCGGCAACGATGCCTTAATCGTTTTAGATGATGCTGATCCACAAGTTTTACGCAACGTGCTGCGTGATGCAAGAACTTATAATGATGGTCAAGTATGTACTTCATCCAAGAGAATCATTGTAGTTAAATCACGCTATGATGAAGTATTGCATGAACTTAAGAACGTCTTCTCTAGCTTAAAGGCCGGGGATCCACTCGAAACAGACACAACTTTGCCACCAATGAATTCTCAAAGAGCAAAAGAAAAACTAGCTGCTCAAGTACAAAAAAGTATTGATGCGGGTGCAAAAGTCTTCTACCAATATCCGGAAATTGATTCTAAGGGTGCCTTCTTCAGACCAATGATTTTAACAAATATTGATCAAAAGAATCCTATCTACAATAAAGAATTATTTGGACCAGTGGCTGAGGTCTACTGCGTCGATGATGAAGATCAAGCAATCGCATTAGCTAATGATTCAAGCTATGGCTTAGGTTCATCTGTCATTAGCAGTGACATTAAGCATGCACAAGAAGTTGCTGCCAAAATTGAAACTGGCATGACAGTAATTAATGGCCGCTGGATTACTTCAGGCGAATTGCCATTTGGCGGTGTTAAGAAATCGGGTTATGGTCGTGAATTAGGCAAGCTCGGAATGATGGCCTTCGTTAATGAGCATTTGGTAATTGACGTAACTGAAAACAACAAATAGTTTATCTAAAAAAATAAATAGCACTGAGGATAGTAAATCTTCAGTGCTATTTTTTA
>NZ_ADNY01000038.1 GCF_000178475.1 Lactobacillus amylolyticus DSM 11664 | reverse complement strand
CGAAAAGGGACGGTTTTATTTATAATTATTCTAAATATGATTAACTTAATTTGGCGTCTTGATGCTTTTTGATAGCAGGCAAGATAATACCCAAAGCGATCAAGATAATTGGCGTAATGATATTTAAGAACAAGGTAAATGGATCTGGTGAGTAAATTCCCATGATACAGCAGGCTGCAGTAACAAAGAAACACCAAATTCCGGCTGTGTAGGCTAAGCCTTGATGCTTAGTCATCTGATAAGTAGTGTTTTTAGCAAATTTTTGTTGTTTCTTTCTTAACGCAATGTAGGCTGCAAATACCCAAAGGTAACGCATTGGCATTGTAGTTGAGTTCAATTTAACCAGTTGAGCCATAACTGCTTGAGCATTTGGAAGCAAAGCTTGGGCTACGATTAAGCCACCAGAAAGGATGATAACCATCCAGATACCATTGATATATGCACCATGTTTGTTAAGTTTCAACAAGCGCTTAGGAATATACTCTTTTGCTTCCTTGCTTCCCAAAAGCATTCTAAGTGGCGCATCGATACTGATTACCAAAGTAGAGAACTGACCAATAACGTTGCACCAAGAATAGATGTACATGAATAAGCCGCCAACATGGTAGTATTGTCCCAATTTATCAAAGGCCATATATGCACCGTTAGAAATGTATTCGTTCAAGTTGTTGTTAACAACTTTAGGATCAAACATCAAAGCCATAGCAAATGTTCCTAAAATAGCGGATACCATAACCATAATCGCTAAGGCCATCATTGCCTTAGGGAAGTTCTTTGAAGGATTTTTAACCTTATTTACATAAGGAGAAATCTTTTCACAGCCACCAACCCCGAATACCAAGATGGATAGTGAGGTTAGGTATTTAGCATTGAAAGTTGGCATCAAATTCTTCCAATTCCAGTTAATGCTGTAATAAGAAGCATGTGGATTAAGTGCAGGAGCTGCAAACATCATGATGATGAATAGAATTGACATGATAAACATTGAAGTTCCGGCAACTGTGGCTAAACCTTTAAGAACAGGAATACCACGACTGGCAACCCAGCAGAAAAATAAGAAGACAGCTAAGGTGGCTAATTGTGTGGTAAAGGTTGGCAAGGCATCATACCAATTAGTATTGCCAAAAATGCCCCAAGCCATGGCTCTCAAACCACCGGTACCTTTACTTGAAATATAAACAACGTGACAAGCCCAATAGGTCCAACCTGCATAGTAGGCCCATTTGGCACCCATTGTGGCGGTAACCCATGAGGAAACACCACCTTCGGAGTTTTTAAAAGTAGCACCAAGTTCACCAACCATTAGTGCATAAGGAACAAAATAAAGCAGGAACATGACGATCCAGCTGAAAATAACTCTTGTTCCGTCGAAGTAGACATAACCATTAACAACGTTACCAAAGCCCCAGACAGTTGAGAAGGCCATCATTGCTAAGGTAGTCCACATCATTTTTTTTGGATTATTTTCCATTTCTACCATAAATATCTCCTATATCTAAAAACAATTGTGAACTTTTTATATTATACTCTACATATATATATAAAATACTTCTGCATTAATATTCTTCTAATAAAAAACTAGTAATTAATAAACGAAACTAAAATACTAGAGTATTAGTTTCTTTTGCTTTGGAGAAATATGAATGAAAAGTAAATGGAAATTTGCTGCCATAGCAGCAGGTATTTTGTTAACAAGTTCAGTAGGTATCGCAAGCAATGAAACAGTTTCTGCTAAAAGCTACAGCAAAGCTGTGACTAAAATTGCAGGTACAGGCAACTATACAATTTATCATCGCGTAACTAAAAATGGTCCATCTGGGAAATTTACTTCCACTAAATATTTTAAGAATGGCCAAATTCAATCTAAGAAATACATTTCTACCATTGATTTAGTCAGTGGATCAAGCTATTCATTCCCAACTAGAGACGCAATTAACTACGTTACTGACAGCCAAGGTACGGCCATTAATCCAAGCAAGGTCAATGTTTCTCAAAGTAGCGTCTCTTCAAAATCAACAACTGTAAAGTATAGTTACGGTAAAGCACAAGCTTCAGTGCAAGTAAATGTTCACCAAAATTATCCAGCTTCACCATCCGCTTCAGTTAAAAAAGGCCTTACCGAAGTTAGTCCATGGAAGGGATCATCGAAGAGCTCTTCAAGAAATTGGAACAGTGCACACGGTTATCGCTCAGAAACTACTGGCAATACTTTTAAGAGCAACGGTTTGACATTGAAGACAAGATTGTTCCAGCCACGGTTTGTAAGTTTAGGCTACAACCAAGCTGCAGACACAATGGGTCAAGTTGGCGTTATTCCGGAAGGTATGACTGTTAATGGTGGCATTTTCACTACTTCAACGTTCACTAGCTCATCCAGTCAATATGGCCACTTGGTTTCCTATAACTTAAATGCACTTAAGAGCAAAACTGCTGCACAGAATTTGACTACCATGAAATGGAGCACTTTTAAGAGCTATGCTAAGAACATCAAGGTTTCACCGTATATTAAATTGGGTCATGGTCAGTCTTTAGGTTCATCCAGTGCTTATATTTATGTAATGGCTAATGATAATAATTATAGAAAAGGCAATCGTGCAGAAGAAATTTTGCAAATCCGCAATAGCGATATGAAGATCAACAAGATCTGGACTTTCCAAATCGCAGATAACCGTTACATCCACAACGCAACTTTCAGTGGTGATGGTACAATGTATGCTTTGTTCCATAATGGTGGCAATAGCTACTATGAATACTGGAAGCTTACTTTAAGCAATGACGTTTGGCATGCAACTGAAGACAATTTTGTGAAGAACGGTGCTCCTGTTCAAGGTTTTGCTTATGGCAATGGTCACTTCTACGTAGGCTTTAACGATAATATCTTTAAGGTCGCAGAAAATGGTACTGCAGAAAAACATTACCGCTTCAATGTTCGTCGAGAAATCGAAGGAATTTCTGCAAGTGGTTCTAAGCTTTATGTTCAATTTGCACAAAGAGCTGAATTAACTTCAGGTACTGCAAATCAGTTTTTTTAATTAAATGAGCTGTCCTATTTGGGACAGCTTTTTTGTTTCCATATTTAAAATGCATAAAAAAGTTTTGCTTTTTAAATGTAATGCAAATTTTGACTAAAATAGGTTATCATAAATACTAACGTAAAAACTAACAAGAATAGCAAGTAGGATATAGTGATGAGAAACAACAAGTTGCTTCACTAATAAGAAGTGAAAGCTTTATTGAACTAATTAAATATGGCTTGATTGGAGTTTTAGGCTTGGTCGTTGATTTCGGCATATATTGGCTATTAGCGATTTGTCTAAAAAATCAATCCTGAACTGGCAAATTTTATTTCTTCAAGTTGCGGCTTAATCAATAATTTTTTCTGGAACTTTATACCAACTTCAAAGTGAATGATCATATGTGGCGGCGGTTTGTTGAATATTATCTAGTAGGACAAATCACGACACTGTTTACAACAGCATGCATCTTCATTTTTGTAACGCTGTTAGGTCAAAACGCATTAGTGGTAAAGATCGTCTCAACCATTATTGCAACTTTAATTCAATTTGTTGTTAATAAAGCAATTACCTTCAAGAAGTAGGAAAGTGACAAAGATAACAAGATGAGCAAAAGAATTCAGTTGAATCAATTTTTGAATAGAACCTGGCCCTTTCTAATTATTATTTTAGCAACGCTTTTGCTTGCAGAAATTCAGTTGTCCAACGGACAATTAGTAATCGATATCGATACGATTTTTCATTACAATCGTTTTTATGATGCGGAAGAGTAAATAAGAACAGGCCATTTTTCCTATTTTCAGGCCAACTTTGCCTTTAATCATAGCGGACGAATAATCAATGCAATGTACGGGCCGTTTTTGCCTACTTTAATGGCTTTTTGCTGTTAATTTGCGGCAGCTTGTTTCGCTATCAGATTTTAACTTACTTCATTCTGTGCATAGGTGCAGGCACAGGTATGTATTTCCTGGCACGAAAGGCTAAAGCTAACGAAATTGCTAGCGTGATGGTGGCAGTTTTATACATTAAAATTGGTTCAATTCAAGCATGATTTGATCATACAAATTTGATTGCTTGGGGCGGGATGCTGCTGGTAATGCTCTGACTATATTTAAGACAAATAAGCTCAATTTTATCGTTTCAATTGAGGTTAGAATCTTCTTCATTCTTTCTACTTGTTTAATCAATTGGCAGGCTTTGAGCAAAGCAAATGCCATTTTTAAAATCGTATTTGCAATTTCCGCATCGACTTTTAATCATTGCCTATCCGTTATTAGAATTGGGAATTGCTTTAAGCTTGACGGAATTAAGCAAATATCAGGCTTGGTAGAAGGTCGCTTACGCCGGTCTTGCTTTTGTAATTTTTGAAAATTTTGGTGCAAATTATTCCCGGATCATTCAGCATACAGCTCTTAATCAGAGCCGGGTTTATACGGTAAAAAACGCAAAGTCTGGCGAGAATAATCAAGCTTTGCACGCTAGCCATTATAATTATGTCCAAGGTCTCAAAAATAAATATCGAACCTTCGGCGTCAGCAATACTGAGCATGGTCAAGCCTTCGTTCAAACGGCCCGCGTGGCTTGATTTGATCATCAAAGTAAATCCAGATTATCTGCCGACATACCATGGCAAAATATCTGCTAAAAAGGTTGATAATGCTTATGTGCGTGAGATTGTCGAGCTGGATTTGAGCGGCAAGTTTCATTATCAAGTCTTGAGTGGCGGTGTCTTGCAGCTCAAATGGTAAAATAAAAAAAGCAGGCAAGATAAAATTGCCAGTAGTGCTTTATAAACAATCTGAACTAACTGTAAATGGTAAAAAAATCAAAACGCAATTAAGCAGAATCGGCAGTCCGACAATTACACAGAAAGCTGGCGAAAATGTTGCTACATTGCACTTCAAGACGCCAATTTGGTTTTTGCTTTTATTATATCTAAGCATTCTAGCTTGGTTAAGTTTATTGGCTTTTGGTATTTTTAAGTATATAAAGAAGGCAAATTAATGAAGAAGTTATCAATTGTTGTTCCTTGCTATGAAGAAGAAGAAACTGTTCCGCTGTTTTATCCGGCAGTTGAAAAGGTTGTCAAAAAGATGCCGGTGGAAATTGAGTATATTTTCGTCAATGATGGTTCAACAGATAATACTTTAAATGAATTGCGCAAGCTGCATAAAGCACATCCGGAAGAAGTTCATTATTTGTCCTTTTCGCGCAATTTTGGCAAAGAAGCAGCCTTATATGCTGGTCTTAAAAATGCTACTGGCGATTATATCGTTGACATGGACGTCGATTTGCAGGATCCGCCAGAGTTCTTGCCTAAAATGTATAAGCTTTTGGAGTCAGGAGAATGGGACTGTATTGGAACAAGAAGGGTAGATCGAACTGGTGAGGCCAAGATTAAGTCTTTCTTGAGCGATCAATTTTATAAGTTTATTAATCGTATTTCTAATACCCAGATTGTTTCCGGTGCGCGTGATTATCGAATGATGACGAGACAGGTGGTTGATGCTGTGTTAGAAATGCGTGAATATAGTCGTTTTTCTAAAGGGATTTTTTCTTGGGTCGGATTTAGAATAAAATATCTTGATTATCATAATGTCGAAAGAGTGGCCGGTACAAGTGATTGGAGCGCATGGAAATTATTCAAATATGCTTCAGATGGAATTGCCGACTTCTCGCTTGCTCCCTTAAATATTGCGGTCTGGATTGGCAGTTTTGCTTCATTAGTGTCGATCATTGGCTTTATAGCTGTTATCATTCGTCATGCTTTCAATCCAGATGCTGCAGTATTAGGCTGGGCATCACTGGTAAGCAGTATTTTATTAATTGGTGGCTTACAATTATTGTGCATTGGTATTATTGGAAGATATATTGGCAAAATCTTCTTGCAGGTTAAAGAACGACCAATTTACATTGTGCAGGAGAAAAAATAGTCAAAAACAAAAAGCTCATAATCGCGGTTGTACGATTATGAGCTTTTTTGATGGGTCCCCTGGGAGTCGAACCCAGATTTCAAGAACCGGAATCTTACGTGCGATCCATTACACTAAGGACCCGAATACACAAACACTATTATATCAAAATATCAGTCTAAATAAAAACCTTTTTACTTAAGTTAGTGTATTTTTAAAATCAGTGAGTTTTTTCTTGAATTGTAAAAAATTCATTGTTATACTAACAGTGTCGATGGGAAATGTAAGAGTGATTAATAAATCGTGACTCCGCGTTTCTCTTATATTTTTAAGCAATCTGGGACACTAAGTGTCACATTAATGGACGAAAGGTGTCCCATGGGAAGGAGAAGCAATGAACTCGGATTTTTCCTTGCTTGAAGCTCTCGTTCCCGATATCTTAAAAGTATTTCGACAAAGATATCTTGTTCTTGAGCAAATTTCACTAAATGCTCCAATTGGGAGAAGAAATGTCGCTCAGCATTTGGGCTTGTCAGAGCGGAATGTTCGTACCGAGACCGAGTATTTAAAAGAGCTTGGCCTAATTGAAATTAAAAGCTTTGGCATGTTTTTAACAGAGAAGGGCAAGAAGACATTAAGAGATGCAGCACCATTTATTGATCGTTTGTTCAATGCTGGTGAAAACGAAGTGAAACTTGCAAAGAGGTTGGGAATCGACCGGACGATAATAGTTCCGGGAGATGCCGATTTGCAAGATCGTGTTTATCAGGAAATGGGTGAAGCATTGAGTTCAGCACTTGATTTGCTTCTTCCATTAGGGCATTCAATCATTACCGTTTTAGGTGGTCAGGCTTTAGCTAACTCGGCAAAGTATTTGTCTGCAAGTTTAGGCAATAATCGTCAGCTTGAGTTTGTGCCTGGACGAGGAGCGCTAGGCGAGAATGTTGCAACACAAAGCAACACAATCGTCCAAGAGATGGCTGCGCAAACACATGGTACTTATAAAGCTTTGTATTTGCCCGAGCAGGTTTCTGCAGCAGCTTATCGTTCATTGATTCGTGAATCATCTATTTCTGATGTGTTGCAAGATATCTCACAAAGCGATGCCGTAATTCATGGTATTGGTTTAGCCCAAGAAATGGCTAAAAGAAGAGGCTATGATTCAATCAAGCTTTCTGAATTGCGTGAGAAAAAAGCGGTCACCGAATGTTTCGGGTGTTTCTTCGATGACCAGGGTAAGATTGTCGACCGCATCACCCAGGTTGGATTGCAGTTTGAGAATCTAAAGAAAATACCTTACATATTTGCCTTTGCTTGTGGCAGCAAGAAAGCTGCTGCGATTAAAGCTTATATGCCAAATGCACCTCGTCAAACCTGGTTGATTACTGATGAGGGTGCCTCAAATATGATTTTAAAGAGGAAGTAATATTCCTGTTTAAAATAAATTGTTGTTTATAGTTCTTAAGGAGGACTTTTAGATTATGACAGTTAAAATTGGTATTAACGGTTTCGGCCGTATCGGTCGTTTAGCATTCCGTCGTATTATGGACTTAGGCGAAAAGACTAAGGACATCGAAGTTGTTGCTATCAACGACTTGACTACTCCAGCAATGTTAGCTTACTTGCTTAAGTACGACACTACTCATGGCACTTTCAACCACGAAGTTTCATCAACTGATGACTCAATCGTTGTTGATGGCAAGAAGTACCGTGTTTACGCAGAACCACAAGCACAAAACATTCCTTGGGTAAAGAACGATGGTGTTGACTTCGTACTTGAATGTACTGGTTTCTACACTAGCAAAGCTAAGTCTCAAGCACACCTTGACGCAGGTGCAAAGCGTGTATTGATCTCAGCTCCAGCCGGCAACGACTTGAAGACTATTGTTTACTCAGTAAACGAAGATACTTTAACTGCTGACGACAAGATTGTTTCAGCTGCTTCATGTACTACTAACTCACTTGCACCAATGGCTAACGCTTTGGACAAGGAATTTGGTATCGAAGTTGCTACTATGACTACTATTCACGCTTACACTGGTACACAAATGACCTTGGATGGTCCTGCACGTAGTGGTAAGGAACAAGATGCTCGTGCAGCTGCCGAAAACATTATTCCACATACTACTGGTTCAGCTAAGGCTATTGGTTTGGTATTGCCAAACTTGAACGGCAAGATGAACGGTCACGCACAACGTGTTCCAGTTCCAGATGGTTCAGAAACTGAATTGGTATCAATCTTGAAGAAGAAGGTTACTGCTGACGAAGTTAACGCAGCTATGAAGAAGTACGAAAGTCCTTCATTTGCTTACAACGCAGACCACATGGTATCAAGCGATGTAATCAACATGACTGCTGGTTCAATCTTTGACCCAACTCAAACTATGGTAACTACTGCAGGTGACAAGCAATTAGTTAAGACTGTTGCTTGGTACGACAACGAATACTCATTCACTTGCCAAATGGTTCGTACTTTGTTACACTTTGCTACTCTTTAATCATTAGTTTAATAATCGATTATAGATAAGCGGTAATTGAGAAGGCGGAGGGAGATTCTTCCTTCCGCCTTTTTTTGAAGAGAAAATAAATTAAGTTCGGAGGAATATTAATGGCTAAATTAATCATTTCTGACCTTGACGTTAAAGGTAAGAAAGTTTTAATGCGTGTTGATTTCAACGTTCCAATTAAGAATGGTGTTATTGGTGATGACAACAGAATTGTTGCTGCTTTGCCAACTATTAAGTACATCATTGAACATGGTGGCAAGGCTATTCTTTTGAGTCACTTGGGCCGTGTAAAGTCTGATGCTGACAAGAAAGAATTGTCATTGAAGCCCGTTGCTAAACGCTTGAGCGAATTGCTTAAGAAGCCTGTAACTTTCGTACCTTCAAACGAAGGCAAGGAAGTTGAAAATGCTATCAACAACATGAAAGATGGCGACGTTGTTGTTCTTGAAAACACTAGATTCCAAGATATCGACAATGACTTCGGCAAACGGGAATCAGGCAACGATCCTAAGCTTGGCGAATACTGGGCAAGCCTTGGTGACATGTTTGTAAACGATGCCTTTGGTACTGCACACAGAAGCCACGCTTCAAACGTTGGTATTGCCACTGCTATGAAGAAAGATGGCAAGCCAGTTGCTGGTGGTTTCTTGATGGAAAAGGAAATCAAATTCTTGGGTAACGCTGTTGCTAACCCAGTACACCCATTCGTAACTATCTTGGGTGGTGCTAAGGTTTCAGACAAGATTGGTGTTATTACTAACTTGATTCCTAAGTCAGACCACATTTTAATCGGCGGTGGTATGGCTTACACCTTCTTAGCAGCTCAAGGCCACAAGATTGGTAAATCATTGTTTGAAAAAGACAAGGTTGACCTTGCTAAGAAGCTTTTGAAAGAAGCTGGCGACAAGATCGTTCTTCCAGTAGACAACGTTGCTGCTACTGAATTTTCTAACGATGCTTCACGTGAAGTTGTTGGTGACGACATTCCTGACAACATGATGGGTCTTGACATCGGTCCTAAGACTGTTGAAAAGTTCAAGGAAATCTTGAAGGATGCTAAGACTGTTGTTTGGAATGGACCAATGGGCGCATTCGAAATGCCAAACTTTGCTAAAGGCACTTTGGAAGTTGGTCGTGCTTTAGCTGACTTAACTGACGCTACTACTATTATCGGTGGTGGTGACTCAACTGCTGCTGCTAAGCAATTAGGTATCGCACCTAAGATTACCCACATTTCAACCGGTGGTGGTGCTTCACTTAACTACCTTGAAGGTAAGGAATTACCTGGTATTGCTTGCATCTCAGATAAGTAAGAAAGGACGATTAATTAATGCGTACACCAATTATTGCTGGTAACTGGAAACTTCACATGAACCCAGAAGAAACTACTGAATTCGTTGAAGCAGTTAAGGACAAGTTGCCAGATCCTGCAAAAGTTGAATCACTTATTTGTGCTCCAGCAGTTGACCTTGATGCTTTGAGAAGAGCAGCTAAGGGTTCAAACTTGCGCATCGGTGCAGAAAACTGCTACTTCGAAGATGAAGGTGCCTTCACCGGTGAAACCTCTCCAAAGGTTTTGAAGGAAATGGGCATGGACTACGTAATTATTGGTCACTCAGAACGTCGTATCTACTTCCACGAAACTGATGAAGACATTAACAAGAAAGCTAAGGCTATTTTTGCTAATGGTTTGAAGCCAATTATTTGCTGTGGCGAATCGCTTGAAACCCGTGAAGCAAACAAGCAAGAAGAATGGGTTGTTAACCAAATCGAGGCTGCTCTTGATGGTTTAACTGCTGACCAAGTTTCTTCACTTGTTATTGCTTATGAACCAATCTGGGCTATTGGTACTGGCAAGACTGCTTCATCTGATCAAGCTGAAGAAATGTGCAAGACTATCCGTGAAACTATCAAGGACTTGTACAATGAAGAAACTGCTGAAAACATTCGTATCCAATACGGTGGTTCTGTAAATCCAGCCAACATTAAGGAATTAATGGCTAAGCCAGATATCGATGGTGGTTTAGTCGGCGGTGCTTCACTTAAGCCTGACTCATACTTAGCTTTGGTAAACTACCAAGACTAATTAAAACTGTCATAAAAAGTCTCTGCAAATGCAGAGGCTTTTTTTATATCTATTAAACAACATATAGATGTTATTATTAGCGATAAGAAAGACTAATAATAAAGCAAATATTAATTCTAAAAATAACTTGCTAATTTAGATCGAAGAAGTATAATGAGAAATGAAAGCAGAACTACACATTAGTTCTACTTTCAAAAGTTCAATCTCTGCCAGTTCCTTATTACTCAAAAAATTATGGCAGATACATCTATATCTATATCACTTTCTTGTAAGGTAGTTATGACAATCAGTCATAGCTGCCTTTTCTTGCATAAAGGATACTTCTTCGTTACCCTTATTATAGTGAGGTGTAAAAACTATGATTTAGAAAAGCTGAAAAATCTGATTTTCCATTTGTTTTCCCGATTTTGCAACGAATTTTTGAGGAAATGGATATGGAAAGCATTAAAAAATTACCTGATCAACTTTTTACGATTTGATGAGACTGGGTTTTATTTCGGAGCATTATCGTTATTCTTATCGTCGCATTTGGGTTGATGCCGATGAAAAGGGCGAGTAAGAGGCATGATTGACATGTATCCTTACTGTGACCAAAAAATTATTAATTTCGTTTTGAAATCAGAATATCCCAAAGCTGGATTGTCCAGCTCAACTGTCATTTTTTCTGACCAAGAGGCCTGGCCGCATGAATGGTATATTGATGCCTTAGCTACTCATCCCGACCATTGGGGTAAAGGTGTAGGCACGCGTTTATTGGATCTAGCCGAAAAAGTAGCAAAAAAGCGGGGTTATCATAAACTGAGCCTAAATGTTGACAAAGAAAACCCTCGTGCTCAAAGTTTATATGAACACAAGGGCTTTAAAACCACTAATTCAATGACTATCGGTGATCGGACTTATGATCACATGATTAAAGAAATTTAGTTAGGCTCAGTTGAAAAACGACCAATCGGTGGGAAAGTTGGTAATCTGAGTGGCGTCACGTGCCACTGAGTAAATAAAACTGAAATTAATAAAATAAACGGAATATCTTCTGGACGTAAAATTTCACAAACCAAATCAACGCCAGAATGTCCGATAATTGTTTTGACACTTGCAACATTTTTAAGTCCTGAGCGAAATGTGTAAGTGCCTTTTTTTATGCTTCCAGTAACTAAATAATTAAGGCGGGTCACGAAGAAAAGGTTGGTTAACTTACTATTGACCTTTTTAACGCTTACCAAAGAGTGATTAACCACATCGATTGAAAAAGACTCAATTAAGCCTGCGCCATCAAAGAATAGGCGACCGATTTCCTGATTTTGAATATTGTATAAGTAAACGGTGTGGTTAGGATTGTCTAGGTTTCCACGAACAATGTATTGAACTTTGCCATTTGGACCGGTTACAGGAATTTGACCATAGGCTTTTTCTTGGTTTAGGTGCAATAAATACTGCATATTGGTCACCTCTATTTTTTGATAAAAACTTTTAAAATCGCTGCAACGCCATTTTCATTATTCGTCTTTGTTTCTAATTGTGCCAGCTTTTTAATTGCAGGAATCGCGTTTCCCATGGCTACGCCAACGCCAGCCTCACGGATCATGCTCTCATCATTAAGATTGTCGCCAATTGCTGCAATTTCTTCGCGTTTAATAGAACGAGTTTTGGCATAATCTAATAAGGCGATGCCTTTTTGTGCCTGCTTGGCATTAATTTCAATGTTGGCAGAAGAACTGGATGAAATTGCCAAACCACCCATCTTGTTCATTTTATTGATAACATCGCTGAAGGCCTCATGACCACGTGAGTCAAAAGCAATGATCTTCATAATTTCTTCGTCTGAATGAGCAAATAATTCCTTGAAGCTAGAAACTTCAGTCATATTCATAATCGACTTGTTACCAGCTGAGATAGCTACGGCCTGTTTAAAGGTGATACCAGGGTTTAAGTCGACCATCAAATGAGCGATATTTGAGATTCGTGCATCGAGATTTTCGGTATAGACATGTTCAGCAGTTAGAATTTCAAAATAAAAATGCTCTTGATGCAGCAAATTAATAACTTGCATTGCCTTTTCATTTTTGATTGCATGCTTGATAATTAACTCACCATCTGTGTTATAAACCAAAGCTCCATTCAGATTGATAAAGCCGGTATGAATGTGTGCATCTTTGAGCAAAACCTTCGATTCTTTTGGTGCCCGTCCAGTTGCTACCAAAAATTCAATTCCACTTTTTTGAGCTTCATGAATGGCCTCAGCATTCTCCTTAGATACGATCATATCACTGTTAAAGAGAGTACCATCTAAATCACAAGCAACTAATTTAATCATAGCTTCCCTCCATAAATTTCTAGTTTCATGATACCATAAAGGTGACTAGAAAAGAGGTTGGAGCTATTAATGAAAGAGCTAATTGGCAATGATTGGGATCAGGTGCTTGATCCGGTTTTTGCAAGTGAAGAGTATCACCATCTGCATGATTTTCTGAAAGAAGAATATTCTACAAAGAAAATTTACCCGGATATGTATCACATTTTTACTGCTTTTAAGTTAACGCCTTTTTCAAAAACAAAGGTTGTCATTCTGGGGCAGGATCCTTATCACAATCCGGGACAAGCAAATGGAATGAGCTTTTCAGTCATGCCTGGGACCACTTTACCGCCATCACTAAAAAATATTTATAAAGAACTATATGATGACGTTGGAGCTCGCCCAGTCAATCATGGCTATCTTAAGAAATGGGCAGATCAAGGCGTATTGTTATTGAATGCTGTCTTAACGGTCCCTTACGGTCATGCTAATGGCCATCAGGGCAAAGGCTGGGAAAAAGTTACTGATGCAGCGATTAAAGCATTGAGTCAGCGTGGCAAGGTGGTCTTCATTTTGTGGGGCCGCTTTGCACAAAACAAGATTCCATTAATTGATCAGGATAAGAACTTTGTTATTAAGTCTGCGCACCCAAGTCCTTTTTCTGCAGATCGAGGATTTTTTGGCTCACGACCATTTTCCCGTTGTAATAATGCGTTGAAAGATTTTGGCGAAACGCCAATTGATTGGCAATTGCCAGAAACAGTTAGTCAAGATGATATAGCATAGCGCTAGAGAGGAATAAATATGAGCGTATTTGATTTATTTAAGACTAAAGTTAAAAATGCAGCTAAGAAGCCAAGATTGGTTTTTCCAGAAGGAACTGATTTAAGAGTTTTAAAGGCAGCAACTAAACTAGAAGCAGAGAAGCTGATTGAAGTTACTTTACTTGGAAGAAAGTCAGAAATTGAAAAATTGGCTTCTGATAATAATTTAGATTTAACCGGTATTAACATTATTGACCCAGACCAATATGCTAATTTTGAAAAAATGTGTCAAAAATTCATCGAGGTTCGTAAAGGCAAGAACACGCTTGATGATGCACATAAGATGCTTAAAGCAGGTAGCTACTTTGGTACCATGCTAGTTAAAATGGACCTGGCGGATGGAATGGTTTCTGGTGCAGCACATTCAACTGCAGATACGGTTCGTCCAGCTTTGCAAATTGTTAAAACAGCTCCAGGCATGCACCGCGTATCTGGTGTGATGATTATGGAACGTGATGATGAACGCTATATCTTTGCTGATTGTGCGATGAACATTGATCCTGATAGTGATACTTTAGCTGAAATTGGTTATGAAGCAGCTAAAATTGCCAAGATGGCCGAAATTGATCCAAAGGTTGCCTTCTTAAGCTTCTCAAGCAAGGGTTCAGCTAAAGGCGATATGGTTACCAAAGTGCAAGATGCTGTTGCTAAATTTAAAGAAGCACATCCAGATATTCCAGCTGATGGTGAATTGCAATTTGATGCTGCTTTTGTTCCAAGCGTTGGTGAAAGAAAAGCACCTGGTTCAAAAGTTGCTGGTCATGCTAATGTCTTTGTTTTTCCAGAACTTCAATCAGGCAATATCGGTTACAAGATTGCGCAAAGGTTAGGCAAATTCACTGCAGTTGGTCCAATTCTTGAAGGTTTGGCTGCTCCAATCAATGATTTGTCACGTGGTGCAAGCAGCGAAGATGTTTATTACATGGGTATTTTGACCGCCGCTCAAACTTTGGCAAAGGATGAATAGAATGAAACTTGAAGTCAATTCAGCTGATGATATGCAGCGCTTAGGTGCAGCTCTGGCTAATAATGCTCAAGCACATGATTTGCTTCTTCTAAATGGAGATTTAGGAGCAGGAAAAACAACGATGACGCAAGGCTTAGGTCGAGCACTGGGAGTTAGAAGACCGGTTAAAAGCCCCACTTTCACAATTGTGCGTGAGTACCGTGAAGCCAAATTGCCCTTATTTCATATGGATTTTTATCGTTTGGAAAGCGATGACTTGTCATCAATTGATCTTAATGGTTATTTAGCTGAGCCAGGATTAGTAGTAATTGAGTGGCCCCAATTAATCATGAAGGATTTGCCAGATGAATATTTGCAATTAATTATTACCCGGGTCGATAATAGTTGGAATTCAACCAAACGAGTTGTCGACTTCCAGCCTCATGGCAAGCGCAATGAAGAATGGGTTAAGGCAGTGCTAGCAGAATATAATCGTTAACAAAAAAGATAGGATCCTAAATCCCATCTTTTTTATATCTGATAAACTAAATTTTTAATTGGCTCATCACCAAATTCTTTATCCTGATTGATCAAGATTTCGGCACAGGCCTCACTGTCGCTTAATGCATTATGATGATGCCAGAGATTAACATTTAAAGCTTCCGAAACCGTATCAAGCTTATGGTCTGGTAAATCTGGTTCGAGCAGTTTGCTGGTCGCCAAAGTATCGATCACCAAATAGTGCGGTTCGCTAATACTATAGCGGGCAAGAGATTGACGCATAACGTTTGTATCGAAGCGTGCGTTATGGGCCGCTACTAACATCCCCGGTTGGTATAAATCTTTTATTTTGGGCCATACCTCTGCCATCGTCGGTGCATCTCGCACATCATCTGCAGTAATTTGATGGACCTCAATGTTGCGGGCGTCAAAGGGCATTTGCGGATTAATAACGGTGTAAAAACGATCGACGATCTCATTATTTCTGACCATAACTAAGGCCAGAGAGCAGGCACTTTCTGGATAATGATTCGCGGTTTCAAAGTCCATTGCAATAAAATTCATCTTTTTTCTCCTTTAAAAAGAGTATATCATATGGTGAAGCTAATGCCGGAATGCGGTAAAATATTAGCAGAACAATAGAGAGAGGGGCACTATTAGTGAAACTGCTTGATTTGAAAAAAGAAGGAATTAACCTGCAGGAGAATATTCCACTTAGTCGGTATACTTTTACCAAAACCGGTGGGGATGCGGAGTATTTATCTTTTCCCAAAAATTTAGATGAACTTAAGCGTCTGGTAAAAGCAGCCAAGGATGAAAACATAGCCCTGACAATTATCGGCAATGCATCTAATTTAATTATTCGCGATGGCGGAATTACTGGTTTGGTCATCATTTTAACTGCAATGAATGAGATTAGCGTCGATGGTAACATTGTTACAGCTTATGCAGGGGCAAAAATCATTGATACGGCTTTTACAGCTGCTAATCACGGCTTGAGCGGAATGGAATTTGCAGCTGGAATTCCCGGTAGCATTGGTGGTGCAATTTTTATGAATGCTGGTGCTTATGGTGGTGAAACGCAAGAAGTAGTTGACCAAGTAACAGTTTTGACCCGTGATGGCGAACTGAAGACCTATTCTAATTCAGAGATGAATTTTTCATATCGTCATTCCAAGGTTCAAGATACAGGAGATATTGTGGTCAAGGCCAGTTTTAAACTTAAAAAGGGCAATAAGAGTCAAATCCTTGATGAAATGCATTATTTGAATGCCTTGCGCCGCTTCAAGCAACCACTTGAATATCCATCTTGCGGCAGCGTCTTCAAACGTCCAAAGGGACATTTTGTAGGACCAATGATTATTAAAGCTGGGCTGCAGGGCAAGCAGATTGGTGGCGCGCAGGATTCAACGAAACATGCTGGTTTCATTGTTAATAAAGGTGGCGCTACAGCAACCGATTATCTTGATTTAATTCATTTGATTCAAAAAGTAATCAAAGAAAAATATAATATCGATCTTCATACTGAGGTAAGAATTATCGGAAATAAATAAAAAATGCAGCTACAGGCTGAAAAAGCTTGTGGCTCTTTTTTAGGTGAGAATAATGAACATAATTGAACTTAAGCATGTAAACAAACGCTATGATGATGGCTTTGTGGCTTTAAAAGATATCAATCTTAAAATTGAATCAGGGAAATTTTATTCGCTGTTGGGTCCTAGTGGTTCAGGAAAATCAACAATTTTGAGAATTATTGCTGGTTTTAGTCAGCCGACTGAAGGAAGGGTCTTTTTTGCAGGCAAAGATATTACAGATCTTGATCCAGCTAAGAGACAAATTAATACCGTTTTTCAAAATTATGCGCTTTTTTCACATTTAAATGTTTTTGATAATGTTGCATTTGGACTGAAAATTAAAAAAAGGCCATTGCGCGAAATCAAACCAATTGTCAAAGATGCTTTAAAAATGGTGCGTCTTGAAGGTTACGCCAATCGTGAAATATCTGAACTAAGCGGCGGTCAGCAGCAAAGAGTGGCAATTGCTCGAGCTATTGTGAATGAGCCCAAGGTTTTGCTACTTGATGAATCTTTGTCAGCTCTTGATAAAAGACTTCGTAAGGAAATGCAATTTGAACTGCGTGCTATTCAAAAGAAATTAGGAATTACATTTATTTTTGTTACTCATGATCAGGAAGAAGCCTTATCAATGAGCGACGAGATTTTTGTTCTGAATAATGGTCGCATTGAGCAAAATGGTTCGCCAATCGATATTTATGATGAACCGATCAATGATTTTGTCGCTCGTTTCATCGGCAATTCCAATATCTTGCCTGGCCGTATGATTAAAGATTATGAAGTTGAGTTTGCCAACCAACGCTTTAAATGTGCTGATGCGGGGATGAAGGCCAATGAAAAAGTAGAAATAGTTATTCGTCCAGAGGATTTGGATATCACTAGTCCTGAGAAGGGAAAACTGGTAGTGACGGCTCAAACCCAGCTTTTCCTGGGTGATCACTTCGAGATTAAGGCAGTAGATGCAGATGAAAATGAATGGCTCATTCATTCAACCAATGGCTGCAAGCTTAACCAGCGCATTGGCCTCTATTTTGATCCAGAAGATATTCACGTTATGCGTTTGCATGAGAGTCAAAAAGATTTCAACGCTCGATTAGAGAGCTATGAAGATGAGGAGCACGACAATGACTGATAAAAAGACACGCACGTTGTTTATAGTGCCGTATTTGCTCTGGATTATCTTGTTCGTGATTTTGCCAATGTTGCTCATTTTGTGGTATTCGCTAACTGATAGCAGTCACCACTTTACCTTAAACAATTTTGTCCAGTTCTTTCGCAACGGTATTTTTTTAAGAATGATGCTCAATTCATTTTGGTATGCGTTTTTAATCACTTTAGTGACTCTACTTATTTCATATCCGGCTGCTTATTTTTTAACCAGGGTTAAAAACAGCCAAATCTGGCTGCTGCTAATTATCCTGCCTACCTGGATCAACTTGCTTTTAAAGGCATATGCTTTTATTGGAATTTTCAGCAATGGTGGTTTGTTTAATCAATTTCTACATTTATTTGGTATTGGGCCAGTAAACTTTTTGTTTACAGATTTTGCTTTTATTTTTGTAGCTACCTATATTGAAATTCCGTTCATGATTCTGCCAATCTATAGTGCGATCAAAGATATCAACCCGGCTGTTGTTCAAGCCTCTGAAGATTTAGGAGCAAGCAGATGGCAAACGTTTAAATATATTTTGTGGCCTTTGTCATGGCCTGGCGTTGAAAGTGGTATTCAAGCAATTTTTATTCCATCTCTTTCACTCTTTATGCTGACAAGATTAATCGGCGGAAATCGCGTGATTACGTTAGGGACCGCAATTGAAGAGTATTTTATGACGACTATGAATTGGAATATGGGTGCAACTATTGGAGTAGTATTAATTTTCTTAATGGTTGTAGTGATGCTTATTACGGGTAGAAAAAGACGGAGAAAGAAGGTAAATTTATGAAAAGCAAACACTTTGTGGCCAAGTTTTATCTGATTTTTGTACTGGTTGTTTTATATGTGCCTATTTTTTATTTAATTTACTTTTCTTTTTCCAGTGGTCGAAATATGAACAAGTTTGAGCATTTCACGTGGATGCACTACCAAACTTTGTTTCAGGATAACCGTCTGCTAGCTATTTTTTTGGAAACAATTTTGTTGGCTTTGTTGTCTAGTTTGATTGCTACGATTGTTGGCACGCTAGGAGCAATTGCAATTGCCGGTTTGCAGAAAAAATGGCAGCAGAAGACTTTGCTGGCTTTAAACAATGTCTTGATAGTTTCGCCAGATGTAATCATTGGTGCCAGTTTTCTGATTTTCTTTACCGCCTTGGGAATAGGATTAAATTTCGGTTCAGTTTTACTCAGTCATATTGCCTTCTCGATTCCGATCGTAGTTTTAATGGTTTTGCCGCGACTGAAAGAACTAGATTACTCACTAATCGACGCTGCTCGAGATTTAGGTGCAAACAACTACCAAGTTTTCAGCAATGTCATGATTCCGGCATTGATGCCAGGAATTTTTGCGGGGATGTTCATGGCTCTAACTTATTCGCTGGATGATTTTGGGGTGACATTCTTTGTTACGGGCAACGGTTTTTCAACCCTATCTGTTGAAATTTATTCGCGGGCTCGTCAAGGAATAGATTTGGAAATAAACGCGTTAAGCACGGTAATGTTTTTGTTTGTTTTGCTTTTGGTAGGAATTTATTACTTCATCACTACTAGAAAAGGTCGCAAAGGACGCAAAATGGTGGGAGGACTGATTAAATGAAGAAGATTATTTGGTCAATCATCTGTGTTCTGCTGGCTTGTGCAGGCTTAGGCTATTTATCTTATCGTCTTCAAAAGCCAAGCGTTGAAGCGAAAAAACAAAATCTGATCATTTATAATTGGGGTGATTACCTTGATCCCAATTTGATTACGAAATTTGAAAAACAGACGGGTTATCATGTTGTCTATGAGACTTTTGATTCAAATGAAGCAATGTATACTAAGATCAAGCAAGGCGGAACTGCTTATGATATTACTGTTCCTTCGGATTATATGGTTTCGAAGATGAAGAAAGCCCATCTGCTGGACAAAATTGACCGCGATAAGATTCCTAATCTTAAATATATTGGTACTAGTTTTTTAAAGAAATCATTTGATCCCAATAATGATTATTCAATTCCGTATTTCTGGGGGACGCTTGGGATTGTTTATAATGATAAATACATCAAGAAGGGGTCAATTACTTCTTGGAACGATCTTTGGCGCAAAAAATACCGTCGGCAGATATTGCTCATTGATTCGGCCAGAGATGCAATGGGGCTTTCATTAGCCTCAATGGGTTATTCAATGAACAGCACGAATAATCTGAAATTAAAGCTGGCCCAGACTAAGCTGAATGGGTTAGGAAATAACATCAAGGCAATTATTGCTGATGAAATGAAAATGTATATGATTCAAAATGAAGCAGCGATTGGGGTAACCTGGTCAGGCGAAGCTCATGAAATGATGGAGAGCAATTCGCACTTGCACTATGTTATTCCTAAACCAGCATCCAACCTTTGGTTTGACAATCTGGTTATTCCCAAAACGGCTAAAAACAAGAAGGCCGCCTATGAATTTATTAATTTCATGCTTGAACCCGAAAACGCTGCTCAAAATGCTAAATACATTGGTTATGCAACGCCAAACACTGCGGCGCAAAAATTATTGCCAAAAAAGACAAGAAACGACCGTCAATTTTATCCTTCTGCTAAAACCTTAAGTCATTTGCAAGTCTATCAAGATTTAGGCAACAAAGTAACGCAGGAATATAATGATTTATTCCTGGAATTTAAAATGTATGCACGCTAATTTTAGTTATAATTAAAAGTGTGAAAAGAAAGGAGCAGCAATGAACAATTTCAACATAGCTGATCTATGGACTTGGAATAATTTTTCAATTGCCCTGGATGTGCTAATCATCTGGTATCTTGTATACCGCTTAATTATGCTGATTAGAGGTACCAAAGCGGTTCAATTAGCCAAAGGGATTGTGTTAATCTTTATTATCAGAATCATCGCTGGCTTTTTAAACTTGCGTGCTCTGACCTATATTGTTGATCAGATTGTATCTTGGGCAGTTGTTGGAATTATTGTTATTTTCCAGCCCGAAATTCGGCGTGGTCTTGAAAATTTAGGCCGTATGCCGATGTTCAATGGCAGAGAAAATAGTGCTCATGATCGGTCCGTACGTTTAGTACAAGAACTAGATAAAGCCATTCAATACATGTCTAAAAGAAGAATTGGTGCATTGATTACGATTCAACAAGAGACCGGTCTTGAGGACTATATTGAAACGGGAATTAAGTTGGATGCCGACGTAACGGGCGAATTGTTAATCAACATCTTTATTCCAAATACTCCGCTTCATGATGGTGCCGTAATTATCAACAATAATCGAATTGCTGTTGCTGCTGCTTATCTGCCTTTGTCAGACAGCAACATGATTCCTAAACGTTTGGGTACCCGTCACCGTGCCGCCGTCGGAATTTCTGAAGTAACGGATGCTATTACAATCGTTGTTTCTGAAGAGACCGGTGGAGTAACGATTACAAGAAATGGTCGTTTCCTTTTAGATTTAACCAGAGACGAATATCTGAAATATTTGAATGCTGAATTAGTGCCAAAAGAAGAAAAAAAGCGCAAATGGTATCAAAAACTTTTGGATAAAATTTGGAAATGGGGTGCCGATCGATGAAGAATTTTTGGAATAAACCATGGTTTATTCGCATTGTTTCTTTATTGCTGGCTGTATTAATCGTTATTTATATTGATTCCACCCAAACTGGTTTTTTAACTCAGGGCGAAAGCAGCAAAACAAGACAGACGGCAACCGAGACGCAAACGATCAAAGTTCCATTGCAGGTATTAGTTGATACTGATAAGTATTATGTTGTGGGCTATCCCGAAAAAGTTAAAGTTACTCTTGAAGGTTCAAATGCTTTGGTGACTTCAACCGTTAATACGCAAAATTTCCGTGCGTACATTGATTTAACCAAGAAAAAAGTTGGTGTACATACTGTTAAGGTTCAAATCACTGGCTTGAATAAGCAGCTGTCGTATTCGATTAATCCCAAAACTATAAAAGTTAATATTCAAAGGCGAAAATCTACCACCATGCCAGTGCGAATAGAGTATAATAAAAATGCTGTGGCCGCCGGTTATCATGTTGGCAAGACGAGTGTCAGTCCAAGTCAAGTCGAAGTAACCGGTGCTAAAGGAGAGGTAAATCAGATTGACCAGATAGTTGCCAAGGTTACTTTGCCGAATAATATTAATCACAATTATGAGCGGGAGGTAATGCTAGTTGCTGAAGATAAAAAGGGTCGCCAATTGAATGTCATCATTCAGCCAGCCGCTGCGCGGGTCTCGATCCCAATTTCGATTGCTAAGAAAACCGTTAAGTTGAGTCTGAGTTCAAAGAATGAAGAAAGCAATCGGGTATATTCAGTTACTGCTAAGCAAAACAACATTGTTTTGTACGGAAATGAATCTGTTTTGAAGAAGTTGAGTAAAATCAAATTAATTGTCAATTTGAAAAATATTACTTCTTCAACCAGCAAAACATATCAGATAAAATTACCGAAGGGTGTAGTTAGAGCAGAGCCAAGTTCTGTTCAAATTCAAATAAAAGTTAAAGAGACAAGTAGTTCAAAGCAAAATTAAAATACTTGGGAGAGGTTGTTTTTTAAATGTTGAAATATTTTGGAACAGATGGTGTACGTGGTGTTGCTAATCAAAGCTTAACTCCAGAAATGGCTTTTAAGCTTGGCCGTGATGGTGGCTATGTTTTGACTAAAGAAAAAGAAGATGGCAAGCAAGCTCGCGTTCTTGTTTCTCGTGATACACGTATTTCTGGTCAAATGCTTGAATACGCACTGATTTCTGGTTTGCTTTCTGTCGGAATTGAAGTTTTGGAAGTTGGTGTCATTACTACCCCAGGACTTTCTTACTTGGTTCGTGCACAAGGTGCAGATGCAGGTGTTCAAATTTCTGCTTCACATAACCCAGTAGAAGACAATGGGATTAAGTTCTTTGGTAGCGATGGTTTAAAGCTTTCAGATGCAATGGAAGAAGATATCGAGAAATTAATCGATGCTAAGGAAGATACTTTACCTCGTCCATCTGCTAAAGGCTTAGGGACTGTTACTGATTTCCACGAAGGCAGCAGCAAGTACTTACAATTTATTGAAAATACTATTCCTGAAGACTTGGGTGGTATCAAAGTTGTAATCGACGGTGCCAATGGTGCTTCAAGTGCTTTGATTTCTAGATTGTTTGCTGATTGTGGCGTTGATTTTACTACCATTGCTACTCATCCAGATGGGTTAAACATTAATGATCATGTTGGTGCAACCCATACTGAAAAGCTTCAAAAAGAAGTCGTTAAACAAGGTGCACAACTTGGTTTAGCCTTTGATGGTGATGCCGACCGTTGTATTGCTGTTGATGAAAATGGTAATGAAGTTGACGGTGACCACATTATGTACGTAATCGGTACCTACTTAGCTGAACATGGACGTTTAAAGAAGGATACCATTGTTACTACTGTTATGAGTAACTTAGGCTTTACCAAGGCTCTTGAAAGAAAGGGCTTGAAGAATGTCCGTACTCAAGTTGGTGACCGCTATGTTTCAGAAGAAATGCGTGCCCATGGTTATAACCTTGGTGGTGAACAATCAGGTCACGTTATTATGAGCGATTATCATAATACTGGTGATGGTATGTTAACTGGTCTTCATTTAATGTTAGTCATGAAGAAGACAGGCAAGTCACTTTCCGAATTGTTAACTGACTTTAAAGAATATCCACAACAATTGATCAATGTTCCAGTGAAGGATAAGAAGACTTGGAAGGAACACCAACCAATTTTGGATGCAATCGCTGAAGTAGAAAAGAACTTGAATGGCGAAGGCAGAATTTTTGTAAGACCTTCAGGTACTCAAGCTTTGCTTAGAGTAATGACTGAAGCTCCAACTCAAGAATTAGCTGATAAGTATTGTCAACAAGTTGCTGACGTGGTTAAGAGCGAAATGGGTGCTTAACCAGTTGAGTGACAACAAGAAGAGAAACCTAGAGAAATCTGGGTTTCTTTTTTATATAAAGAATATACCAATTTTAAAATAATATCCTTGACCAATTTTATAAAAAAGGCTATTATTGCACCTGTAACAATAAATATTAACTAGTCCATTCAAAAATATTGAACTAGACCAAAGGAGAAAAAATATGTGCGGAATTGTTGGTGTTGTTGGTAAACCAGCCAGAGATATTATCTTAAATGGATTAACAAATCTTGAATACCGTGGCTATGATTCAGCTGGTATTTACTTAAATGATTTAAATGGTAATGAATACTTAACTAAAGCAGTTGGTCGTATTTCCAATTTAAAAGAAAAGTTAACTCCAGATGAACAAGGATTAGTTGGAATTGGTCATACTCGTTGGGCAACTCACGGCAAGCCAACTGTTGACAACGCTCACCCACATTATGATGAAACTAAACGTTTCTACTTGGTTCACAATGGTGTGATCGAAAACTACATGGAATTGAAGGAAAAATACTTACAAGGTGTTAAATTCCATTCAGATACTGATACTGAAGTAGTTGTTCAATTAATTAGCAAGATTGCTCGTGATGAAAACTTAGATGCTTTCGCTGCATTCAAGAAGGCTTTGAAGCTTGTTAAAGGTTCTTACGCATTCTTACTTGTTGATAATACTGAACCAGATCATGTTTTCATCGCTAAAAACAAATCACCAATGATGCTTGGTTTAGGAGATGGCTTTAACATTATTGCTTCAGATGCTATTTCTGTATTGGATCAAACCAAGACTTTCGTTGACTTGCAAGATGGTGATGTTGGTGACATCACCAAGGATAGTTACACGATTGAAACTATTGATGGCAAGAAGGTAACCCGTGAACCACACGTTTTGAACATTGATCCAAACGCAGCTTCTAAGGGCACTTACGAATTCTACATGTTAAAGGAAATTGATGAACAACCAGGCGTAATGCGTCACATGTCTCAACATTACCTTGATGAAAATGGTGAACCAAAGGTTGATCAAAAGATCATTGATGCTGTTTCTCAAGCTGATCGCCTTTATATTTTCGCTGCCGGTACTAGTTACCATGCAGGTTTAGTTGGTAAGTCAATTTTTGAACATTATACTGGCATTCCAACAGAAGTTGGCTATGCTTCAGAAGCTGGGTACCACTTCCCAATGATGAGCAAGCACCCATTCTTCATCTTCTTAACTCAATCAGGTGAAACCGCCGACTCACGTGTTGTATTGAAGGAAGCAAATAAACGTGGTATTCCAAGCTTAACAATGACAAACGTTGAAGGTTCAACCTTGTCACGTGAAGCCAACTACACTATGCTTTTAGGAGCCGGTCCTGAAATTGCCGTTGCTTCAACTAAGGCTTATACCGCTCAAGTTGCCTTACAAGCTGTTTTAGCTAAGGCATTGGGTGAAAAATTAGGCGTCAAAGAAGCTAAAGATTGGGATTTGCAACATGATTTAGCTATTGCTGCTGAAGGTATTCAACAAATTGTTGATGGTAAAGAAAAACTTGAAAAGTTAG
The DNA here is from genome assembly GCF_000178475.1 of Lactobacillus amylolyticus DSM 11664. GTDB lineage: Bacteria > Bacillota > Bacilli > Lactobacillales > Lactobacillaceae > Lactobacillus > Lactobacillus amylolyticus. The sequence continues at coordinate 5,233 of NZ_ADNY01000038.1, read as the reverse complement.
CTAAGAAATACTTGGTACCATCAAGAAATGCCTTCTACATCGGTCGTGGTATTGATCATGCAGTTGCTCTGGAAGGTGCTTTGAAGTTAAAGGAAGTTTCCTACATTCAAACTGAAGGTTTTGCTGCCGCTGAACTTAAGCACGGAACTATTTCATTGATTGAAAAAGGTACGCCAGTTATCGCTTTGATTAATGATCCAGTTACGGCAGACTTGACTCGTGGCAATATTCAAGAAGTAGTTTCTCGTGGTGCAAGCATTATCACTATTGTTGGTAAGAAGTTTGCAAATGACGAAGATACAATTGTTTTGCCAGACATCAATTACTACATGTCAGCTTTGTTAACAGTTGTTCCAACCCAACTTCTTGCTTACTATGCATCTAAGAACAAGGGCTTGGATGTTGATAAGCCACGTAACTTGGCTAAGAGTGTTACTGTTGAATAGTCATTAAATCAATAAAATCAAGAGAACGGATTTTGAATCTGTTCTCTTTTTTGTTCTTGGGTATAATCATAGATAAGAAGTGGTAGTGAAAAATAAAGGTTGATTAGGATGAATTTTTTAACAGATAGACAAAAGCAGATTTTGGCTGTTCTAGCTGCAAGTCCTGCGGGTTTGACAATTAAAGAATTAGAAGAACGTGTTGGGGTAAGTCGGCGAATATCTATCGCGAATTTAAAAATTTGCGTTCAGCTTTAGCCCAAGAAGGCCTAGAAATAAGCAATGAGAAGAAAAAAATATAGTTTACAAGGCGACCAGCCCGCTCTTAAAAAATTAAATGTCTCGGTACAAAAAGTACAGGGACAAATGACCATGACAGTGGCTGAACGAGAAAATGCCATTGCGGCGAGTTTGTTATTGGCAAATGAGCCATGCAAAATAATTCAATTAGCGCTTGATTTAAATGTCAGTGAAGCCACTATTCAAAATGACCTGGATGTAGTTGAAAAATCCTTGGCCGAGTATAAAATCAGTTTGATTAGAAAAAAGGGAGTAGGAATTTCGGTTGCAAGTCCGGAAAGTGAACGGCGTCAGGTTTTAATTGGAATTTTATTAAGTGAAATCAATGACTATGATTTCTTTCGTTACTTGCATCATGAACAAGATGATCCTAACTATTTTTTACGGCTGCTAAATCGAGATACATTAGTTGACGTTAAGGAATGCTTAGATAAAAGCGTTTTTAGCAATATTAAATTAGATTCCGATTATCAAATTATTGAAGTGATTTTGGCATTTACCGTCTCAATCATGCGTATTGACGAAGGCTATTCTGCTGAGCTAGTGAAGCCTGCTCATGATTCTTTAAGATATCAGGGCTATGTTTTCAAATTTATGTCACTGTATTCAAAAATTAAGAGCGTAGCAGTCTCACCTAATGACATTACTTATTTAGCCAATAAGGTCATGAATTGCGATCATCGCCAATCAGTTTTGTCATATGATAGTGACCATGAATTGGAAGTTTCCGTTAAAGTAAAAAACTATGTTAAAAATGTTTCAGAACAAATGCACTGGAACTTCCAAAAAAATCCTAATTTTGTCAATCGGCTAACTCAGCACATTCTTAGTTTGAGCGAGCATCGCGTCACGCCATTGCCCAATACGCGAATAGAAATGCTGGCAGGACTTAGCAATCGCTTTAGCGATTTATATCAGGTGGTCAAAGAAAGCTGGATTAAAGAATTTCCGCAATCGCAGCTTACAAATTCTGAAATGCAGCTTGTATTGCTCTATTTTGCCAATGAATATACCAGCAGAAAAAACAGTCAATCCTTAAGTGCTTTGGTAATCTGTGAAAATGGGATAGGTACTTCAGCAATTTTAGGGGCAAGATTAAAGCAGAAATTCCCAGAAATTAAGCATATTAAATTAAGTCGTGTTTCAAATTTGGCCGAACTTGATTTGCAAAAATATGATCTTATTCTTTCAACACTGGAGTTAAAAGGTCTTTCACGCGATTATTTATTAGTCAGTCCTTTGCTTCTTGATGATGAGATCAACCACATTCATTCTTATATCAAGGAATATGAGCAAAAATTCCCTGCAGAAGCTTCAATGAATCAGCAGCCTGCTCAAAATGGTGGAAGCCATGCTGTTGAAAAGCTCTCACAATTTTCAATCAGTACTTTATTTTGCTCGGACTTGGTCAATGGCATCAAGGTTCAGCGTCTGGAATATAATGCTGAGGATCTAATTGCAATTGTGCAGGAGTGCTTGGCTCATTCAGATCGGAGTCTAATTAAGAACCAACTCTCAGTAGCCAAAAGACTATTAAAGAGAATCAGGCTTGCTCCAGTTGGTATTCCAAACAGTCACCTTGCCTTGCTCCATACAAGCAGTCCTGATATTACGCGGTGTTCATTTACAATTTTTGATTTAGATAATGAAATTACTCTGGCAGCAATGGACCATAATGAAATTCAGGTAAAACGCGTTCTGCTAATGCTTGGGCCTGAGGACCTTTCTGAGGTTGAGCAGGGAGTGGTGTTGATTACGCTCCAGACCTTGAACCTTACATTGAAAGAAAATTGTTCTCAGTTAATACTGGTCACGCAACTGTTGCCTACACTGGCAAGAACTTGGACTACTCAACAATTGGTGATGCAATTAAAGATCCATTTGTTTTGAAGCAAGTTAAGAGAGTTTTGAGCGAAACCCGTTCACTTTTGTACCACAAGTGGAACAAGGAATTTACTGAAGAAAGTTTGGAAGAATACCACAACAAGATTTTGAGCAGATTCCAAAACCCATACATTTCAGATGATATTGCTCGTGTAGGTAGAACTCCAATCCGTAAGTTGGGTTACAACGAAAGATTTATTCGTCCAATTCGTGAATTGAAGGAAAGAAACTTGGACTATAGCGCTTTGATGGAAACTGTTGGTAGAATTTACCACTTTGACGAACCTAAGGACAAGGAAAGCGTTAAATTGATGCAAATGCTTAAAGATGAAGATCTTAAGGACGTCATTGTTGAAACCACCGGCTTGAAGGATGATCCAGAATTGGTTGACGAAATCGTTAAGTCTTACCACAACGCTGAAAAAGACGAAAAGAAAGCCTAATTAAAAAATAAAAGTTTTAAGCAATAAATATCCATTCAAATAAACTTTAAAAAGTCGTGAGGAAACTCACGGCTTTTTGTATAATAAAAAAGAAGATTAAATTTTGGTAAAGGAGGAAGAATGGATGGCTATCAAATTAATCGCGGTTGATCTGGATGGAACATTATTAACAACTTCAAATACAATATCAGCAGAAACACAGAGAACTTTGCAAGAAGCTAAAAATCAAGGAATAAAAATTGTCCTTGTGTCTGGCAGGCCATTATCTGGTGTAATGCCTTATGAAGATATCCTTGGCTTAAAAGGTGAAAAACAATATGCGATCGTCTTCAATGGTGCGGTAGTTCAAAATTTGGCAGGCGATGTCTTAATGAGTCAAGAAATGGATTATCACGATTTTAATACCATGCTTCGTCTGCAAAGGTTAAGTCATGTTAATTTGCATTTTGAAACAACCAAATGTTTTTGGACGCTAGATCGTAATCTTTCAGTACAAATGCAAATTAACGCGGCTTTAACTAATAATGAATTGCGCGTAAGAAATCGTGATGAAATCCCTAAAGATTTTACCTTCAATAAAGTTGGCTTTACTTGTGCCAAAGATAGTGATCAAATTGCTAAATTATGGGGATCTTTGCCAGAATGGACTTTTGAATCCTATGATATTGTTCGCAGTCTGGACAATTGTATTGAGATTAATGCAATTGGTGCTTCAAAAGGCAATGCGGTTATGGACTTAGCTTCTAGATTAAAAATCAATCCTAAAGATGTCATGATTTTTGGCGATCAGGGCAATGATTTATCGATGTTTGAGAATCCTGATTTTAAAAAGATTGCAATGGGAAACGCAATTAGTTCAATTAAAGAAAAAGCTGATTTTGTTACTGATGATAATAATCATAATGGAATTGCCAAGGCGTTAAAGAAGTTTGTAATTTAGTGGAAGTTTGTTGTAAATGAAATATGGTTCTAGAATAATTAGATTAGTTGCGATTTTATTGGCTGGCTTGTCTTTGTATTTTTTACTTTTAAGTTCGGCTACTATCAAAATTGATAATACGCATGAGATGGCAAGAACGGTTATTAATCGCTCTTTTTCTAAATCTGAAGATGCCGAGATTAAAAGCGGCGTCGAAATTGTCAAAGAATCTGGTTTGGAGGATTTGCTGATTAGTGGCTTGCCTAAGCACGTCAATTTAAAATTTTCTTATGCAGATGTTTATCATTTAACTAGCGTTTATGATGATAAGGGGAAGGTAAGTACAGGAGATTTAGGCCTTAAGGCCAAAAATCGTTTGGAAGATGTAATCAATCGTTTTATTGTTGAAGCAATCAATGCTAAATTACGTGAAGAATCTAGGCAGGTTCACCATTTGATTAGCATTTATCGTTACTCAATTTTTGTCATTATTTTGCTTTATATTCTGAGTACAGTTTTAATGTGGCTCAAACGGTATACTGCTTCGATTCCGCTTCTGCTGGGTTCCATAATTTCTTTTGGAGCATTGTGGTATTTCTGCAACGAGGCAAATAATGAGTTGCAGAGCACGGTTTACAAGGGTATTTCAATTCAGCTTGAGGCCGGTATTTGGACAGGGTTAATCATAGGCATTGTTTTAGCTATTGCTTGGCTGTTTTTGTTAAAATGGATAAAAAGGAATGATGCTTCACATGCATAAAATATTGTTTGTTTGTCATGGTAATATATGTCGTTCACCCATGGCTGAGTTTGTCATGAAGGATTTGGTTCATCAGAATAAATTAGGTGATCAATATTTGATTGATTTCGCTGCTGCTACTAACGATGCTGTAGGACATGCAATGGACATGAGAGCAAAGCGTGAATTAGAAAAACAAGGTGTCCCTTATGGTGAGCATATTGCAAGGAAAATGGTCAGGGATGATTATCAAAAGTATGATTATCTAATCTGTATGGATGAAGAAAACTTTATGGATATGAATCAAATTACTGGTGGCGATCCTGATCATAAAGAATATAAATTGCTTTATTTTGCCGACGATTATGGTGATATCGATGATCCATGGTACACTAATGATTTTGATGCCGCTTTTAGACAAATAAAAAAAGCCTGTGCAGCCTTGTTGACTTATATTCAGTCAAAAAAATAAAATGTCTGTTTTGCAGGCATTTTATTTTTTTTA
>NZ_ADNY01000039.1 GCF_000178475.1 Lactobacillus amylolyticus DSM 11664 | reverse complement strand
AAGGCCATGTTGTCGTAAATGCTCATGTGCGGGTACAAAGCGTAGTTCTGGAAAACCATGGCAATGCGACGGTCCTTTGGGGCAACGTCATTCATTACCTTGTGGTTAATTTCCAAAGTACCCTTTGAAATGTCTTCCAAGCCGGCAATCATTCTCAAAGTAGTGGACTTACCACAACCTGATGGACCTACGAAAACGATGAATTCCTTATCTTTGATATGTAAATCAAAGTCGTTTACTGAATAGAAATCATTGCCTTCATATTTTTTATAAATATGGTTTAAATCAACCTCAACCATACTTTCCTCCTACTTCCCTTGTTTTTTCTCAAATACTTTCTCAATTTCGCTTAACTTCAAATCTGCAGTTGAAGGAACAATGTAATCAGCTTCTTTAAGAAGTTCCTTGTCACCGATTCCAACTGCAAATTGACCTGCAGCTTTGATTGATTCAACACCGGCCTTTGCATCTTCAAAACTGATAACTTCATCAGCCTTGAAACCAGTAAGTTCTTGAGCCTTTTCATAAATTTCTGGGTCTGGCTTGCCGTGATGCAAGGTTGCTGGATCAACAATGCCATCAAATTCATCCATAATGCCTAAACGATTTAAAATCTTTGGTGCATTTTTGGAAGCTGAAGCAATTACCATCTTCAGGTTTTGTGCCTTAGCATCTTTAAGCAATTGTGGGATACCAGGCAAAATATCCTTTGGTGTTATTGTTTCAACTTGTTCAACAAACTTAGCATTCTTTTCAGCAGCAAATTTTTCTTTTTCTGCTTCTGAATATTTATTTTCTTGGCCACCATATTTCAAAATGAGTTCTAATGAATCCATTCTTGAAATACCACGTAGAGAATCAAGTTGATCTTGATTTAAAGAGATTCCTAATTCTTTAGCGAGGTTGTTCCAAGCACTTAAGTGGTAGCGAGCTGTGTCAGTTAAAACGCCATCTAAGTCAAAAATTAATCCTTTAAGCATTCGGTTTTACCTTCTTTAAGTACTACTTTCTTACCTTTTACTAATACTTCTAGGTCTTCGCCTTTAAGTAAAGTAATCTTTGTTTCTTCATGATCAACATAAACTTCAATCAAACGATCACGGTAGTTGATCTTGAAGCTGTAGTGATCCCAATCATCCGGAACAAATGGGTTGAACTTCAATTGGTTGTGATCGTAACGCATACCTGCGAAACCTTGAACAATTGCAAGCCATGAACCACTCATTGAAGTGATGTGCAAACCATCAACCGTATCGTTGTTGTAGTTATCAAGGTCAAGACGAGCAGTTCTTTCATAAAGCTCAACAGCCTTCTTTTGCTTGCCAAGTTCAGCAGCCAAAATAGAGTGAATACATGGAGAAAGTGAACTTTCATGAACTGTTAATGGTTCATAGAAGTCAAAGTTCTTTTCTTTTTGCTCCATAGTATATTCGTCGTTTAAGAAGTAGATTCCTTGTAAAACATCAGCTTGTTTGATGAATGGTGATCTTAAGATCTTGTCCCATGACCAGTGTTGGTTAATTGGACGTTGATCTTCGATTTCACTAACTGGACGAATATCTTTGTCTAAGAAGTCATCTTGTTGTAAGAAGATGCCGCGTTCTTTATCTTCTGGTAAATAAATCTTGTCTACGATGTCCTGCCATTTAGCTTTTTCTTCTTCAGTTACGTGAACTCTTTCTTGAGCTTTCTTTGTAGCAAGTGGCAAACGTTGCAAGGTGTACTTGAGTAGCCATCTTGCCATAGTGTTGGTAAACCAGTTGTTGTTAACGTTGTTTTCGTATTCGTTAGGACCTGTTACACCGTGTATTACATACTTGTTACGCCACTTAGACCAGTGAACTCTAGCTGCCCAGAATCTTGCGGTACCAACTAAAACATCCATACCTTCGTTCTTAACGTAGCTATCATCGCCAGTGTAGTCAGTGTACATAGCGATTGCGTGAGGAATATCCGCATTTCTGTGGATTTCTTCAAAAGTGATTTCCCATTCGTTGTGGCATTCAATACCATTGAAGGTAACCATTGGGAATAATGCACCTGGAAGGCCTTGTTCCTTAGCGTTATGGTAGGCACCTGGCAATTGATCGTGACGATATTGAAGAAGTGCTCTTGTAACGCTTGGCTTAGTTACGGCTAAGTACATTGGAACGATGTAAGCTTCAGTGTCCCAGTAAGTAGCACCACCGTATTTTTCTCCGGTGAAACCTTTAGGTCCAACATTCAAGCGCTTGTCTTCACCATAGTAAGTCATGAACAATTGACAAATATTAAAACGAATACCTTGTTGAGCTGCGTCATTGCCAGCGATTTCAACATCACTTGTTTCCCAGCGCTTCTTCCAAGCTTCTGTATGATCTGCTAAGTTATCTTCAAAACTCTTTTCTTGAAGCTTGGTCATTAAGTTGTTAGCAACAGCTTTTTGATCTTTGTCTTCAACGTCACGGCTAGTTACAACAATGACATCTTTTTCAAGTTCATAGCTTTCGTTTTCGTTTAAGTCTACTGAGAATTTTTCGCTTAATTTTGCATCTTCAGTAGTAACTTCGCCGTTAACTGCTTCACCGTTATGACGCAAGCTTTCTTTAAGCAAAACAGTGAATTGTGGAACATCATAAGGATTTGACTTAGTTTTTACTTGAATAGTCTTAGCTTCTTTATCTTCGCCAAGTGGAATCCAGAAACGGGTGCCATAGTTACTATCCTCGTTAACTACAGTTCCATCTAAAGTTGAGTCAAAGTAAATCTTTGCATGACCTTCAAGTACAGTTGCCTTAACTTTAATTAGAGCAGCTTCTTTTTGAATAATATGAAGGAAACGTTCAAATTCAAATTTTACTTTGACGTCCTTGCCTTCATAAATAAAGCTTCTTGTAAGAAGACCTTGGTGCATATCGAGTGCTAATTCAAAATCATCAAATTTTACTTTAGCTAAGTCGATCTTTTCACCATTTACTGTAATTCCGATTCCGATAAAGCTGGGCGCGTTAGGAGTTTTACCAAAGTATTTTGGATAACCATTTTTCCACCAACCTACTACAGTTTTGTCTGGAAACCAAACCCCAGCCAAGTAGGTACCTTGAAGACTGTCACCTGAATAGCCTTCTTCAAAGTTTCCTCTCATACCCATGTAATCATTACCAATTGCAGTCATACTTTCTTGCAATCTTTTATCTTCAGGATTAAAAGTATGAGTTACAACTTTCCAAGGATCGATTTCAAAAATTCGTTTCATAATCATTCTCCCTAAAGTGCTTTTTTGTTTACGTTTACATTATTACGGATATGAAAGCGGTTTACAATATCAAAATCGATGTTAACGGTATCAGAATTAAGATAAAAAATAAAAGACTAGTGATGCACTAGCCTTTTATTCATCATTTCTTATGCTTTAATAACTATAAATCCCTTTGGAGCAAGCTTTCCGCCATCATAGTTTTGTTTCAGTAATTCATTGTCAGCGGCAAGTCGAATATCATGATCGGTTGTATTGAAGTAAGCAATTATGTGTTCTTCACCTGTTCGATCGACCTTGATTAAGCCATCTTCAGTTACAGATAACAAAACTTTTCCTTTACCAAAGGTTTGTGCATGCTTTAAGCGCATTTCAACTAAAGCATGAACTCTCTTCCAGATTGGGCTGTCTTCTTTGCTCCAATTCATTGGCTTACGAGAATCGGGATCATTGCCGCCCTCCATTCCCATTTCATCACCGTAGTAAATACATGGGCTTCCAGTTTGCGTAAAGATAAAGGCCATTGCCTGCAATGCGAGATCTTCATCCCCGTTAGCCACGGTTCTAATTCTTGCAGTATCATGACTGTCCAAAGTATTAAGCATTGCCTGGTTGGTGCTGTCACGATACAACATCATTTGATCATTCAAGTGCTCAACCATAGCTTTAGCTGACATTGCATGGTGGAAGAAGTGATCTTCAACCTGCAAAGTGAATGGATAGTTCATAACGCCTGAGAATTCATCACCATTGAGCCATGGACGAGCTGAGTGCCAAATTTCACCAACGATATAAAAATCAGGTTTAATTGCAACTAAAGCTTGGTGGAATCTCTTCCAGAAGTGGTGATCAACTTCATTGGCAACGTCCAAACGCCAAGCATCAACATCAAAGTATTTAACCCAGTAAGTAGCAATTTCAAGCAAATAATCTTGAACTTCAGGGTTGGCAGTATTCAGCTTAGGCATTGTTGGTTCAAAGGCAAAAGTTTCATATGGTGGTTGGCCTTCACCCTTAGCTGGATTGCGATATGGTTCAACTGGGAAGGAGTTAATGTGGAACCAATCGGCAAAGCGTGATTTTGCACCATTTTCAACTACATCTTGCCATTGCATTGAGTCCTTGCCGATATGGTTGAATACGGCATCAAGCATAACTTTCATGCCACGTTTATGAGCTTCATTAACAACCTTTGCAAACAAGTCCTTATCACCAAAAGCAGGATCGATTTCAAAATAGTCGACAGCATCGTACTTGTGGTTGGAGCTTGCTTTAAAGATAGGGCAGAAGTAAAGGCCATTAACGCCTAGCTTTTGCAAATAATCCAAGTGGTCAAGTACACCTTGCAGGTCACCACCATAGAAGTCTTCGCGGCCAGGGTGATCGTCTGGATTCCAAGGTTTAGTACCTTTAGGATCATTTGACTTATCGCCATTAGCAAAACGTTCCGGGAAAATTTGGTACCAAACTGTATGTTTTACCCAATCTGGCGTTTTATCCATATCAATTTCATGTAAATATGGAACTCTAAAGTAGGAACCATCGGCTAGTAAGCTTTTCTTACTGTAGTCATAAATGCCACGGTCCCCAAAAATCTTGCGATCGCCATCTTTGCCAGTTACTTCAAAAGTATACTTGATTCGGTGGTATGGCACTTCAAGCGTAGCTCCCCAATGATCTTCTACCTCACCTGAACCAATTTTTTCCATTTCAACTTGTTTAGCAGATAAAGGTGGCATGTAATTGTCAACATAGTGCACAATAATTTTTTCAACATCATTTTTTGCAGTGTGAAAACGAACGCGTACACGGTTGCGATCAAGAACAAAACAATCTTCGCTTTCTGATCTATGACGTAATGCAGCTACTTGCATCTTTTAATTCTCCTTTTTTCTCATCAAAACAACGCCAGCATATGGCATCAAGGTTAATTTTTGCTTATTTAATTGATACTGACCTGCACTTAATACTTCAGTTTCATATTCGGCTGGAATTTCCACAGTCGTTTTTTCCGGACTAAGTGAAACCGCAACAATGGCACTTTCATCTCCGAGATCACGCTCATAAACATAAGAGTTTTTATCCGTTGACAATAGATAGTAGCTACCATCTTGGAAAAGATCTGTTTGTTTCAGAGCTAGCATCTTTTTATAAAAACTAAGAATTGAAGTATCATCATCAACTTCATCTGCTACACTGGCAGCATCAACTTTTTCTCCGTCAATCCATGGCTTTACTTTTGAAAAGCCGTTAAATTTATCATTATTCCATGGCATTGGGCCACGTGCAGGCAGCTTATGCGTTGCACTAACCATTGCTATGGCTTCTTCTTCACTCTTGCCTGCTTTTTCAGCGGATTCAATAAATGGCTTAACCGTCATATCTTCAAACTGTTCGGCATGATCAAATTTCAAATTTTGCAAGCCTAATTCTTCACCGTAATAAATCACAGGAATTCCGTGTTGCAAATACATTAGCATTGCCAAACTGCGTGCTTCAGTGTCATTGTTGGCAACCCGCGTTCTAAGACGAGCCATATCATGGTTGCCCCAATACAAAGTTGGTTCTGAAATGCCATTCAAGGTCTGCTGCCAAACTGCTTGATTTTGCTTAAAAGCAGTCATATCAAGCGGTTTAGGCTGATATTGAGCTGAGAAGCTTGGATCAACGTGACTATCATCTTCACTGAAATAACGGAAGGTAATTACGCTATCCATCAAGTGATTGCGCTTGCTAGTGTAGTCAACTGCTAAGTTAACGCTGGCACTAGCTGCTTCACCTAATAATAGAGTTTCTGGATAGTCCTGCTTAATCTTTTCGCAGAATGGCCGCATCCACTCTTGCACTTGTGGCAAGTTAGCGAAAAACGGTTCTGCAACAACCGGCTTGTCACTATTATCAACAGTTGGAAAACTCTGACGCAAATCAGCTTTGCCAATATGAATAAAGGCATCCAATCTTAAACCATCGATCCCCTTATCCAGCCAATATTCCGCAATTTTCAACATCGCATGTCGTACTTCAGGATTTTTCCAATTCAAATCAGGCATTCGCTTGTCGAACAAGTGGAAGTAAAATTCACCGGTTCCAGCTGGGTCGGGCTCCCAAACACTGCCGCCAAAGAAGCTGCCCCAATTGTTGGGACGCTTATTATTTTCGCCGGCAAAAATATAATAATCACGGTAAATGCTATTTGGATTCTTAATTGCATCTTGGAACCATGGATGCTGGTCCGAAGTATGATTTAAGACAAAGTCCATAATGACGTGAATCCCTGCTTCATGGAAAGCCTTAATCAAGTTTTCCATGTCCTCCATCGTCCCCATATGTGGATCAATGGCAAAATAATTTGAAACATCATAGCCATTGTCAACTTGTGGCGATACAAAAACAGGATTCAGCCAAACAGCGTTAATACCTAGGTTTTTTAAGTACGGAATTCTCTTTTTTATTCCATTAAGATCCCCAATTCCATCATCATTCGAGTCTTGGAAGGATTTGGGGTATATTTGATAAATAATTGCGTGATTATACCAATGTGCCATAATCTTTTCCTCCAAGTAACAGTCTAGTCGATTACCGTAACCGCTTTCAACTTAAAATATGATGTTATCGGTATCAAAAAAAGGAACGAGAAAAGGATCTCGTTCCCTTTATCTAGTTGATCCTCTTCGAATCAAAGTTGGTTTTATCATTACTTCTCCTTGCGGTGAACCTGACTGCTCAATCTTTTTCAGCAGCATGTTTGCCAGCATTTCACCCATTTCCATAATTGGCTGTTTAATCGTTGTTAATTTTGTATTAGCAACTTGATCCAAAAAGACGCCATCATAGCCAATTACGCCAAAGTCTTCTGGCACTTTGCCGTTTTCAATCCGCAGCTGTCGTTCAACGCCAATTGCAATTCGGTCGCTTGCGCAAATGAAGCAAGTATCCTTTTTGAATTCACTAAAATGTTCATGAATCAAATCCTGAGCAGAATGGCTGTGATTTGGCACACGATAAATTTGCGGAATAATTTGATTCTTTTGCAAAGTATTGATATAACCGGCCTCACGCGAATATTCAAACGGTTCTTTAATATCAATTCCGATAAAAATTATTTGCTTATAAAATCGATTCATTGCATATTCGGTCGCAATTTTTTCACCTAATTGATTATCGTTATCAACGAAGTCATAGCCACGGTGATTTTCACCGAATAAAACAAAAGGCTTATCTAATTGATCGAACAATTCATAATCTTTGTTGCGTGCTCCTGTAATCAAATAACCATCTGCACGTCCTGTTTCGATTTTCGTCGGATCGGCCACTAGCTGCATCGCATATTGCTTTTCATTAAGACCGCGAGCAAAGCCGAACAACAAGTTAATATAATAAGGCTCAGTCGAATCAATGTCTTCCAAAGTAACAAACTTTACAACATTAGAACGATTATTAACTAATGCTTGCGCAATAGCATTCGGATGATAATCCAGCTTAGCAGTTGCTTGTTCAACTAAACTCCTCAATTCTGGCGTAACTTGTTCAGGGTGGTTGATCACCCGTGAAACTGTCATCTTTGAAACATTAGCTTCTTTAGCTACATCTGATAAAGTTACCATAGTTTTATTTACCTATTCTAAATACATTTGTCTAAACTGGTTTAAGTCTGATTGGCTAAAGCCAAGTTCTTTTTTGAAAAATGAATCAAAATTGCCCCAACCTGCACGAATAGTATCGGTAATGCCATGAATTGCTGTTCCTTCGCCTTTTGTAACGTTCATTTTAGCAATCATGCTCGAAATTTCATCAGTGCTTGGAAAGTTTTTAGCAAGTGCAAAATCATACAAGGTATTGGTTAGCAAATAATCACGGGCAATCGTGTCATCATCAACGCCGAGTGCCATCAAAATAAGCGCCGATGTCATTCCTGTTCGGTCCTTTCCTGCACTGCAGTGATAAACAAGTGCCTCATCTTCTGGAAGTTCGAGCAGTTCGGCAAAAATTTTTGCAAACTCTTCTTGGCTGTGCGTGTTAAGAATCGCTCGCTGATAGATTTGTCCAATAAAATTGTCCTTCAAATCAGGTAAATGATGGAAAAATCTGAATAATTTATTATTAGCTTTATCCTCATTTAAATCATTTGAATATAGTGGTGCATCAACATATTTCACATGATCCCAAAGAACATCGGGAGCAGAATTTTTCTCATAATTTGAACGTAAATCGCAGTCGACAGTGATCCGCAATTTGGTCAACGTGATCTTATCTTTGTAAGATAAAGAACTGAGTGAATCAGAACGGTAGATTTTATTCCATTTCACGCTTTGCCCTTGATTATTTTTATAACCACCAATATCGCGGAAATTAAGCGGCCCATCAAGTGCGACAATTCTATCATGTGTCATTTGTTATCACCTCAATCATGTAATCATTTTCATTCTACTTTCGACTATAGAATTATAACGAAAGTTGCTATCTTTAAGCAATTATAACTCTAACTAATATATCTTAATCTCACCTAATACTCAATCAATCATTAGTTGTATATTAAAAAAGAGTTGGTTATAGCCAACTCAGATTTACCTATTTATTTACTAAATGATGATTATCAATTGTCCATGATTCAAAGCCGTACTTTTTTGCCAGGTCAAAATTAATATGGTGTGCACTTTCAATAATCGTCTTATGAGTATTGTACAGAATCTCTCTAATATCATCCGAATTCTTTTCATCAAGTGCTGCAGTGATTTCATCCAGCAGAATAATTGGACGATCACGTAACAATGCTCTAGCAATAACTAAGCGCTGTCTTTGACCACCTGATAAGTCTTCTTGTTCAGGGTGAATTACTCGATTCAGCGGATCTTTACCTAATTCATTAGTTAAGCCTACTTCACTTAAAACTTTTAGTAGTTGCTGATCAGTAAACGATTCACCTAAACATAGATTATCTTTAATTGTCCCTTGGAATAACCATGGCGTTTGAGCAATATAAACAGATTGTGCAGGATTAGGATCTTCACCACCAATTTTTATCGTACCATGTGTTGGTTTAAGCAGACCTGAAACCATATTAAGTAGCGTACTCTTGCCTGATCCGGATGGACCTTGCAACAATACCTTTTTGCCATAAGCTAAATCAAAGTTCAAATTCTGATAAATTGGATGATCCTTGTAAGTTAAGCTAACATCATCAAATTTGATATCTGGCTTTTCATTTTCCGTTTTAGCATCTTCAAAAATATCATTTTTAGCAAGTTTAAATTTTCTAATCTCAGTCGTGCTGGCAACTTGTGCCCAATATTGCATTAACCCACGGAAATTTTGTACAACGCTATTTGCTGATAAAGTTAACGAAAGCAGTGCACTAATCGTTACGCCAAATTGATGAGTAGTGATGAAGTAAAAACCAATTGCCCATGGTGCAATAATAGCTAAAACTGTGAATAACAAGTTAGCATATTGAATCCACCATTGTAGATTTTCTTGCTTTAATAAAGTATTTTCACTAGTTTCAACATCTTGGCTAACTCGCTTAAAGAACGGCTTTTGAGCTTGATATTGCAAAATATCGCGTAAACCTTTAAACCAGTCACTAGCCGAACGCATCATTTGGCTGTTTTCATTACTCCATTGCTCGCCCAGTTTTCCTAATTTATTCTTTCCAAACAACATTGGGATCAAACTTAAGCATGAGAAAGCAACAAAGATGATTCCCATGAGTAAATTTACTCTTAGAACATAAATTGTAGAAATGATTGCAGCTGTACCTGTTGATAAAATTCCGTCAATCACGGCGAAATATTGATCATCAATCTTAGTTACATCATTACTAATATGGTTAAGACCACTTGCTGCATCTTCCTTTAAAGCGAAGCTACTGATCAACATAGTTTTCTTTAACTTAACTCTCAGACGCTTACGAGCCATATTAAGAAAGATATTTTGTAAAACAATTGCAGTGTATGTAGCAACAAAAATTATCGTACTTTTAATCAAAAATAGAATTAAATCTGTACCACTTTTACCAACTAAGTTAGGAAATTGACCTAAGATTATACCGTTAATAACTCCTTCAAAACCACCAGCAATTAAAGTGATCACAATGAGTAAAAGGAGCCAGAACGGCAAATTTTTAACAGTCCATTTGAAATTTATGTTCATAGTTTTTACTACTTTTTTCGTTAAATATAAAAATATGTATTTTCTATTTTTTTATAAAATCCAATAAACTAATATTATTTTTCGTTAGTATTTCAAAAAGATCATAAGCAGAAATATCATGTTTATCACGTTCGATTTTGGAATAATGCGCAGTTGAAATTACACCTGCTGCCATCTCAGTTTGCGTTAAGCCCAGATCTTTTCGCTCTTTTTTTAAAGCCTCACCAATTGTCATATTTATTCACCGTGTGCAAAAACTTCTGTAGCTTTAACGGCTCGCTTCCAGCCATCATATAATTGCTGGCACCCTTTTTCTTCTAATTGTGGAACAAAAGATTGTCCGATCTGAGCAATTTGTTTTAACTCATCAGTGTCTTTCCAAAAGCCTACTGCCAACCCAGCTAAAAATGTGACACCCATGCCAGTTGTTTCCAAGATTTTTGCTCGCTCAATCTTGGTTCCTAAAATATCGGCTTGGAATTGCATTAAGTAGTTATTGTTCGATGCACCGCCATCAACGCGCAAGGTTGGGATTGCAATGCCAGAGTCCTTTTTCATCGTATCGACAACATCCCTTGTTTGATAAGCCATCGACTGCAGTGTAGCTTTAATCAAATCGTTGTTGCTCGTTCCTCTCGTCAGGCCAAAAATCGCACCGCGGGCTTCCGCATCCCAATATGGTGCACCTAAACCCGTAAAGGCAGGAACAACGTATATTTCATTATGCGATTTTGACTTTAAAGCAGCCTCTTCAGATTCAGAAGCTGTTTTAATCATTTTCATAGAATCACGCAGCCATTGAATAGCTGAACCGGCGACGAAAACGGACCCCTCTAATGCATAATTTACCTTGCCATTAATGCCATAAGCAATTGTCGTTAACAAATTATTATTGGACTGCGTTGGCTTTTCACCGGTATTCATAACAATGAATGAACCCGTGCCATAAGTGTTTTTGACCATCCCTGGCTTTAAAGCCAGTTGACCAAATAAAGCAGCTTGTTGGTCACCGGCCATTCCGGTAATTGGAACTTTTCCACCAAAAAAGGCATAAGGAGCTGTATAACCATAAATTTCGGAATTGGAATGAACTTCCGGTAGCATCTTTTTAGGAATATTGAGCAATTTCAAAATATCGTCATCCCATTGAAGAGTATGGATATTGAACAGCATTGTTCTAGAAGCATTGGTGTAGTCGGTCATATGAATTTCGCCATCGGTTAATTTCCACAACAGCCAACTATCAATCGTACCAAATAATAGCTCGCCTTTTTCCGCCCGTTCTTGTGCACCAGGAACTTGATCAAGAATAAAGCGAATTTTGGTGGCACTAAAATAAGGATCAATAATTAAACCAGTTTTCTTTCGAATTAATTCACTGTAGCCATCGTTTTTCAGCTTTTCAGCTAACGGCGTCGTCTGCCGTGATTGCCAAACTATCGCGTGATAGATCGGACGACCGGTTTCCTTATCCCAGATAACCGTCGTTTCACGCTGATTGGTAATCCCGATTCCAGCAATTTGATCAGGCCGAATACCAGAAGTAATGAAAGCTGTCGCAATCGTTGTTTGAACAGTTTGCCAAATTTCTTCTGCATTATGCTCAACCCAGCCTGGTTGCGGAAAATATTGCGGAAATTCACGCTGACTTGAGACAATTTCTTTGCCTTCATGGTTAATAATCATTGCTCTCGTCGAAGTGGTTCCCTCATCGATCGCCATAATATATTGTTCTGCGTTTTTTGCCATAATTTTCCTCCGTAACCGCTTTCTCATCTTAGTTTACTGTTTTCTTCCTTATTTAAAAAGCATTTTTTCTACAACTGCATTATTATTCAGTTATACTTTATATAAATAATGGAGATAAAACTGGAGGCTAAAATATGAAAAAAGAACCAATTGCTGTCACAATCGCTGGTAATGATAGTGACGGAAGTGCAGGCATGCCAGCTGATTTGCACTCTTTTTACGCACGCGGCGTTTATGGAATGGGCTTAATGACAGCGGCAGTTGCCGGCAACACAACCGGAATCTACGCGCAAGAAGTGATGCCGCTTGATTTTATTCAAAAACAATTCGATGTTTTGGCCGATGACTTCGACATTAATGCCGCAAAGACCGGAATGGTGGCCGATTCAAAAGTCATGAATGTTGTCGCTGATAATTTGGAAAAATATGATTTTGGCAAGATTGTCATCGATCCAGTCATCTCTACCAAACACGGCAATACTTTAATGGATGATAGGTCTTATGACACTTTTATCAAGCGCCTAGTTCCATTGGCCGACGTTATCACGCCTAACTATTATGAACAAAAGAAATTGACTGGTCTTGAATTGAACGATATTGATGAAGTTAAAAAAGGTGCCCATATTTTGCAGAAGATGGGTGCTAAAAATGTTCTAATGAAGGGGCGCCATGACGGCAGCGAAGATGAAGTTACCGATATTCTTTTAACCGAAAATGGCGAATTTCACACTTTTACCAAGCCATACTTTAAGACCAACCGGGTTAACGGAACTGGCGACACTTTATCCGCAGTCATTGCAGCTGAATTAGCCAAGGGAACCGACTTATTAAAGGCTGTCAAAATAGCCAAGGACTTTACCTACGATGCAATTTCACACCCGATTGAAGTTGGCTCAAAGTTTGGTCCAATCAATCATTTAGCAGCACAACAGGGTGAACATGAATAATATTCTTTTTTGCTCCAACAGCAACTTTTAGGCTATACTAAAACAAGTAAAATTGGACAAATAAGGGACGATAATATGAGCGATAAATTAATTAAAATTGCATACTTGTATGAAGATCTGATGAACACTTACGGTGATTCGGGTGATGTCAAAATCCTGCGTTTTTTATTAAAACGGGAAGGCTATGACACACAAGTTGACAATATCTCTTTAGGTGATGATTTTAACGCTGAAGATTACGACTTTGTTTTCTTTGG
This sequence comes from Lactobacillus amylolyticus DSM 11664, assembly GCF_000178475.1. GTDB lineage: Bacteria > Bacillota > Bacilli > Lactobacillales > Lactobacillaceae > Lactobacillus > Lactobacillus amylolyticus. The sequence continues at coordinate 19,102 of NZ_ADNY01000039.1, read as the reverse complement.
TGGTGGACAGGACTTTGAACAAACTGTCGTTGCTAAGGACTTAACACGTCATAAAGAAACATTAGAAAAATACATTGGCGAAGGAAATCCGATGCTTTGCATTTGTGGCGGTTACCAATTGATGGGCAGCTACTACAAAACAAATTCAGGCGTAACCATTAAAGGGTTGGATATTCTGCCTTTGCACACAGTCTTCAAGGCAGATAAGAGAATGATCGGCGATACGCGTTATATGACTGAATGGGGCGAAGTTAAGGCATTTGAAAATCATTCGGGTCAAACCTACTTTGACAATACTGACAAGCTTCATCCATTGGGAGATATGATTGAAGGATATGGCAATAACCCGCAAGATAAAAAAGAAGGCGTGCGCTATCGCAATTTTATTGGTTCATATTCACATGGTCCATTGCTTAAAAATGTTAATGTCGCTAATGCAATTATGGAAATGATTATTGCTCGTCATGATCAACGTGTTGGTAAAAAAGAAGTTAATGAATAAAAAATAAAGCTTAACCGTTTTGGTTAAGCTTTATTTTTTTACTCGGTACAATATTTAACGCCATCACCGCTAATACTACTAAAATCGAACCGAACCGACCCAATCCATTCCAGCCGTCAGCATCCCCCAACCGGTACCCACTAAGCTGGACGTTCTTTTCACAATGCTCACCGGAATCAAAGTATAACTTGCTTCGCCAACAGCTGATAGCAAGCCGAAGAACAATGCAACTGGTGTAATGATTAGTTCATTTATTTTTCCATGCGTAGATAATAAAAAAAGCCGCCAAACGCGAGAATAGCTGCAATTATATCCAATCTGCGCATAACTTGCTTATTGCGTTACAGTCAAATATCCAATGACAAAAAATGGACCAATAAATTGTAAAATCGTAGCTACTGAAGCATTGGCCTGTTGAACAACGATAAAATAAAACAATTGTACTGGCAGCAAGCCAAAGATCGCATAAGCAAAAATAATCCAGGCATCATGCTTATTTTTTAAAGTTTTAATCGGTTTCTGCTTAAATACTGCCGCAAAAACGAGCAGAACAATTCCTTAAACGATTAATCTAATTTGGGTCAGCCAGATTGGCGTAACCTCTGAACTGACATTAAACAAAGCCTTTGCGAATAAACTAGAAATGCCCCACATAACTGCTGACAAGGCGGCTAAAAAGGTCCAAAAGCGCCGCTGTTTTTGCGTTACCATTTTTATCCTCAATTATTGATGAATTTTATTTTTATCTTTTTTCTTAGGAGAAATATTAAGTGCCATCGCTGACAAAACAACTAAAATAGATCCTACCCAATCCATTGGCATCATGACCAAACCAAAGACTAAAACGGAACCTACAGTTGCGGAAAATGGCTCAAAAGCATCAAGCAAACTAGCAGTTGAGGCCTTAATAAAGCGCAATGAATTAGTCATTAATTGGAAAGGAATAATTGTTCCGATAATAATTACAGCCGCAGTATAAAACCAAACTCTAGGATCGCTTGAAATTTTCGGCATTTGCGGATGCACAATCATTAAGCAAATTCCAGCTGAAATAAGGCCCCAGCCAGTAACTACCAAACTGGATACCCTCTTTAAAACACTGATTGGAATTAAGGTGTTGGTTGCAACTCCGACAGCTGAGAGAAGACCCCAAAACAGGACGTCCGGCGTAATTGCAAAATGATTGAAATTGCCGTGAGTTGCGAGCAAAACGACGCCGATAAAGGCACAAATTGCCGCAACCACATCTAATTTCCGCATGACCTGTTTATGAGTAATGGCTAAATATCCCATAACAAAAAATGGACCAACAAACTGTAAAATCGTAGCAATCGATGCATTAGCCTTTTGTACAACAATAAAATAAAACAGCTGTACCGGCAAGAGGCCAAAAATACCATAAGCAATTATCACCCAGGCATCATGCTTGTTTTTCATAGTCCCAAATGGTTTTTGACCAACTATTCCTGCCAAAATGATCAAAACTATTCCTGATGTAACCATCCGAATTTGCGATAGCCACATCGGCGTAATTTCCGGACTAATATTGAACAAGGCTTTAGCAAATAATCCTGAAATGCCCCACATCACACAAGCTAGAGCTGCTAAAAATGCCCAAAGACGACGCTGCTTTTGCGTTACCATACAATTCCTCCCCTGTTTTTCGACAATAATTATCATAACACAAGAAAAAGCATAGCCATGTTACTTTATCAACATGATTATGCTTTTCAAGTATTTTTAATCTTACTTATTGTTTACTATTATGATCCAAAACAAATGGACTTAACAAACCGACCAGTAAGCCATAGATAAAGTACAAACGGTAAATATCAGCCTGTTCGGGATGGCGAATCCATAAGATTAATGCCATCATTGCTAGCACACCACCGAGATAAATTGTTGACGAAAAGTGTTGATTGGCAAAAAAGCTAAATGCTGTTCCCAAAGTTAACAAAAGCAAAATACCAAATACAACCACGATTACCGGACCTTGTGTTTGCACATCGAAATCCAACATGCGTGTTCCAGTAAACAATTGCCAAATCATAAAGCCGGCAAGTCCTAAACCTAAAAGTAAAATAATTATCCGGGTAATCAGGGAAATAGTTTTCTTCAAAAGTACTCTTCCTTTCAATCTAATTGCTAGGATAATTATAGTAAAGTTTTTGTTAGGGCTAAACATATTTGAATATTTCTAATTTAAATAAAATCTGATTTTAAATTTATGTCAGCAACTTTTTTAATAAGGTCTCTGCATCATTCAAATCAAAATAAAAAATCCCGGAATCCTCCGAGATTTTCCATTAGTCTAAACCACAATTCTTAAAGATTTCATCAACATGACGCAAATGATAATGATAATCAAAGGCATCATTCAAATCATCTTCAGACAAGTAATTCATAACTTCACTATTTTCAATTAATTTTCTAAATGACGTTTGGGTATCCCAAGACTCGTTGGCCAATTTTTGAACCATATCATAAGCCTTTTCACGTGAAAGTCCTGCTTCATCAATCAATTTAAGCAAAACTCTTTGTGAATAAATCAAGCCGTAAGTCCGGTCCATGTTCTTAAGCATAGTTTCTGGGAACACATCCAAGTTGCTCAAAATGCGGTTGAAGCGGTGAAGCATATAATCAATGCCAATTGTCGTATCTGGCAAAATCACTCTTTCGGCACTGGAGTGAGAAATATCACGTTCATGCCACAAGGCAACATCTTCATATGCAGTTACAACATTTCCACGTAAAACTCTTGCCATTCCGCACAAATTCTCTGAACCAATTGGATTATGCTTGTGCGGCATTGCAGAAGAACCTTTTTGTCCTTTACGGAAATGTTCCTCAACTTCATGAATTTCACTACGCTGCAAACCGCGAATCTCAGTTGCCCAATTTTCAATACTCGTCGCAATAAGAGCAAGCATTGCAATGTATTCAGCGTGCAAATCACGTGGCAAAACTTGACTGGTGATTGGCTGCTGCGTTAAACCTAATTGCTTCATCACACTAGTTTCAACAGCAGGTGGAACATTAGCAAACGTACCAACCGCACCTGAAATTTTACCTGATTCAACGCCTTGAGCAGCATGTTCAAAACGATCGATATCACGGTTGATTTCTGCATACCAACGTGCAAGCTTTAAACCAAAAGTCGTAGGCTCGGCTTGAACACCATGGGTTCTGCCCATTTCAACGGTATACTTATATTTCTTTGCCTTCTCAGCAATCGTCTTCTTCAACTCATCCAAATCTTGGCGAATAATTTCATCAGCCTGCTTTAAAATGTAGCCTTGTGCCGTATCAACAACATCAGTTGAAGTTAAGCCAAAGTGAACCCATTTCTTTTCATCGCCCAGACTTTCAGAAACAGTTCGCGTGAAAGCAACAACATCGTGATGAGTAATTGCTTCAAGCTCGCCTACGCGTTCAACAGTAAAAGAAGCATTCTTCGCAATTTTTTCAGCATCTTCTTTTGGCACTTCACCTAGTTCAGCCCAGGCATTAGTAGCAGCAATTTCTACCTTAAGCCAAGAAGCATACTTATTTTGTAAAGACCAAATTTTGCCCATTTCCGGGCGTGTGTAACGTTCAAGCATAAATTACATTTCCCATGGATTCTTCAAAACGATAGTTTGTTCACGATCAGGACCAACAGAAACTGTTACAAGTGGAACACCAACCAATTCTGAAACGCGGTTCAAGAACTTCTTAGCATTTTCTGGCAATTCATCCCAAGTCTTAACTTGAGTAATATCTTCATCCCATGCTGGAAGTTCTTCATAAACAGGTTTGCATCTGTACAATTCCTTCAAGCTTGCTGGGTAGTAATCGATCTTCTTGCCATCGAGTTCATAGGCAGTAGCAATCTTAATCTTGTCAAAACCAGAGAAGACATCAAGCAAGTTAAGACTCAAACCATTAATACCAGAAACACGCTTAGCATGACGAAGTGCAACTGAGTCAAACCAACCAACACGACGTGGACGACCAGTAACAGTACCATATTCATGAGCAGTATCACGAATCCGATCGCCGATTGCATCTGTTAATTCAGTTGGGAATGGGCCTTCACCTACACGAGTGGTATAAGCCTTGCAGACACCGATAACAGTGTTCAAACGGTTGGCACCCATACCGATGCCTGAGCAGATTCCGCCTGAAATAGTGTTGGATGAAGTTACGTATGGGTAAGTACCTTCATCAATATCAAGCATGGTACCTTGCGCACCTTCAAAAAGCACCTTTTCACCATTATCTAAGGCATCGTTAACTAAAACAGAAGTATCAGTAACGTACTTCTTCATCTTTTGACCGTATGCATAGTATTTTTCAAAAATATCTTCAAATTTAAGAGCAGGCTTGCCATAAATCTTAGTGAAAAGTTCATTCTTAATCTTTAAGTTCAAGCGTAATTTTTCTTCAAAAGTATCTTTTTCAAGCAAATCACATACACGAATACCAATTCTTGAAGCCTTATCCATGTAAGTTGGCCCAATTCCGTTCTTGGTAGTACCGATCTTCTTGTCACCTTTTGCTTCTTCTTGGTATTCATCTTGCTTAACGTCGTAAGGCATGATGATGTTGGCACGGTTAGAAATTCTAAGTTTGCTAATATCGATGCCGTTCTTTGCAAGATTATCAAGTTCGCCAAACATAACTTCTGGGTTGATAACTACACCGTTACCAATTACAGCACCCTTAGAAGCAGCGAAAATTCCTGATGGAATCAAACGCATCTTAAATTCCTTACCATTAATATCAATTGTGTGCCCAGCGTTGTTACCACCGTTAGAACGCACAGCCATGGTAGCTTCTTTACTTAAAAAGTCGGTAATTTTTCCTTTACCTTCATCGCCCCATTGACTACCTACAACTGCAACTGCTGTCATTATTTTCACCTCATAAAAATTTCTCTATCAATGTTACCGTCAGATATTCTAGCAATTAAGAAATTAATAGTCAATGCAAAACACGAATTATTTTAATTTTATCCAAAATAATAGTTCGATTTTTATCTTGACAACTTACTTTTATTAACTTATAGTAGTTTTCGTTTGATAAAACAAAGACCCAAAGAGGAGTAAATATAATGAGCAATTATTTTAGTATGGAAGCCTTTGATTATGATGACATTCAACTTGTTCCCAATAAAGGGATCATCAAAAGCCGCCGTGAAGCAGATACAAGTGTTCGCTTTGGAAACCGAACATTTAAGATTCCTGTTGTTCCCGCTAACATGGAAAGCGTGATTGACGACAAATTGGCCGTTTGGCTTGCCGAGAATGGTTATTACTATATCATGCATCGTTTCCAACCCGAAAAGAGAATTGATTTTATTAAAATGATGCATGAAAAAGGTCTATTTGCTTCTATTTCTGTAGGAATTAAAGACAGTGAATACAATTTCATTGACCAATTGGTTGCAGAAGACGTTAAGCCAGAATACATCACAATTGATGTTGCGCACGGTCACTCCGTTTACGTTATTAAAATGATTCATTATATTAAAGAAAAATTGCCAGATGCTTTTTTAACCGTTGGCAACGTTGCTACACCAGAAGCTGTTCGTGAATTGGAAAATGAAGGTGCAGATGCTACTAAAGTCGGCGTCGGTCCTGGTCGAGCATGTATTACGAAGTTAAAAACTGGTTTTGGCACGGTGGTGGCTGGCAACTGGCTGCCTTAAGAATGTGCTCCAAAGTTGCCAGCAAACCTTTGATTGCTGATGGTGGTATTCGGCACAACGGCGATATTGCCAAATCTATTCGCTTCGGCGCAACAATGGTAATGATCGGTTCAATGCTTGCTGGTCACAAGGAATCTCCAGGTAATGTTATTAAAATCGACGGCAAGACTTACAAGCAATATTGGGGTTCTGCTTCTGAAGTGCAAAAAGGCGCTTACCGCAATGTTGAAGGCAAGCAAATGTTGGTACCATACCGTGGATCAATCAAGGATACGCTTGATGAAATGAAACAGGACCTGCAGTCTTCTATTTCTTATGCCGGCGGTCGTGATTTGAATGCGATTAAGTTGGTCGATTACGTTATCGTAAAGAATACTATTATGGATGGCGATAAGTAGCAAAATACTAATTATGTTAAAATTTTATTTCATCTTAGTTATTTTCTAGTTAAAAACTCGCATTAAGGATAGTATCTCTAGGGATTTTTCGCTAAAATTAGAATGGACTTAGTGTTGTTGGGTAGTCAGCACTAAGTCTTTTTTTCAAAAAATTACTATTAACCTTTAGCTATTTTATGTTATACTATGAGAGTTGAGACGCGCCCTTAGCGCAACTGGATAGAGTGTCTGACTACGAATCAGAAGGTTGAAGGTTCAAATCCTTCAGGGCGCATGTTTGCGGGAAATGGCTCAGTTTGGTAGAGCACCTGGTTTGGGACCAGGGGGTCGCAGGTTCGAATCCTGTTTTCCCGATAATTTTTAAGCAAGTACAAAAAGTACTTGCTTTTTTTATAATCTGTATTTAGAATATAGAATAAATTAAAAAGCTATGAGAAAGACGAGTAAATTTGTCATGCCTAACAGTGAACTAGCGACAGTGTGAAGCTAGTGCCCTCTGACTTATTGAAAAACACTTTTGAGCATGCTCGCTGAAATAAAATATTAGAGTAAGTTGAGACGTTTCCGGTACGTTACCTCGCCGGTAGAATATGCTAGTATTCTATAGAGTCGGTCTATTTATTAGGCAATTTGGGTGGTACCGCGGAAAAAGCCTTTCGTCCCTTGCAACTGGGGAGCGAAGGGCTTTTTCTTTACTCTCAAATCTTTTATTTGAAGGAGAAACACTATGACTTTGATTTTACCTAAGGACTATCGCCCTACTTTAACTATTCGTGATACTGAAGCTGCAATTGTTTTTATCAGAGAAACTTTTCAAGATGAACTTGCTTCAATTATGGGTTTGCAAAGAATGTCAGCTCCAATGTTCGTCGAAAAAGCCAGTGGTTTAAACGACAACCTTAACGGTGTTGAACGCCCAGTTGCTTTTGACATGAAGGCAATGCCAGACAATACAATCGAAGTGGTCCATTCATTAGCGAAGTGGAAACGACTCGCACTTAAGAAGTACGGCTTTGGTATGCACGAAGGGCTCTATACCAACATGAACGCCATTCGCCGCGATGAGGACCTGGACAATTTCCACTCAATCTATGTTGATCAATGGGATTGGGAAAAAGTAATCGCTAAAGAGGAGAGAAATACCGACACTTTGGAAGTTACGGTAATGAAGATTTTTAAAGCAATTAAGGCAACCGAAAAATTGGTAGCAGCCCGCTTTCCTGGCTCTACTTACCGTTTGGCCGATCACGTATCATTTATTACCACTCAAGAGCTTGAAGACCGTTGGCCTGAACTCACTCCTGAAGAACGAGAGAACAAAATTGCCAAAGAAGAAAAGGCCGTCTTTATTATGAAAATCGGTGATAAATTGAAGCGCAGCGGCAAGCCTCACGATGGTCGTGCTCCCGATTATGATGACTGGCAATTAAACGGCGATCTGGTCTTCTGGTATGATCCACTTAAACAAAAGATCGAACTTTCATCAATGGGAATTCGCGTTAGTGAAGAAAGTTTGCGCGAACAATTAAAGAAGGCTCATTGTGAAGACAGAGCCAAGCTACCATTCCACCAAATGCTGCTCAAAGGCGAATTGCCTTACACTATTGGCGGCGGAATCGGTCAGTCACGTCTTTGCATGATGCTTTTAGCCAAAGCGCATATTGGTGAAGTACAAGCCTCTATTTGGCCTAAAGAAATGGTTGAAAAATGTACCGCTGATCACATTGCATTATTGTAATCAACTTCTAAAACACAAAAAAGGATTCAGATACTTTCTGAATCCTTTTTTCTTCAAATGAATAATTAATTCTTACGTTCTAAGCGTGAAATCCATGACATAAGCAAAGGCAAAATAATGAAACCAAAGATCATCATTGCAATTGCATACCAGTTAATGCCGACAAACTGACCTTGCGTATTGATGATTACGAATTGAGTCTTCCAATCATATTCAATCAATAAGAAGACAACCAAAGCGATTGATAAAACCGGCATTACAATATCAGTCAATACATTCTTATCAGCATCCAAAATGTTTTCTTTATCAATGCCCTTGCCACGATAAAAGCGAATTACAGCTAATGGAACGACGATAAAGCCTAAGAAGCGAACCATCGCACTCAAAGTAATCAAATTAACCATGTTGTATTGGAATGCCATTGGAATCAAGATTGCCAAGACAACGGAAATAAAGAAAGTTCTAATTGGGAAATTGTTCTTGGTTCTCTTAGTAAGAGCCTTTGACATCTGATTTTCACGAGCCATTGCTTCCAAAATTCTTGGGGCATTGAAACTAGATCCTACGTTAATTCCGAACATGGAAACAAGTGCACCAACCAAGATGACGTCACGCAAAATTTCATTCTTAAAAATTGCGGCGACGGCAACTACTTGTTTAGTTGTCATTAAAGCCTTCGGATCAAGCACCATTGCAACGGCAACTACACCAATATATACCAAAGCGATGACTAAAATTGCTAATGGAATAGCACGAGGCAAATTCTTTTCTGGGTCTTTCATATCTTCTGAACCAGAAGCAACTGATTCAAAACCAGTAAAGGCATAAAAGGCTGAAACAATCGCCATTACAAAACTGGTGGTGGTTAAAGTAGGAACAATTTTTTGACCATTTTGAGTAATTTGATCAACTTCATTCAAATGACTTGAAGCACCAGTTGAAATCAGCAATACAACCCCAGCAACGATAATTAAAATCAAGGCTGCCAGCTTACCGATCGTGGCCAAATTCATGACCCACTTAACTACTCTTTGACCAAATAAATTAATAATTGTGATCAAAGCCATCAAGACAATGAAGCCAATCGTAACCGTGCCAAAATCTTCTGAGTTGCCACCAAAAATTGAAATCGTGGAACGAACAACCCCAACAGCCATAACGCCCCAAGCTACACTAGCTGAGAAGTAGCGCAATACTCCCATATAAAAACCGATTTTATCGCCAAAGGCTGCTTTTGAATACGCATAAGCCGCACCAGATTTGGTTACATACTTAGCAGCGGCGGCGAAAGTAACAGCTAAAATTGCGGCAAAAATCGCTGCAATAAAGTAAGCAATTAAAGCTTTAGAACCAGCCTGTTGAACAACACTACCAGGAGTTAGGAAGATTCCTGATCCAATAATCGCATTAATGGCCAAAAAGACGATTGACCAAAAACCTAATTTATCGCTTTCTCTATTATTCATTTAAGTTTTCTCCCTTATTTTGCATTATCAATAACCCATCTGAACAAGTTATTCATAAATGAAACTTTAGTGTTCCGGTGCAGCATTTCCGGATGCCATTGAACGCCAATTACAGTTCCAGCCTTGTTTTCAATTCCTTCCGGAACTCCATCGGGAGCAGTAGCTGATTCAATTAAGTCAGGAGCCACTTCTTTAATAATTTGATGGTGGAAAGAATTAACTTGGAACTCTGTTTTGCCTAAAATCTCAGCAAGCTTGCTGCCTTGTATCACTTTCATCCCATGTGTTGGCAAGGATGGCGTATGACCCTGCATGTGTTTCAAAGTCTTTTGCTTACGGTAAGAAAGATCTTGATATAAGCTTCCGCCATGGGCAACATTGATAATTTGCGCACCACGACAGATTCCCAAAACTGGTATACCTTTTTCTTCGGCAAATTTTAAGAGCAAACGATCAAAATGATCACGAGCTGGCCAAGTTGCACCAATCTTTTGCTCAGGTTCTTCACCATAACTATGAGGATCAACATCGTGTCCGCCTGATAAAATCAGTCCTTGGACATGTTCAAGTTGACTTTTGATCACTTCATCATTTTCAGTAAATGGAATAATGAAAGGAACTCCTCCGTTTTGAACAACGGAATCAACATAATCTTCATTCACATAGCTGCGGTGATAACCTGGAAAAATGCCGCCGTTATCAATAATTACTGAACCTGAAATTCCAATAATTGGCTTTGTCATAATTTATCTCTCCCTTACTTTTAATACGTGAACTTATTATACAAAAGTAAGTAAAGTCTGTACAATACAATGACTCATTGCTTGTAGATAAGTTTTAGTTATCAAAAAAGTGACTATTAAAATAGTCACTTTCACTTATTGTTTATCTTTGCGATGCTTTAATAAATAGGCAATGGTAGCTACGATTAAAACAAGAGCCCCAACAGAAACCGAAATTCGCGTTTCTGGATTAATAAACATAAAAATCACAATTAAGGTTAACATGAATAAGGCAAAATAGTTGGAGTATGGATAAAGCGGCAACTTAAACGGATGTTTTTCCATTAAATGAGGATTCTTTTTTCTAAAACGAAGCTCGGCTAATAAGATGACGAACCATGCGACCATCCCTGGCAAAACTGAAGAACTATACACAATGACAAAGATATTTGCCAAAGACTTATTAAAGAACTGAATGAAGACATTGATCATAAAACCAATGAAAATTCCGCCAGTAATTCCGATAATCGCATGACTTGGAACAATTCTCTTTGAAACGTAACCAAAAGTCTTGGGTGCTTCATCCTCATGAGCCAGTTTATACAGCATCCGGCTGGAAGAATAAATTCCCGAATTTGCTCCTGATAATGCGGCCGTCAAAACAACAAAGTTAATCACTGAGGCCGCTGCCGTAATACCGACTTTAGCGAAAGTATTAACAAAAGGTGAGCCAATGCTACCTAATTTATTCCAAGGATAAATCGTGACAATGACAAAAATCGCGCCGACGTAGAAAATTAATATTCGCCATAGAACTGATCTAACGCTTTTTACAATCACTTCTTGCGGGTGAGCAACTTCTCCGGCAGAAATACCAATTAATTCAATTCCTTCATATGAACCAACGATAATCGCCATCGAGAACAAAAAGCCTTTAAAGCCGCCGGTGAAGAAACCGCCATGTGCCCATAAATTAGAAAAGCCAATCTGCTGACCATGATTGCCGAAACCAAATAAAATGACGCAGAAGCCCAAAATGATCATTAAAATAATCGTGACTACTTTGATCATGGCAAGCCAAAATTCCAATGTGGCATAAGCTCTAGCACTAGCCAAATTCGCCGCCAATAAAAAAATAATAATCACTATGCCGGCGATCCAATCTTCACTGCTAGGCCACCAGTAGTGAAGATACTCTGTTGTCGCTACGACTTCTGAGATACCAACAACGATATATTGAAAGACATTCGCCCATTCAGCCAAATAACCCGCGATTGGATGAACATGCACAGTAGCATAATCAGCAAAAGATCCTGTTCCGGGATCAATGTAGAGCATTTCGCCCAATGCCCGCATAACAATATATAAAATAAGGCCAACAAACATATAGGCGAGCAAAACAGATGGTCCAGTCCACTTAATTGTTGAGGCAGACCCCATAAACAGACCAACCCCGATCGCACCACCAAGCGAGATCATTTCCATCTGTCCTGCTGTCATTGATCTTTTTAATTTTGGAGCTTTTTTGCGTTCTTGCATCTTCAACTTCCCTTCCTATCGCGCAAGCAAATTACTGGCTATCCCTTTTTCTCTCCATTTTGCAATTTGGAATGTTTCAAGCCAAAAGTAAAGTATATTACTAATCCTACAACAATCCAAAGGGATACCATAATTTTTGTTTCTTTAGGAAGCATAATAATAAAGTAAACGCTAAGCAAACCCGCTAATATTGGTAAACATGGGTAAAGCGGCATCTTAAAGCCATGATTAGGGATATCCTTGCGGTGGCGCAGAGGAATAACCCCAAATGAAATTAAGGCAAATGCTAACAAAGTTCCCGCATTAATCAACGATGCCAACTGCATCAATGGAATCAGGCCGGCAAAAATTGCGGCTACAATTGTTGAAACGATAACCGCATGATCTGGGATCATCTTTTTAGCATCAACCTGACCCATTGTTTTAGGTAAAAGACCGTCTCTTCCCAAAGCGTAAAGCAGACGCGATCCACCTAAAAGCATTGTAATCATCGCCGTAAAAATTCCGATCAAAGCTCCTAAAGTTATCAGTTTGTTCCAACTGTTTAACCCAACAAGCTTCAAAGCATATGCGGCAGGATCATCAACATTTAATAATTTATAGTTGACCATCCCAGTTAAAACTAAAGAAAAGCTGACGTATAAAACTACGGCTACCAGTACCGTTCCCAAAATTCCTTTAACTACGTTTTTGCCTGGATTAACAGTCTCGGCGGAGTTAGAGGCCAAGGCATCAAAGCCGATGAAGGCAAAAAAGACAGTAGCGGTAGCAGTGGAAATACCACCAAAGCCAGCTGGCGCGGTATGGAATTCTTTTGGATAGAAAGGTACGTAGTTTTCAGTTTTGATATAAACCAATCCCACCACAACGAAGATAATAATAATGGCAACCTTGAGGATTACCATGATATCTTCAACTCGTTTAGACAAATTAGAACCTTGATAAAGAATAAAGGCAACAATTAAAACGATCAAAACAGCGGACAGATTAACAATTCCACCCTCCATCGGTCCTGCTTGCAATGCCTTAGGCAGATGAAGTCCGATTGCTTCAAGAATATTATCGTTAAAGTAGGACGCAAAACCGGTTGCCTCTGCGGAAACCGCTAAGAAATATTCCAGTAAAAGTGCCCATCCAAGCACCCAACCAACTACTTCACCATAGATAACTGAACCAAACGAATATGCAGAACCAGCGACAGGCATTGCCGAAGAAAATTCAGCGTAAGCCATACCAACAATGCCGGAAACAATGGCTGCTAATAGGAATGCCACCGCAACTGCAGGCCCAGCATGCAAGGCTGCTTCATGTCCTGGAAGAATAAAAATTCCCGTTCCAATAACAGCACCGATCCCTAATGCAACTAAATCTTTGGCATGCAGACTGCGAACTAACCGAGAATCTGCCTGCAGGCAATTCGCGACTGGCACCTTTTTAAAAATATTTCTCATATGTCTCACCCTCTTAATGTTTAGGCTATTATACATGAAATGAGAAAAGATTTCATAATATTTTAAGAGAAAAGGTTAATAAAAAAGAGCATCTTGCTCGATGCTCTTTAATCTTTAATAGACTTGAATCTTATTAAGTGGCCAGTAGCGCAGCTTTACAACGCCGATAATATTCTTTTTGGCAATCGTTCCGATGTAGCGGCTGTCCTTTGAAACGCTACGGTGATCTCCCATAACGAAGTAGGTTCCTTTAGGAACGCGGTTGGTCTTCTGCATTTCCTTCAGTTGTGCACTTGTATAGTATTTCTTATAATTTGCCGTTTTTGCTAGCGAGGAAATAGTGAAATTCTGCGTTTGCGAATATTTTGTTCCTGTGAAGCCATCTTCATTGTCAGTCAATTTAAATCCTTTGGTCAACCAAGGCTGACTGATCTTTTTGCCATTGATATAAATCTGATTGTTCTTGCTGACAATCTTATCGCCCGGCATCCCAATTACACGCTTGATGTATTCAGCTCCTGGCTCATCCGGTGCATTAACAATCACCACATCGCCACGCTCAATCTTGGCGTGACGAACAGCGATTACACGCTCACCATTTTCAAAATTAGGCTGCATTGAAATACCTGAAACCGTATCATTGCTGAGCACAAATGTGAACAAAGCATAATAAATGCCCATTGCAATTAAAAATATAACGGCGATTTGCAAAAAGTCTTTTAATCCAAACTTATTGTTATCTTTTTCTGCCATGATAACTAAATTTCCTTTTCTAAAATCGTGTACGTTAACATTATACACTTTGAGCAAAAAAAGAAGCACCCTTTCGGATGCTTCTTAATAAAAGATATATTTTAAGCTTATTTAATTAACAACTTAGTCTTCTTTTGACTTAGTTTCACCATCTTTTTCTGCTTTTGGCTTGCTTAAGTCCAGAATGGACTTGCCATTCATGTACAAGTGCTTGTCGTCAGCAGTGAATTCAACCTTCTTTGTGTCAGGGTGGCTCATAACAAGCTTAGCAATTGGAGTTTCAAGGTTTTGTTCAACAACTCTTCTAAGTGGACGTGCACCGAAGTCTTTGTCGTATCCTTTTTCTGCCAAAACCTTCTTAGCTTCGTCAGATACAGTTACTTCAATATTTCTCTTCTTAAGAACGTGTGACATCCTCTTAAGGTAAATGTCGATAATCTTGCTCATGTCGTCTTGAGTTAATGAGTTGAATGGAACAATTGCGTCCAAACGGTTAAGGAATTCAGGTCTGAAGTAGTTTTCAAGAGCGTGGATTAACTTGTCTTGATCTACTTTGCCATCCTTAAGCAAGTTGTCTGAGTAGCCTGCGTTTGAAGTCATAATCAAGATTGTGTCCTTGAATGAAACAGTTCTGCCTTGAGAGTCAGTCAAACGACCATCATCCATGATTTGAAGCAAAGCGTTGAATATTTGTGGGTTAGCCTTTTCGATTTCGTCGAACAAAATCAAGCAGTAAGGTTGGTGACGAACTTTTTCAGTTAATTGACCACCTTCACCGTAGCCTACATAGCCTGGTGCTGAACCGATCAACTTGTTAACTGCCATTTCGTCTTGGTATTCAGACATGTCCAAACGAATGAAGTGATCCTTGCTGCCGAAGAGGTTAATAGCTAATTGCTTAGCAAGTTCCGTCTTACCAACACCAGTTGGTCCAGTAAGAAGGAATGAACCTGTTGGACGGTCGCTGTCTTTGAAGACTTGCTTACGAGCAATAGCGTCAGTAATAACATCAATTGCCTTGTCTTGGTCGATAACGACTGCCTTTAATTTCTTAGCTAAATCAAGGTTCTTCTTAGCTTCATCAGCGTGAAGTTCGCTCATTGGAATATTAGTCTTTTCTTCAATCAGCTTGTAGATGTCTTTTTCGCTAACTACTGGAGTTTTAGCCTTGTCAGCAGTCTTCAATTCTTCTTGAAGCTTTTCGATTTCAGTCTTTAATTCTCCAGCTTTCTTGTAGTCTTCAGCCTTAGCAGCTTCGTCTTTCTTAGCTTCTAAAGCGTGAATTCTATTCTTCAAGCTTTCTTCATCATGTGAGTCAACTGTCAAAGCCTTCTTGGCACCAGCTTCGTCCATCAAGTCAATGGCTTTGTCTGGTAAGTAGCGTCCTTGAATGTATCTTTCTGATAATTCAACAGCTAACTTAAGAGCATCGTCATTGTATTTTACGTGGTGGAAGCTTTCGTATCTCTTCTTTAAACCTTCCAAGATCTTAATTGCAACATCAGTTGTTGGTTCTGGAACTTGAACAGGTTGGAATCTACGTGCTAAAGCTGAGTCCTTTTCAATTCTTTGGTATTCACTAGTAGTAGTGGCACCGATTAACTTCAAGTCACCGCTTGCAAGAGCTGGCTTCAAAATGTTAGCAGCGTCGCCGTTGTTAGTTTCTGAGTCAGTTGAACCTGCACCAACAATGTTGTGTAATTCGTCGATGAAAAGAACGATATCAGGGTTCTTCTTAGCTTGGTCGATAACTTCCTTTAATTTTTCTTCGAAGCTGCCACGTAAGCTTGAACCAGCAACCATATCATTAATGTTAATAGAAATGATGTGCATGTCCTTCATCTTAGATGGAACATTGCCTTCTGCGATTCTTTCAGCCAAGCCTTCAACAATTGCAGTCTTACCTACACCAGCAGGTCCAATCAATACAGGATTGTTCTTCTTGCGTCTTGATAAAATTTCAATTACTTCATTAATTTGCTCGTCGCGACCAATCACTGGGTCGTACTTGTTGTTCTTAGCTTGTTCAACTAAGTCGATCCCAATTGATTTTTCCTTCTTTTGTTGTGGGCTTTGAACCATTGCTTGTTGACTTGGGTTAGCATTTGAGCTCATGTTGCTGTAGTAAGCACTTAAGCCATTCGGTGTTCTGTTAAAGTCATCATTAAAGAATGAGCGGTTTAATTCGTTAAATAAGTTGTCAAAATCATTGTTAAAGTATGCCATTGCAAACACCCCCTTATATTTATGTCTTTTTATGAAATTAGCGCTTTCGCTTTTTAATTGCTAACTGGTTACACTTATAAGTATATCAGGTTATCCACAGATTACAAGTAATTTTCAAAAGTTTTTCACAATTACGCTAATTTTATGCTTTTTTGCAAAAAATATGCTCACAAATGCCGGTATATGGCCATTCTTTGGCCACATGAAATGTTAAAGAAATTCTTAAGATCTAAGATTTTTTGCTTGGTTTTTTCGAAAAAGCAATAAAAGTTTTCCACAAAAAATAAAAAGAGAGCCTGAAATTTTATTCAGATTCTCAATCTTTATTTATTGTCTTTTTCTTTGTTTTCTTTCGTCCTGCGGCTAGTGTTCTTGGAATTGGTCTTACCCAATGGACTATTATTTTTCTTCTTATCTAACAAGTATTGTTTAATCGCTGCTACCACCTCTTTATTCTGTGGCAAATCGGAGTGCGTAGCGTCACTGCCAGTAATAGTTATCTCCGTAAATTGCTTTACTTGATTTTGAAAAATATATTTACCCGCGTGGACACTGTTCTCAGGAACGATTCCGTCTGAGTCGTAATTTTCACCACCGAGTAAAGAATAAACGATTAGATTCTTCGGCAAATTCTTGCGGTATTTGATGAGATCCGACAACATCTGCGTTTTGTCACTGAAATTGCTTTCACTGAAGATAAATGGTGAGGCCAAGGTCATTAATTTTTTGATCTTAATATTAGACTTGTAGTAAGAATAGTAATGCTCCAGCCAATACGTCCAGATCAGGCCGCCATTGGAGTGACCGAAGGCCTTAAAATTATTGAAATTGTAGGTTTGTGAGACTTGATAAAAGGCTTCATCCAGCCAGGAAGCCTGTTTTTTGATATTGCTGTAGCCATCATGGTTGTTTTGAAAACCAACTACAATAATGGGCTCATTGTCACCGTGATCAATCGAACCAGAAAAATCAAGGCTGCCATTAGTACCAACTTTAATCTTCAATACGCTGTGAGGATGGGGATTGTTTTTGTTCAAAATCGCTATTAAAGAGTCAAAGCGGTTAATGCTGGCACTTGACCCCGGAATCATAATAAGTGGCGATACAAGCGATTTTCTTCTTTGAGCCCGGTCACGGTTAGTAGTCTTCATCCATGAAAAAGCTGGAATTGATAAGGCAAGTATTATCAGAAAAAGGATAACCAACCATTTAACATTTTTTCGATTAAATTTGAGCTTGGTCATATGCCCTCAACTCCTCACTAATTCTACGACCGATAATAACAAACGGAAGCAGCAATAAAATATCCAGAATAAACAGCAAAATAGTAAAGATAAAGGTAGCCCAGTTGCCGTTAGAGCCAAAGAACGAGATTAAAATTCCCGGTGTTCCCTCAAGAACTGGATAAACTGGTGGCATAATTAAATGAAGCGAGATTGCGCCAGCAGCAATTAATTCATTAATCGCTGGAATTAAAATTACTGGTAAAAGATAGAGTGGATTAAGAATAAGCGGAATTCCGATTGCTAATCCATTTTTTGCACCAAATGCGACCGGCAGGAGGTTGAGCTTGGCGATATCTTCAATTTCCTTATTATGGGTGTACAGCAGCAAGATAACCGTCAGAGCCAGTGCAATTGAAGCATCCCCCATCAGACCATAGCTTTGAACCATTGAACTGCCCAAGAATTTATAGGGCACATTAGCAGCACTGCCATGACGCAAAGCATAGTTCAAGTTAACCAGAGCGGCACCCGAATTATTGTCGTGGGCAAGGGATTGAACGGGATAACCGATTCCGCACCACCACAATAGCATTGACAGCATCGTTAGCAAGATGACTACTGTAAGATTGTTAGAGCTGCGCAGGTTGGTAACAATGCTTTTTACAGAGTAGGAATCAAGCAGTCGAATTTTGAAAAAGTACAGAATAAGGCCAAGAACAAGGCCAAACAAGATAGTGACTATTGCCGGTTTAAGCGATTGGTGCGCCCGCTTTTGAATTTCTTCAACATGCTCGACTTTGATATGCACATAATCTTGCCCAAGCCAGTGAAAAATCTGGCCTACAAAATAACCGATCAGCATAGCAATAAGCAAGCCATTAATACTCAGAATTCTTGAATAGAAAGTTACTTGGCTATTGGCGGTTTGAGCATTGCCTGTCAAATAAGCACACAGCATAATTACCAGAATTGAGGTAATCCCTGCCATTGTCGCATCTTTGTGATAAAGCCGTGCGGTATAAACCGCTGAAAAGTAGGCCACATAGATGCCAAAAATACCGAAAGTAACGCGAATCATCCCTGAGGACAAAGAATTGCCCAGATTCCAAATTTGATCAGACATTGAATAATCAAAGTTAAACAAGTTATAGATCAAACTATCAGGTGAGAAAATGCAGTCACGAATTATTTTAAAATAAGCGCCGATTGTCGCTACTGGCATCAGCATAACGAAAGTTCTTTGAACAACTCTAAAAAAAGACCGCCTTCTAAGCCAAAACAGTCCCTGGGTAATATTATTGATCATTCTTGCTCGCTCCTAATTTTTATTATAGACATTATACCTAATTATTCTTGATAAAAAAGTGTCATGTTATAATTTAGGAAAGA
>NZ_ADNY01000040.1 GCF_000178475.1 Lactobacillus amylolyticus DSM 11664 | reverse complement strand
CCTGCTTGTCCTTTCTGTGGTTCTTTGGATCTCTTGCACAATGGCCACTTGATTACCAATATTCACTATCCGACAGCTAATGCCAGTTTGCCTGTCATTATCAGATTGGCTAAGCAGCGAGTTAAATGTCGTGATTGTGAGCGCTGGTCCATGGCTCAATCTGAACTAGTAAACAAATACTGTTCTATTTCTAACGCTTCTAAGCTCAAAGTATTATCAGCTTTAACTGAAGATCGATCTATGACCAGCATTGCCAGAGAAAACAATGTTTCGATCAATACCGTTCAAAGAGTACTAGGCAGCTGTTCACACCGATTTATTGATACTTACGAATATCTGCCAGCACACTTGGCTTTTGATGAATTCAAGGGAGTCGACCGCCAGCTGCACTTTATCTGCTTGGATGGTGACAATCATCAGGTCGTTCAGATTCTTAGAACTCGCTACAAGAAGACTTTGCTTAAGTATTTTGGACGTTTCTCACCTCAAGCTAGAGCTAACGTTAAAACGGTCACGATGGATCTTAATTTTTACTATCAAGATATCGTCAGAGCCTGTTTTCCTAATGCTCAGATTGTCATCGATCGTTTTCATATGATCCAAATGCTTACCCGATCATTCAATTCGTTGAGAGTCCAAGTCATGAAGACCTTTGATAAAAGATCCAGACAGTATCAGTTGCTCAAATCTCCTTGGAAATTATATTTAAAGAAGTTTGATGAGCTCGAAAAGGTTCATCCTCGCTACAATTGGCATTATAAAGACTGCTTAACTCAAGCCCAAGTAGTCACAGAAGGCATCAATGCCAGCACC
>NZ_ADNY01000041.1 GCF_000178475.1 Lactobacillus amylolyticus DSM 11664 | reverse complement strand
GACCACAGGCAAATTGTCTGTGGTCTTTGACGTTATTCTTCAGCTTTAAAGCTATTGTTAATATCCGGTTTACGTCGTCCAATTAGCCAAACGATGATTAGGACTGCAATTTCTTCGATGAAAATGTAAAGTCCTCGCAGTGGTAATTTAGTAGCGCCTAATGAAATACCAGCAATGATTGCGATTAAAATCAGGGCAATCATTGAAATCCATTGCGGTTTATCAAAAGCAATGCCGTATTTGACCTCACGTCTGCGAATACCTGGCAAGATGGCACCTAATCCAATCAGGACAACAACGGAAACAATGTTGATAATTAATTCGTACCACCAAGTGCCGCTATATTGCGCTACGTCTTGTGGCGTAATGCCCATGATTGTGGCAACTGCAGTAACGACAAGCAAGATTAAGCCAACTGTGTATGCCAGCTTGTCATTTTTAATGTAAACATATTTTGAAGAGAATGTCTTTGAATTCTTTCTGACACACATGAAGGAGTAGAAAATCCAGCAGGTAACGCCAGGAGAAACAATTCCATTCAAGTTCAAAAGCCAGTTAAAGATATCATTCATGTTAGGCAGGAAGATACCCAAAATCATAATGAAGGCTGATAATGAGACGGTTAAGATATAGCCGTTAATAGGCAAGCCGTTCTTGTCTTTCTTGCGTAAGAATTTTGGCATGTATTTTTCACCAGTATCGGAAATCAGCATTCTAGTCATCGCATCGAGCAAAACTGCAAGCAATGCGCAGTTGAAGAAGACTGAAGTCCAAGCCCAGAAGAAGAGCAGGCCCTTGCCCAAGCCATATTGTTGACCGATCATATCGAATACGTAGTAGGCACCGTTCATCTTCAAGTCATTAGGAATATGGTAGGCATTGAAGTAAATTCCTAGTGAGAAGGAACCGAAGATGGTTAAGAAAGCAGTCATCGCAGCCAAAGCAATCATCGCTTTAGGGAAGTCATATTGAGGCTTCTTCATTTGGGTGACATATGGTGCTACTAATTCACAGCCATTCATCGCATAGATCAGCATTGCAATAGTTGAGAAATAGTGCCAGTTGAAGTTAGGCAGCATCATCTTCCAAGTAAATGGCTGAGTTGCCATGTGACCACCGGATTTTGCCAAACCTACAAAAGCAAGCAATACCAGCAAAATAGTCATGACAACCATCAAGCCGCCACCAATTGTTGACAAAAGCTCCATTGACCGTGAAAAGTGATGTTCGACAATAATGAAAATGATAAACATCAAGAAAGTCAAAATAGCAAAAGTACTATTAGAAATTTTGCTTTGGAATTTTTCTGAACCGGTCAAGGCCCAACCCAGGTCAACTATGATTTCATTAGCTGAGTCAACAGCATAGGGAATTGAAGCTGCCCAGTAGGTCCATGCAGTAAAGTAGCCTAAGAATTCGCCATCAGTTCTGCGAACCCATGATGAAAGGCCACCGCCTTCTTTATTGAAGACAGAACCCAATTGTCCTACCATCAGGGAATAAGGAATAACGTAAAACAATACCATTACTACCCAAGAAAAAATAACTGACATGCCTTGGTTTTGAAAGTTGTACATGATATCGTCGATGCCGATTACTGTACACAAGTCCATCAAAAACAAGGTTTGCCAAGAAATAAACTTTTTTTCAGGATTCAATTCTTTAATTTCATCCACTTTAAATTTTTCGCCCTTTTCTAGTAAAATATTTTATTTTTGCTAGAAAATTCCTGGCGATTTATTCTTGAATCTGATATTCATTCAATAACTCTAACCCCTTATAATTTCTTCTATTTAATTTTACATAGAAAAGGGATGAAAGACTAGAGTTAACCGCTTTCTTGTTTTAACTGATGAATTCCTTGATCATTTTGAGCAGATCATTGATTTATTCGATATTCAATTCTTGTTCATCATTAAGAAACAGCTGTAAAGTTTGAATATAGAGCATCGACATTATGTCAGCTTGAAATGGCATGAGCTGGTGCTGGGTGTCAGACTGATATTTTTCAATGAAAACCTTTTGCAGTTCTTTTTTTAGCAAATATTGTCAGTTTCGATTTTTAGCAAAGTAGTAATTAGCGGCTTGTTTGTACGCAGATAATCGCCATGTATACGATAGATGCTTTCAAGCTTCTTTAGCGCTGGACCTTCATGCAATCGCTCGTCCAAAATCTCTTTAATGTTTTTTATTACATCATCTACTAGTTGGGCTAAAAGATCGTATTTATCGGTGTAATGCAGTTAGAAAGTTTGCCGGTCAATATATATGCTCTTTTAGCAATTTCACTGACTGTTACTTTGTTAAAGCTTTTTTCTTGCAGAATATCAATGAATGCCGTTTTAATGGCAGGGGTTGTTCTAATAGTTCGTAAATCTTTTTTCATAATAGTTCAATTTTATATAAAAAACCCTACAATAAACAATATTGTAGGGCATAAGCTAATAATAATTCACAATTGTAGCTATCCAATTACTTGTTTAATTTGCGGTAGCCGAAGTAGAATTGTACTATTGCTAATACAACGTTTAGACAGTTGATTGCTAAGAAACAATTGCTAAGAGCACCAGCTGGATGACTTACGCCGTAAAAGACCCAGAAGCCAATTACAACAGCGGCAACATTAATCCAAGCAAAGGTCTTTTGTAAAGATTGGTTATCAAGTTTGAACCACATCCAAATCACGTTAATTAAAAACCAAATAGCTAAAACCCAAAAAACAAACTTAAACATTTTGATATCTCCTTTGATAATTAATATGTTTTAGAATATTTAGTAAAATTTTATTTACAGTTACTATTGTAGTCACTATTATATCAGCTGGCAAATAAAATAATGCACAATAGTCAAATAATTGATGGCTGACAGATAATTGACAGTTGACAATAAATTGGCTATTAAGTCGCAAATTTTGAGGAGAAATTGATGAAGAACTTTAAATTTACTAAAACCGAAAAGATCTCTTTGACATTGGCATTGCTTGTGTTAGTCGTACTTTTTATCTCAAGTTCAATGACCTATAAGCAGCAGGAAATGGATCCAGCAGAAATTAAACGCCGGTTTGGTTTTATTGAACCGGTAATCAAAAACTGGAATATCAAATACGCCGGTGCCTGGCATAACCGAGTTTCAGATGGTGGAATAGCTGGATTTACACAATTTTTTGTTAGAAAATTGGCCCATTTCTGCACATATTTCTTATTAGGAATTTTTTCTTATTTTGGTTTAAAAAGAGTTTTTGTTTTTAAATGGATGGGACCATTCTTTGTTTGGTTTATGACTATTGCATTTGCTGCTTTTGATGAATATCACCAATATTTAACAGGTGATCGTACTCCTAGCGTTCATGATGTGATGCTGGATGGAGCTGGCAGTTTATGTGGAATTATTATTTTATTAGTTTGCTTGGCTGTTACTATGAAAATCGGGAAAAATAAAGCGATAAACCACTGATAATATTGAATTTTAATAGTGTGTGAGTTAAGATAATTAACGTTAATAATATAAATAAAAGAAAGAAGGATTCTAATGTCAGGACATTCAAAATGGCACAATATTCAAGGCCGCAAGAATGCGCAAGACGCAAAAAGAGGTAAGATTTTCCAAAAGTTATCTCGTGAAATTTATATGGCTGCAAAGAGTGGTGGTCCTGACCCTTCAGGGAATCCTAATTTGCGGATGGTAATTGATAAGGCACGTGCTAACAACATGCCAAAGAACAATATCGAACGTGCAATTAAGAAGGCTGAAGGTAACTCAGACGAACACTACGACGAAATTACTTATGAAGGCTACGCCCCAGGTGGTGTTGCTGTTTTTGTCGAAGCTTTAACTGATAACAAGAACAGAACTGCTTCAGATGTTCGTGTTGCCTTTACTCGTAACGGTGGTTCTCTTGGTGCTACTGGTTCAGTTAGCTACATGTTTGACCGTAAGGGCTACATTGTAATTGATCGTTCAACTACTGATGCTGACGAAGATCAAGTTTTGCTTGATGTTATGGACGCTGGTGGTGACGATTTGCAAACTAGTGATGATGCTTTTGAAATCTATACTGATCCTAAGCAATTCGCACAAGTTCGTGATGCTCTTGAAAAGGATGGTTACAAACTTGCTAACGCAGAATTGACCATGATTCCAAAAAACACCACTCCAGTTCCAGCAGATAAGAAGGAACAATTTGAACACTTAGTTGATGCTCTTGAAGATAACGACGATGTTCAAAATGTTTACACTGCTGCAGCAGATGATGATGAATAATTCTTAATAGAATCGTCTAGTCGAAAGGCTAGACGATTTTTTAATTTTTAAATTTTTTCGGTAAAATTCTCCTTTTTTACGTACTTAATATATAGAGGGCTAAAAAGGAGGATTTTTTTGCAAGCAAAAGAATTAATTGAAGAAATTTTGCAGCAGGCAGTTCAGAAAAGAATAAGCGATATTTTCTTTTTGCCAAAGAGTGATTGTTATCAGCTTGCTTTTCGTGAAGATAGCGGCGTGGAAGTTGTTCGAGATTTAAAGCGGCAGATGGGAATAGGATTGATCAATTATTTTAAATACGCCGCGCAAATGGATATTGCTGAACATCGCAGACCTCAAGTAGGCGCGATGAATTATTGCAATGATGAAACTGAATATTACTTGCGTTTATCCAGTTTGGGTGATTTTGATGATCAAGAATCGCTAGTCATTCGAATTATTTATCAAACTGATCAGAGCAGCTATTTTTTTCCAGAACAGTTGCAGCAAATTGTGCAGTTTAGTCGTAAGCGAGGATTAATTGTAACTAGTGGTCCCACGGGTTCAGGCAAAACAACAACGATGTATGAAATTGCCAAAAAAATTGGAGCAGGAAAAATCGTAATGACGATTGAAGATCCTGTTGAAGTACATGAGAGCAGTTTTTTGCAAGCGCAGATCAATAATGAGGCCGGCATTAATTATCAGAGCCTGTTAAAAGCGGCATTACGGCATCGACCTGATATTTTAATTATCGGTGAAATTCGTGATTCAGGAACAGCGAGACTAGCCATTGATGCTGCATTAAGTGGGCATTTGGTCTTAGCAACGGTGCACGCGAAGAGTACCTTACAGACAATTACCCGACTTGAAGGATTAGGAATTCGCAATGATGAATTAGCTAACTGTTTAACGGCGGTTTCTTATCAGCGCTTACTGCCCAAAAATGGCAGCGGCTTTTCATGCTTGATGGATATCGCTGGTGGACAAGTACTTCAAGATAATTTGATGCGCGATGTTCGTGGCGAATTCGTTTTATGGCAAGAGAATATTATCAAACTTAAAGAGGAGGGAGCCATTGATGAATATGCTTACAGTTTCTTCAAAGAAGGATAAATTAAATGGAGAAGAACAGCTCGAATTCTTAGATTATCTAAAGAGCAGTTTAAAAAACGGCTTTTCTTTGAATAGCAGTTTGGAATTAATGGCAGTTATGTGGCCCAAAAAAAGACAACTATTAATTGCTTTAAATCAGCGAATGCAAAATGGTGGGTCGCTTACAACCGAGCTTTTGCGTTTAGGTTTTTCAAAAACTACGGTTACGCAGATTAACTTGGCATTGAGTCAGGGAAATTTGGTTGAATGCTTGTCGCAGTTGACAATAATTAACCGCCTAAAGAATCAGCAGATTAAAAAGCTGTGGGTAGAACTATCATATCCTTTTGTTTTGGCAGGGATGATGATCGTCTTACTGCTTTTTATGCAGACTTTCGTTTCTACGCAATTTCAGGAAAGCAGCAATTATACCGGCGACATTATTTTATTATCTTTGGTTGTTATTATTGGCGGCGGAGTATTTTATTTTGCCAAAATGCTGACGCTACTAGCTAAACAAGATTATGCTTCTCTGAAAAAATTAAGCAAATATGCTTTTATTGGCAAAACTATTAGAACTTATGTCAACTATTTAGTGGTCTACGATATTGGAATGCTGCTTGCGAGTGGTTTTTCGTTGCAGAAAATGTGTGAATACGCTGCTAAGCAGTATGCTGGTTCATTACAGCAATATTTAGGCGAAAAAATCGGTGAAAGATTGAATCAAGGAATAAGTCTAGAAAAAATTATCAAGGAAGAAGATTTTTTGCCTGATAATTTACTGCTATTGTTGCAGAGCGGATCAAAAAGAGACAGCCTCAGCAAACGGTGTCTGCTTTTGGGTCACAGTTTGTTTACAGAATTAACAGGCAGAATTGAAAAGCTCGTTGTTAGCGTGCAGCCATTTTGTTTCATCATTTTAGGGTTATGTATTGTTGGAATGTATTTGAAATTATTGCTGCCAATGTACAGCATGATGCAGGGGATATAACGATGAAAAAGAGAGTTAAAAACTATTTAATTAATTTAATGAAAAAGAGTCGCAAACAATCAGGCTTTACCCTGATTGAAATGGTAATTGTTATTGCGATTATCGTTATGCTTTTAATCATTATCGCGCCAAATTTGGTTAACCAAAGAAATCACGCGCAAAAGAAAACGGATGAAGCGTTTGTTACGACTTTGCAAACACAGGTTGAACTTTACCAGGACAATCATCCAGGCAAAAAAGTTACCAGTTTGGACGTATTAAAAGATGGTGATTACTTGACTAAGGACCAAGAGAGCAAACTTGGAAAATATGAGATTGATAAAGATGGCAAAGTTAGACAAAAGCAATAGTAAGGGCTTCACTTTGCTCGAAGCACTGATTACTTTGTTCATCGTATGTCTATTAGCAACTGTTGGCAGTTTGCAGTTAAAAGAATATCGCACACAGCTAGTATTTTATGCCGCTATAGAAAAATTTAGGAACAGCTTTGAACGAGCAAGTCGAATGGCAGTGTTAAAGAATCAAAATGTGTGTATTGATTACAGTGAATATGACCGTTG
>NZ_ADNY01000042.1 GCF_000178475.1 Lactobacillus amylolyticus DSM 11664 | reverse complement strand
TTTCATTGAAAAAAAGAAATACAAAGATTAATAAATTAATTGGTCCAAAATTCAAAGAAATTAGAAAAAAACAAGCATGTATCTCTTAAGGAATTGGCGCAAAAAACCGGAGTAAAATAAAGTACAGGAATTAAAAGACTATACTAATGAATTACTTAGCGCGTATTATCAAGAAAATGATAATTACTTACGATCTGAGTATTTAATTAGAGTAGCCAATGCCGCTAACTATTACATGGACTTAACTGATAAAGAGTTTAAGGCGGAATTGACTCAATGCTTTAAAAATATTAATTATTTGTTTGAAAAAGAGATAATTTTATTTGGTGATGTGCAATTATTATTAGATACCACTACTGTCTATAGATTAGCGAGAGAATTAGCCAGTAAAATGTATGGTAGAGATTTAGTAACAATGAGTGTCAGCATAACTCTGCTTAATGCAGTGTTTGTTTTAATCAAAAGAAAAGCAACAGATGAAGCAAGAAAAGTATTGAATGCAACATGTCAGTTGAACTTCTCAACCAATGATTTATTAACCGCGACAAGAATCAAATTTCTGAAGACTTTATTGAATTATATAGATTCAGGTAAAGAATATCAGATCATGCAATTTTTAAATTCCTTAGAGAATAA
The DNA here is from genome assembly GCF_000178475.1 of Lactobacillus amylolyticus DSM 11664. Classification (GTDB taxonomy): domain Bacteria; phylum Bacillota; class Bacilli; order Lactobacillales; family Lactobacillaceae; genus Lactobacillus; species Lactobacillus amylolyticus. The sequence goes on along the minus strand of NZ_ADNY01000042.1, from coordinate 43,954 downwards.
GCAACTAAAAGAAAGTTGGACGTTTGCTTTTCAGCAAATTAAAGATATATACAATTTGAGTAATATGTGATTACTAATAAGATTCTGACACATTAGTAAATTTTATTATTTAAGAAATCCCTAATTAGGGATTTCTTAAATAACGTAAATAACTATAAGTTCATACTGGAAAGTAGAAATGTAGTAATTAAAAATAGAGGTAGTATTATGTTTAATAATATGAAACAAGCATATAACATCAGTACAGAATTACTTCATATATTAAATAATTATAATAACGGCGATGATGATTTGTACCACGTTGTTGTTCAAAAAGGAAATGTGGGTTCAAGGTATTTATATGCTTTACAATTATTAAATGAAGGTAATAATATTTATGTGTTTCGTGGAGATAAGAGCTACAGAAGTAATTTTGACAAAAATTCACCTGTATTAAGATTGATACGTAAAGAAAAAAATGATTCTACATATTACACAGCAGGTGGTCATACTCAAACTTGGGAATATGCGTATGCTAATAAAAATGAATGGTTTGTTGGCACCAAACCCAATGATTTAAATCCAAGTGCTGCTAAATGGACAAAACAAATAGCCCGAGTTACAATTCCACAAAATAAAAAGATTAAAAGTAATACGGAATTACCTAGATTATCGAACTTAAATTATGCAGGCTCAAGTTATGGAATAGGATATTCTGGCAATAAAATGTTTAGGGTAGAGGCAGCAGTATCTTTAGATCATAACTATTTTATGGTAATAACTGGAGATAATGCTAATAATGCATATTTTTCTATTTATTCATTAAGCGCTATAAATAATGCATTAGATAGTAACGGTACATCTCCTGTAGATATAAGAAATTATGCAAGTGATTGTAAAGACGCATTCAAAATTTCAAATTTATCTGGATCTAATGGGTTAATAGGATCATTACAGGGCTTTGATTTTAGTTATGATGAAGTTACTAATCAGGGATATATTTATATATCCAGCCAATACAGTCCAAACGATGGAGATGGTGGTGAATCTAGAAAGATTGTAAAAATCCCTTGGCGAAGTACAGATCCGAGTGAATGGGAAGAAGTAGATCTTAGAACTAATCCGGGAACTCTTGATGAGGATGCAGGCTCATATAGGACAGAATTAGAAGGTATACAATTAATAGATAACAATGATGTTTATTTGACTGTAGCATATCATGATCCTAGTCAAGGAAATCTTACAGTAATGAATAGAATATATAGAGTTACATGGTCTTCTAGTATTTAAAAAGAAATGGAGAACAAATATGAAACAAGTATTAAAAATCATGCTTACTGCGGCTAGCCTATTATCAACAGGTAGTATGTTGCTTTGCACTCCTATAAATGTTAAAGCAGCAAGCAATGTATCAACGACCAATTCTTTAAATAGTGATAATCTATATTTTTTATTTAATGGTCAAAAATTAGCTGATAATGCCGTTTTACCTATGGAAAAAGGTGTTGCAGTAAGTAATGGTGATAGCTTAGAGAAAGTTTTGACAACGGCTAAAAGTTTAGTTTCTCTTAGTATGCCAAATGTTCAAATTACAACTAATGTATCTGAATTACGAGGACAGGTACAATCGCAAAATGTGCTACTTGATAATTCAAACAATATTGCCCAGATACCATCTGCTGGATTTTATGTTACCCTGACTGCTAGAAATAATGGTCAGGTAGTAAACGTAAGAGTACCATTCGGTAACGCATATACAGTTACACAAAATGCGCCAGAAGTTCAGGTTTCATTTGAGCAAAACAATGCGACTCAAAAATTGAATGTAAATAATTTAATCTTTCAGATTACTTCAGGTTCAAAATTTCATCCATTAAATTTTGTTGGAAGCAATAAAGTACAATTTAAATTGTCAGCTAGCAATAATGGTACGTTGACTGTAGACTCAGATACTGTTGATCCATCACAACCAGGAAGTTTGGGTCAAGTTAAAGTTACTGCAACTAATAGTCAGGGTCAGAAGTCTACGTCTAGTTTTGAAGTTTATGTAATGCCTCAAGGAATGCAAAGATTGGGCGTAGATATTTGGACTGATAGTTATCGCATTTCTGATGGAAGAGTTTGGAAGAATGAACAACTGAACCGTGGGGATGCCATATATGTTGGTAATGATACTCAAATTATTAATAAAGTAAGTTACACTAGAATATCGACTAAGAGCCAAGAAGATGCTAACAGTTCAAGTAATAATACTTGGATTAAAACTAGTGATTTAGTACATAAAAATGTCGACGCAGTCACTAAACGAGTAATGCATGAAGCATTAATTTATGACAGTATTGGTGGTAGTAAACTAAGAAAAATTCCGGCTTTCAAATTGATGACCTTTGAAAAGAAAATATATGTAATTAAGAATGTTAAATATTACAAGGTGATCAATGCACCAGATTACATTAAGGCTGCTAATGTTGATGGGACTAAGCGTACTTTAAAGAAGAATGCTTATATTTACGCTACAAGTAATCGCCGTGCGAATAAGAATGTTTTACGCAAGGGTACTAAAATTACAACGTATGGCAATTCCTATAAATTCAAGAATGGTAAACGATATTATCGTATTGAAGGTGCAACGAAAACACAAAAACGTTATGTTAGAGTAACTAATTTTAAGTAGAAAAAAACGTTTCTGAAAATGATCTTGAAGATTACTATGACTGGATGACGGAATACCAAGAAAAGCATCCTGATCAACCAATTTTCACAAGTGAATGGTTATTTCCATCAATAAAAAATCCAAGCAAACACATTGATGAAAGGCGCTACTACATGATTATGCACAAAGTAGGTGAAGTGATAAATATCGATTATCTTGGAACACACACGATGAGAAAAACAGGAGCTTATCGTGTCTATGAACAATCAAATCATAATATTGCATTAGTTATGCAGCTATTGAATCACTCATCAGAAAAAGTTACTTTGGCTTACCTTGGATTAGATAAGGAAGCTAGGGAACATATCTTAGATACGATCGATTTTGGCTAATGCTGAGAGGAGGATTATATGGCCTTTAAAAACATTCAAGACCAATAAGTAATCGTTTAGCTCCTTAAAATGCGAATTTATAAAAAGTACAAAATTAAAGCATCGTCTAATTGACGATGCTTTTTCTTTTTTTAATGGCTCTATAATTTTTCCTGTTGATATCTTATCTCTATGATAAGCTGTTAACAGGATTTTCTATTGCATTAAAAAAGGAGGACATAGTCCTCTTTACAATAAAAAATTCGTTCCACCAAACATTTTATTTGTATAAACAAAGGTATAACTATGTCCTCTTTAAATGATTATATTAAATTTGTTCTTGATATTGAAGACAACAACATTATTTTTAAAGATTATTTTTATAAAATTCCTGAAGCTGGTTCGAAATATAAAGTTTATGAAGCTGAGCTCATTCAACCAGCTTGCCCCTTCTGCGGCTCTGTTGATATTATTCACAACGGTCATCTTAAGACAAATATTCGCTACATTACTGCCAATGCAAGTACGCCTGTCGTAATTAGATTGTTCAAACAGAGAGTTAAATGCCGTGATTGCAGTAAAAGATCAATGGCCCAAAGTAGCCTTGTAAATAAATACTGCAGTATTTCTAATACTTCAAAGCTAAAGATCCTCAGTGCCTTAACCGAAGATCGTTCAATGACTAGTATTGCCCGTGAGCACAATACTTCAGTTAACACAGTTCAACGAGTGTTGGCTTCTTGTTCTCATCGTTTTATTGACGGGTATGATTATTTGCCTGAGCATCTTGCTTTTGACGAATTCAAGGGCGTAGATAGAAAGCTGCACTTTATCTGTTTAAATGGAGAAACACATGAAGTAATTCAAATTCTTAGAAACAGATTTAAGAAGAATCTATTGAAATACTTCGGCAGATTTACGCTTAAGGCACGAGCCAACGTCAAAACTGTAACTATGGACCTTAATTTCTATTATCAGGATATCGTTAGAGCTTGTTTTCCTAATGCTCAAATCATTATCGATCGTTTCCACATGGTGCAGATGCTCACCAGGTCTTTAAATTCATTAAGGGTCGCTACTATGAAGAAATTTGATAAGGGTACAAGAGAATATAGTCTGCTCAAATCACCTTGGAAATTGTATCTTAAGAAATTTGATGACTTAGAAAAGATCCACCCGAGATACAATTGGCACTATAAAGACTCACTTACTCAGGAACAAATCGTAATGGAAGGTATCGGTTGCAACGATGTTTTAGACAATTCCTATAACTTATTGCAGGACTTCTTTACAGCACTTGATAAACACGATACCAAATCAATGAAAGAAATTATTTATTCTAAAGAAAGGGTCGGAGCTTTAATGCATAAAACCCTTTTGACCTTCAGACATAATCTAAAAGCTGTTTTAAATGGTGCAAGTTTATCTTATTCCAATGGCTGTCTTGAAGGCTTCAACCGTAAGATAAAACAAATTGAAAGAACTGCTTATGGCTACTCTAACTTCATCAATCTCTTAACTAGAATAAGACTGGAAGAAAACAAGATAAAAGAAAAAGGATCAAGCAATTTATTAATTGCTTAATCCTAATCATTTACTCTTCATCAACAGGATTTGACAAAGAGCCTTTTTAATATATTAAATTATGTAAAGCAACTAATACATGCGTGAAAAATCGAGCTCTTGATCTGTTCCAAGCAAACGATCTACATTTTCTTCCATTACTAAACGACGCTTGCCATACATCATCCAAATTGTAACGATCAATCCAAAAATCAATGGAATAATCGTTGTAGCCCAATCATTAAAATCACCTGTCCAAGTTGATGGTGAGTTCCAACCCCATTGAATATTTATCAAATAATCGTTAAAGAAGTGAACAATCATAATAAACCACAATTTACCAATGTAAAAGTAGGCAGCAACCCACATCATCGCATCAGTAACTGCCAAAACTTGCGAGATTGTGGCCGCAACCGTTTGCCCATTCCATCCAATGTTAGAAAAATGGGGCAAAGCAAATAATAAAGTTGAACCATAGACAGCGATAGGAATACGCCATTTTTTCAAATTTCTGGAAGCGATTAGCAAAATCATAATGTTGATATAGCGTTCTGCTTCTTCAAGAACTCCTGGTTCCAACGCAGAAGTAAAACTGGGTACATTGATATATTTACTGTGAATGTCAACAATATAAGAAAATAAAATCGAGAAGATGTTATTGCCATTGCCACCAAAAGTATTCCACGCAACATTTATTACTAAAAGTAGAATTAACACGGAATAAACGACCCAGCTAAAATTAGCACTTGGTTGAAATTTCAAATTTGGATTAAACCGGAATCCCCAGCTGCGAACCAAAAAGCAAACCAGAATCAGTAATGCAAAGGCAGAAACAACGCCTTGGTTATTTATAGAATGCATTACCGGCAAGCTTTTGCTGATAAGCAGGACTTGATCGCTGCCATATTGCACATCAAGAAAGAGACCAAAAGCTATCAATCTTAAAAACCAATTTTTTATTTGACTAGCTGAGACCATCGCTACTGGCAATAGTAGAACCAACTAAACTAGCCATAAAAGCAGAATTATTAAAATCGATACTTGTGGGCATCAAATGCAGCAAATTGTTACCGGTAATTGCCCAGTATTCGCAAAACTGATCAGGCAGGATCAGCAAGTTTAACCAAATAGTTAAATAATACGTAGCTTTGTTTTTGCCTTGAAAATAATTTAAAACTAACAGCAAAAACAATTCTCCGGCAACCTAAAAATTATTCCTGCTAAAGGTTGCACCTTCATATAACTGAAATAAAATGGCATAAATTATCTCAATATTTAACAGCAACTGCCATCTAGACCGCCTCCAACTTAATATTTTCATTCTATCCCTCCTAAATATTTTCATTATACCTATTTGATAGCAAAAATAATACAAAATAATTAACTAAGGAGCGCTTGATAGAAAAAAAACAGTTTCTATCTTATAATACAGGAGTAGAAGATAGATAAGATAATAGAGGTAACGATGATGAAATTCAATAAGAAAATTGCACTTGTTTCTGTTGCTGCATTAATGGGAATTGCCCCCGTGGCAACTATTGCAATCAACAATAACCAAGTTATTACTGCTGCTACTTATAGTCAGCGGAAACTTAGCTTCAAACATAATTCTTATGTTTATAACAAAAAAGGACAAAGAGTGTATAAGTAAAAAGAAGCAAAATGCGTACTTTAAGAAAAATTCTAGCTTAAAGGCAGCTATTGTCACTAGCAATGCTAAGACCCACTATTACTTTTATGATAAAAAGGGCAGCAAAATCTACCTTAAAGTTTATACAATTAAAGGCAAGAAATATTATAACATCGGCAGTGGTTGCTACATCAACATTAATAATCTTGATCTAGTAGATAATTCAACCATTCTTACTGATCAAAATGTAAAGGTTAGAATCGATAAGACCGTTCATACCAATAACGCTGATGGTACTTTTAATAATGAAACCCTGAAGAAGGGAACAGTCATTACTGCAGATGGATTCGGTGCTATTCCGGGTGGTGAATGGATTGATTCAGGCGTACCACAAGAATATTACCGGATTGCTGGTACGAAGAATACTTATGTTTCTGCCGAATACACTACATTATTAAGTTCGGTTCAAAATGGCAACGAATTCGATGATTTATATGGTACCGCTGCTGAAGTGAAAGGTACTGCTACATCAATTTATAACATTGATGGAAAGAATATGTATCCTGGCTACACGACTTCTAAGCACGAAACTTTCGCTGTTGATGCTGCAATGTATCTTTGGGTACCAAGTGAACAAAAAGCAGAATTATTCTACTCAATCAACACTACTCCGATTGCTGTTTATGATAGCAAGCACCAACAAAAATTTGAGAGACCCAGTGAGCCTGTTTTTGTTAAAGCTTCAGCAACGATAATTTCTCAGGGAGTAACGCCAACTCCTATCAACACTGCTTCTGAAGCTGAGCAGGATGCTGAACCTGCAAGCACAAGTCAGCAAAGTGCTTTAAATGAAGAATTATCAAAAGCTGACACTGTTAAAAAGAGTTTGAAATACACCAATGCAAGCAAGACTAACCGTGATACCTATGATAAGGCCATCAGTAAAGGCAAAACTCTTGCCGATTCAAAGACTGCAACTGGTGTACAAGCAATTCTAGAAACAGCATTAATCAAACAAGCGGAAAATAATTTGAATGGTGCCAAAATCAAGGTTGCTTATCCAAACTTCTTAACCGATTATGATAAAGTTAAAATTCGCAATGCGGCAATTTCTGCAACAGGTTCTAACTCTATCCAGTGGGCAAATCATGATCGTGAATTGTGGCAAATGGAGTATGGCAAAAACGATCAAGTAAGTTACAAGAAGCTTGATCTTAATGATTACATTCAAGCCGATACCCCTAAGATTAGGAATAAGAAGGGTTATGATTCTTCTGCAACTCCTGCTTCAATTGAAAAAGATTCAACTTTAGCTAAGTATGCCAAAATGCTTGATTATGATATGCGAAAGAGTGCTTTAGTAGCCAAAAAGAATACCTATATTTATCAAAGCTCAACAAAGGTAGGCTCAGGTTCTAACTTCAACGTCAACAAGATCAGTTTGAAAAATACTGGTCGTACAATCAAGAAGGGCAACAATATTGGCTATTACACTACTTTGGTTGTAAAAATTAAAGGCCAATACTACTTCATGATTCAAGAAAAGAGTACATACTTCATTAAGGCAAGTGAAGTTAAGCTTGATAATTTCAGCACTAGCGCAACTTACAAGAAGTATCAAAACATGATTGATAATTTGATGGGCCCAACTCAATTGATTGACTTTGAAATTTCAGTTCAAGCCAAGAAGAATACTACAATTTACAACACTGATGAATACAAAGAATTAACTCCAAGCAAGCAGATCTTAAAGAAGGGTAAATATGACTTCTTTGTTGATCCATATGTTGTAAAATACAATGGTGTATATTACTTCACTGGTGGTGAAGAGTTTAACGATGACTATGATCCTGAAGGTGCAATTAGAGCAGCAGATGTAGCTAAAGTGGTTAAGGGTCAAGTATTTGAATAGAATAAAAACCGGTTAGCTAAGCTAACCGGTTTTTATTTGCTTTTTTGATAAAGGTGATTTGCTTCCCAGATAGCAAGAAAAGCAATCAGACCATAAATTGCGGCGAAGTAGCCTGAATTATTGATCGAAGTAATACCAGCAATTACGGAATCAGTAACGGATCCCAGTGAAATACCGATATTTGCAAAAATAGAATTCAATGGGGAAGCTAAATCAACGGAAGTGGGATACTTATCTTGCGCAATATCCAAAAACATAATTTGCGTGGTTGCGCCATAACTTGAATAAAAGACACAGAGAATTGAAATGACGACAATACCAATCCATGGGAAATGAAGCGTGAAACCCAAAAGCAAAGATACGACTACAAATAAAACCGCGAAAATTATTCTCTTGTCTCCCAAGATGGCAAATAGTTTTGCAGGTTGCTGCGGGTTTGTGGCGTATTTATGGGAACAATCAATAGTAATGAAACTAAAGAAATAATTGTCAAAATTGAAATAACGCCAAAACTTACATGCCAATTAGAGATCTGAGCCAGCATAGTACCAATAGGCAGGCCAACAACTGATGCGATGCTGAAATCCAGCAAAGACCCAGGAGAGCAAGCCAGCTCGTTTATCCATTGGTGCGATGTAATTTGCGAGTACTAGGACGAGTGAAATAATTGCTCCAGCCGTACATGCCGTTAGAATTCTTGAGCAAAACAATGAACAATAGTTGGTAGTCAAGGCTGTCCAAGTATTTTCAATTTTGAAAAAAAGCTAAATATATAATATATTATATTAAAATAACGAATGTAATAGTATTTTTCATTCAAATATAGGGCAGAAATGCCTTAATAACAAAGGTTATTCAATTTAGGATATACGAATATAGTCATAAGTGCAGCAAAGCAGACAGGTAATTGCTAATTTATTTATTAGAGAAAAGAAATAAAATGGCATGTTATTTCAAAATTTTTATAATGAACAGCATTTAGCAAGTATGTATATATGATTTAGACTAGTATTTTTATAATCTCTAACAAATGTCGTTATAAAAACATTTTTGCTTTAAGTGATTACTTTAATCATATTTATTTGTATTATACAAATAGACTTCGGAAGAAAAGTATTTTCTTGGTTTTTATTTAAGATTTTCGCTGATTTAAATTTTTAATTAGCATATTTAAGTCTAAATGAGAATATATTTTTTGGCATAAATCACTCAATTCTGCATTTATGTTGTTCACATATACATTTAAATAAATGAATTCACCAAACTCAGAAAATCACTCAGAAAATCGATAATACCATCAGCAAGGAATTGAATAGATTATTTTTGATTCAATATAGATAAAAACAAAACTTATAATTTATATTCTTATCAAACAACTAAACAAATGGCTGCAATAATCATCTCAACATGCAGCTTGCCTCTACAATACATGTATGACATGTTTGATTAAAACAGAAATTTTAAACATAAAAAGATATGAGGTAAATACCTGCCTTTTCAAATAAAAAACTCTGATAACCATCACAGTTATCAGAGTAAAAATAGAATATTTATTTTTAATTAAACAGATTAACAATTATGGACGACGATCAGATCTAATAAAAGGCGGATGAATCTCGTTACTGACTAATAAGCCATATTTTTCAGGGCGACGATATGCGTTGCCTTGAACTTCAGATTCACGATAGTCTCTTAAGCGATCTAGGTCAATTTCACCGATAAAAATGCCTTCTTTAGAATTTGCTTCCAATATCTTCATATCTCTTGAAACAGCCTTGTCTGATTCTTCAGCATATGCAATACCATCAAAAATAGTCGAATGACCATTGCAATCTAAATTTCCACCAGCATAATTTGCTGTTGCAATTGCACACATATTCTCATAGGCACGCGCTCTAAACTGAGACAAGCGATTAATTTCCATTGGACAGGCATTTGGTACCAAAATAATTTCAGCACCTTGAAGCATCAAAATCCTATCACTTTCTGGAAATTCACGATTATAGCAAATCATGCAGCCTATCTTCACCTTTCCTACTTTGCTACTAATTTCACAAGTGCTAAATTTCTTGCCAGGATCTAGTTTGCACTCATCACCAAAATCACAGGTATGTACTTAGCTTCTTCTTGCAACTTTTGCTCATATCCTGAAAGATATTGTAGCCAATACTCCACATTTCAGGAAAAAGTACAACATTAGCACCTTCTTCATGTGCTTTTTGACATGCTTTTATTCCTTTTTGAAGCTGCTTTTTTAAAGTTGATATTGGCAGTAGCTGCAGCAAGGCAATCTTTAGTTTCATTTATCTTTATTACTCCATGAATTGCTTAAAGTTAAAGCCATATTCGCCGCCCCAAATATAGTTAGGGTTGTAATTTGCAACACGATCCACTCCTGGATACTCACCGGCATCGCCCCAGTAAATATATTGATCCTTACCAGAGATCTTAAAGTATAATTGTAGATCACTTAAGCTGTTGTCATAAACTGTCTTGATCAACTTAACCTTTGTTTCGGCGGCAGATTGAAAGCCATTCACATTAGCAATTACTGGTATAACAGCTAAAGCTAAAGCAACAGAATAAACTGTAATTTTTTCAAATTCATTGCTTTTTACCTCTATATAAAAATAAGTTCATCATCATTATATCGTCCTAAATGTAAACCGCTTTCTTATGTGCTTTTTTTTTCTTTAGCTTTCTTTTTTTAAAAGAAAGCTAAAGTTATTTTGATTTAGTAACAACTTTTTATGTGCGATCATTACTTTACAATCGACCATATGTTCGTTATAATATCATATGTATCATACAAATTCGGAGATGAAAAGAAATGGATTCAAAACAATACGCTCGTTTGATAGACAAGGAACTACAGGACTTACCTACTTATGTTTTTTACTATACCCAGCAGCCTAACCTAGCTGTTACTACTGTCTATCAATATTTGACTGAATTCAGAAGGTTTTTTGACTGGTTAAGGGAAACGCCAGCAGACTTTGAACATCCTGATCAAGGTACAATCAGCAATGCAAAAAGCAACAAGGATATTGAACTTTCTACACTCGAGCACTTGCAAGCCTCTCAAATTCAAATGTTTTTAAAGGAGCTCAGTTTCAGACAAAATAAGCAATCTACTCGTGATAGTAAAAAGACGATCAATCGAACAATTAATGCTCTTCGTTCCCTCTTCCATTACCTCACTGTTACAGCTGATTTAAATAATGGTGAGCCCTATTTTTACAGAAACGTTATGCTTAAAGTTCCTTTGGTAAAAGGATCTAAAGAATCTATCTCTTACCGGAATGCAAAATTTTCACCGATGCTTTATACGGGTGAAAAAAAGCATGAATGGCTTGACTTCATTTCCAATCAATATGAACACACCTTGAGCAGCAGAGCACGCTCTTCTTTCCTATTTAACAAAGAAAGAGATTTGGCCGTTATTGCCATGTTGCTTGGTTCAGGAATTCGTGTTTCAGAATTGGCCCGTTTAAATTTGAAAGACCTGAATTTACGAGATCGCAGTATTCTTGTTATTCGAAAAGGTAATAAAAAAGATGCACCGCTAATTGCTGATTGGGCAATGCCATACATCAAATCCTATCTGGATATTCGAGAAAAAAGATATCAACCTGCTAAAAATGAACAGGCATTATTCCTTACCAAATATGCTGGTCATGCTAAAAGAATTGCAACCAACACCGTTGAACGTTTCGTTGGCAAATATTCTGAAGCTTTTCCTGATGGCAACAGAACAACTCCTCACAAACTGCGGCACTCTCTTGGAACTGAACTATATGATGAAAGCAAAGATGTCATGGTTGTCGCTTCACAGCTTGGACATACAGGAATTTCTGCAACCGACCAATACATTCAGCAATCACAAGTCGATAAGCAAAGAAAAGAATTAAACAAAACGGATTAAGGATAATAAACTTTCTTTTAACTATGCAAATAATATCTTTTGTATGTTACAATAGGTTTTGAAATAAATTGTCAATTGCTCCTCTTCTAGACGGTAAATCCGCCAGAAATCTGCTTGGTTACAATTCTCATTAATTAATCGATGGTAATATTCAGTCATTTTTTATTAATAGGCTTTCTGAGATTGTACGGTATATCCGTAGGATCAGGTGCGACCTTAATAAAAAATATTCAATTATTATTTATTTATGGATTTCTTTTATCTGCTAGTTTAGCTAGTGGGAACTGCAATTCGAAAATAATTAATAGTTCAAATGATTATCTGCAATCGATTGGTTAAATTCTTCTCAAAAATAGTTTTGCCACTGCATAAGGATTCAGAGTATCAACCGCTTTGAATCCTTTTTTGATATCGCTAACAATCATTTTCCACCTTGTAAACCGCTTACATTATAAGGATAATAAACTTATCAAAAATTATTTTTGGAGGAATTAAAATGACACCATGGTGGAAAAAAGCAGTTGTTTATCAAGTCTACCCTAAGTCTTTTCAAGACAGCAATGGTGATGGAATTGGTGATTTAAAGGGAATTACTTCACGTTTAGATTATCTGGAGAAATTAGGAATCGATGCCATTTGGCTTTCCCCTGTTTATCAATCACCGCAAGTAGACAACGGTTATGATATCTCTGATTACGAAGCCATTGATCCACAATATGGCACAATGGCTGATATGGATGAATTGCTGGCAAAGGCTAAAGAACATCACATTAAGATCGTTATGGATTTAGTAGTTAACCATACTTCAGATCAACATAAATGGTTCATTGAAGCACGCAAGAGCAAAAATAATCCATATCGTGATTACTATATCTGGCGCGATCCCGTAGATGGACACGAGCCAAATGATTTAAAATCAGCCTTTTCTGGTTCTGCTTGGAAATTTGACGAAGCAACCGGTCAATATTACCTGCACTTCTTTGCGGATCAGCAGCCTGATCTGAATTGGCAAAATCCAGAATTAAGAGACAAAATTTACGACATGATGAATTTCTGGATCGATAAAGGTATTGGCGGTTTTCGGATGGATGTGATCGAATTAATCGGTAAAGAGCCTGACAAGAAAATTCGCGAAAATGGTCCAATGCTTCATCCATATTTGCAAGAAATGAATAAGAAGACATTTGGCGGCAAAAACTTAATGACAGTTGGCGAAACATGGAATGCTACGCCAAAGATTGCAGAAGAATACTCTGATCCTGCTCGTCATGAACTGTCAATGGTCTTCCAATTTGAAAACCAATCATTGGATCAGCAAGAAAATAAAGAAAAATGGGATTTGAAAAAACTCGATCTGAAGCAATTAAAAGATGTTTTAGTAAAATGGCAAACGCAAGTTGATTTCAACCATGCATGGAACAGTTTATTCTGGGAAAATCATGATATCCCACGGGTAATTTCTCGCTGGGGAAATGACCAAGAATACCGCGTACAGTCTGCCAAAATGTTTGCCATTGTTCTTCATCTGATGCATGGCACGCCGTATATCTACAATGGTGAAGAAATCGGTATGACCAACTGTCCTGTTAAAGATATTAGCGAAATTGAAGACATTGAAAGCATTAATATGTACAATGAGCGATTAGCTCAAGGATACAAGAAAACCGATTTGATTCACGCAATTAATGTTAAGGGACGTGATAATGCCCGTCGTCCAATGCAATGGAATGACCAGCCAAATGCTGGTTTTACTAAAGGTAAACCTTGGCTTGCACTTAATCCCAACTATAAGAAAATCAATGTTGAAGCAGCTTTAGCAGATCCAGGTTCAATTTTCTACACTTACCAAAAACTAATAAAATTACGGCACGAAAATGATCTTGTTGTAAATGGCGATTTTGAATTAATGCCAAAAACCAGTGACTCTGTTTTAGCATACTATCGTAAACTGAATGGTCAAAAATGGTTGGTGGTTGCTAACCTTTCCGGCAATGAAGAAAGTTTCTCAGCAAAAGACCAAGTCAAAGAAAACATCATTGAAAATTATGATAAACACCAACAGCTCCAAGATTTAACACTTAAACCATACGAAGCATTTGCCGTAAAAGTTCAATAAAACAAAAAAGTCGCAGTTCAATGAACTGCGACTTTTTCATTCATTCAAATAACGATTATTCTCCTGGCTTGTAGTCCTTATCAATGATCAAAACTGGCTTAATAGTTTCACCAATTACTGAAGCATGGTTAGCTTCATTAATGTCTTCGAAATCATAGAACTTTTCAGTCTTTTGATAATCGAACATGCCCAACTTGTTAAATTTAAGCAAACGTGGGACATCAATTTGTGGAATAGCATCAACCATATTAACACCGATAATCTTGCGATCACTAGTGCAAAGGTCATTCCAGGTTGAGAATTCAAGGTTATGTGGTGTTACGGCAATAGCAGCTTCTGTACCACCTTGTGCTAAAGCGTCAATGGCTTGCTTCATAACTGCTGGCAAACCAGTCGTATCAACAGTGTAGTCAACGCCGTAGCCATCGGTCAATTCTTGAATCTTCTTAACTGGGTCTTCTTCCTTAGAATTAATTGCGTCTGTGGCACCTAATTCTTTGGCAAGTTTCAAACGTGATGGAACAATATCAACAGCAATAACTTTCGTACAACCGGAGATCTTACCGGCCATCATTGCTGCCAAGCCAACTGCACCAGTACCAAAGACAGCAATGGTTTGACCTGGACGTGGCTTCAAAGTGTTAAAGACAGTACCTGAACCTGTGATATAGCCACAGCCTAAAGGACCAGCTTTACGCAAATCGACATCTTTATCTACCTTGACACAGTTACGTTCATTAGTAACGATAGTTGTCGTGAATGATGATTGGTTAAACATGTCTGAAATATGCTTGCCATTTTCTTGGAAATGGTCGTCACCATCAAAACGAGTACCAGAAAGGTTGTATTTAGCATAATTACGACATTGAGTTGGAATACCTTGCAAACATTTATCACATAAACCATCTGCATAGAAGGCCATAACTACGTGGTCGCCAGGCTTTAAGTTTTGAACTTCAGAACCTACTTTTTCAATAATACCTGCACCTTCGTGGCCTAAAATAACTGGATAGCCAAGTGAAGCATCGCCTTTACGAATAGCTTCATCTGAGTGACAAATACCACTTGCTACCATATGAACTTGGACATCAGTTGGACCTACTTCGTGTAAATCGATATCATCCTTAATAACAAATGGATCGCCCATTTTTTCAACAACAGCTGCTTTTATCTTCATAATTTTGCCTCTTTTTAATAATCAAAAACTTGTTTTTCACTCATTTCACTTTTAATTCTATGCATAAAAAGAAACGCTTACAATATCAATTGAATGATACTTTAGTATCATTTTTTAAGATTCCTTATAATTTTGGTGCTAAAATTAGTGATAGTAAAGTATTTCACAAAATAGTTGATTAAATAGAAAAAAGTTTAAAGATGATTGATAAAAGCGTAATGCAACAATTGTTATCTTTTTCACCAATTGAAAATAAACAGTATCAAAATAAACATTTTTATCCTGATTTAGCCAATAAGTATTTAAACAAGAATCAACAAGTTCTGGTTATTAAACATAAGCTGCTCGGTCATCGTCCAGTTTATATCAGCAAGCACAATCGTTTTGCTCCCTATCCGCTTCATCAGCATAATTTTGTGGAAATCAACTACATGCTTCGAGGCAAGCGCCAGCAAATTATCAATGGAATCAAAATCAATTTGCTTCAAGGCGATCTTTTGCTGATGGATAAATATTGTCAGCATCAGATTGGGCGCTTAAATAAGAGCGATCTTTTGATCAATTTAGTCTTTAATAATCAAAATATCAGTTTCAATTTTCTAAATCAGCTGAATATGCGCAAAAAAGACAGTCTGGTATATGAATTTTTGCTAAATATATCGCTCAAAAAACATAATCAGCAATCATTTATTATCTTTCCGAATAATGCCGATATTACGCAAACAATGGATGATTTGATCAATGAATATTATTTGCATCGAACTTACAGCACTGCCATTATCAAAAATTATTTCGATATTCTGCTAGCTAAAATAATTCGCTACTACCCTATACCTGACGTATCGCAGATTGATCGCCAGCATTATCAAAGCGAAAAACAGCTAATCAATATTTTGCATGATATTTCAAAGAATTATCAAACAATCACTTTAACGAAATTGGCACAAAAATATAATTGTAGTAGCAGTTACCTCAGCAATTTAATTAAGGAAAAAACCGGCAGCAATTTCGCTCAATTAAAAGTTCAAAGCAAGTTAGCAGCTGCAGCTAGTTTATTAAGCACGACAAGCTACCTTATCAGTCAAATTTGCGAGATGGTCGGAGAAAAGAATAAAACTTCTTTTTATCATCAATTCCAAAAACACTATCACTGTCTGCCAGCTGAGTACCGTAGACAAAAACAGTATATTTAGGCGCGCAGTTTATTTAACCAGTCTTGATAGATCAATTCGCTGGATGATCGCCAATTATAATTAATTTTTTTGTGGCTACTATCCAAGAAATAGTTTTCAGGCGCTTTAATTTTCAATCCTTTTGCTAAATCACGATGATATTCTTTTTCAAGAGTTAAACGATCATATTCTGGATGTCCCATAATATAAGTACTTTTAAATGCAGAAGAATATAACAAAATGGGCTAATTTGACTGTTCTTAGCCAAAACATGCAGATCTTTAGCTGCTTTTGCTTTTTCTTGCATTGGCTTGCGTTTTTTTATTAGGCAAAACTTTGTTCAGATGAGAGACAGCCGCCAGAGTAATTGGTGAAGCGAATTCTTTTCCAAAAAATTCCGTTGTTAAGTCTGGTTGAATTGAATCGATCAAACGCATTTCTACTAAAATGCTGTCCAGATATGCACGATTATGCACGTTTGCATCGTCAGCTTTACCATCAGTGACGGAAATCATGCCTTTAGGACCTGGCAATGGGCTTTTCACCCCTTCATTTTGTTTTTCGGTTAAAGACGCACCGGTTACAGCATCATTTTTCTAACTCATGAAATTCCTCTTTTCTTATATCTTTTTAGTCCGCAAAAACTGAGCAAAAATCAAAGCAACAATTAAAATAGCAAAACAAGACATAAATCCTACTTGAATGCCTTGGGCGGAAATTCCAACATGGAAGTATTGATCTGCCAAATTGACCATTGCTACAACAAAGGCCATCCCAAAACTGGCAGCTACCATTCTCGTCGTGTTGTACATGGCTACTGCATCCGGCAGCAAATTTCTCTTCGTAACAGCTAAGGCTTGCGTTTGCAGAGGAATCAGCAGCATAACAATGCCGAACTGCCGCATCCATTGCCAAAAAGCCGCAAAGACTACATTCGTATGAACTCCTACGAAAGCCTGCATCGCCGTGCCAAATAAATCAACGATTAAACCATAGGTTACCATATAGCGCACGGGATACTTATCAAACAATTTTCCAGAAATTGGAGACAGTATTCCAGTTGAAATGGCACCAGGCAAAATGACTAAACCTGTAACAAATGCACTCTGATGCATAACATCTTGAACCAGCAGCGGTATCAAAATCGTATTGCCATACATTGTCGAAACAAGCAAACAGTTGACAATCGTTGCAATCTTAAACTGCTTGTTTTTAAACACTTTAAGATTGACGAAAGGATGCTGGCTCGACCATTGACTTTTGATAAAGATTATCAAAAAAACGAGTCCAATAATAAATGATCCTAAAACGCTAAAGCTAAGCAGTTTGCTTGTTCCAAAATTTGAAAAACTGTCCAGCAAAAACCACAAGCCTAGTGAACAAGTAATCAAGCCCAAATAATTAAATTGCAGCCGTTCCTTTTTGGCAACATTAGGCATAAGAAAAACAGATAAGATCAGGGTTAACAAAGTGAATGGCAAAATCAAAATAAACAGATAGTGCCAGCTCAAATTGTCTAATATTAAGCCAGCCACGGAAGGACCGATGATCGGTGAAAAATTAAAGGCAAGACCGACCAGACCCATTATTTTGCCTTGCTCGCCTTTTTTAGCATAAAGCATTGCCATCACATTTACTAACGGCATCATGATTCCTGTTCCCATCGCTTGGATCATGCGACCAACTACTAAAAAGGCAAAGCTATTGGCAAAAGCACCAAAAATTGTCCCAATGCCAAAAAGGCAAGTGAAACTGATAAACAGCCACTTGTAGGAATATTTTTTAATCAAATAGGCACTGACAGGAATCATAATGGCATTCACTAGCAAATATCCATTGCTTACCCACTGCGCCTGACTCGAGGTAATTCCAAAATCTTTCATGAAAACCGGCAGAGCTAGGTTGGTCATTGTTGAACACATGACACCAAAGAAAGTACCAATAATCATGATAGTTAAGACAAAACTATTTTTGCGTGACATTATTTCTTCTCATATTACTATTTTCATCATTCTTTATATTTATCTTGCCACAAAATAGAAAGAAAAGCACTAAGATAGTAGAGAATATCTTAGTGCTTATTAACCTTATTCAAAAACGATAATACGATATAGAGTGTAAAGTCATTATTAGAAAATATAGGATAAACCATATTCCTTATTAAAGGATCTAAAGTTTAAGAATGTTATTTCTTTCGGTTGTTGATTATTGCGTTTCAATAAAAGAAATAATTACAGTACTTTTATCGCCAAATGGGAACATGAAATTTAACAAAAATACGTGAAATTTCCACTCTTGAAACTAAAAGGCGACTGAATTTTCTTTTTAAAAATGGTTATTTAGACATTGAAAAGAAAGCTGAAATTCCTGCTACTTTTATTATCAATATTTATGCTGATATCGTTGTTAAAACAATTATTACTTGGCTTAAATCTGACGCCAGCATCTCGCCTCATCAAGTTAGGCATATTCTTGGTGAGATTCAAATAAAGTCACCAGTGGAACTGCTTATGCTTTTAAAACGACAACAAGACAATTAAAAAATGACTGAGTCCAAAACTCAGCCATTTTTCTTACATATTATTTCTTCTTATCCTGCAAATATTCATAAAGAAGTCCATCACGCAAACCATGATTTGAAAAGACAACTTCACTAACTTGCAAATTGCGCAAAGCCAAACTTATCGGAATCAGCCCTCCAACAA
Source organism: Lactobacillus amylolyticus DSM 11664 (assembly GCF_000178475.1). Lineage (GTDB taxonomy): Bacteria > Bacillota > Bacilli > Lactobacillales > Lactobacillaceae > Lactobacillus > Lactobacillus amylolyticus. Next base: position 24,751 of record NZ_ADNY01000042.1, on the reverse strand, counting down.
TTACATCTGCCCGATTCTTGGCCAAACCAGGAATTTGCATTCTTTCTTCCCGACTCATCGCAACCAAGCGATCAAATAAATCGAAAATATACTGCGGTGGCAAATGCATCCCATGAATATCAGGAACTTCATCAATTTCATTGCTCAATTCGCGACGATGAATTTTAGCGATCGTTCGATTGCTGCCGCCTAAAGCAATAAGCGGCAAATTATGAACATTGCAAAGCCAGCGAACTGTCGACATCATTTTTCCCGCAGCATTCATTGCCTGGTAAAGGTCGGTTGCAGAAATCTTGTCTGTTAAATTGTATGTTTGCGATAGCAGAACCGCGCCAATAGGGATACTGACTCGTTCACAACACTGACCGTTTTGCACCCAAACCAATTCTGTTGATGCACCACCAGTGTCCATCATGATGCAGTTTCTAACCGGCAAAGTATTGACCACTCCGAGATAATCAAGATAGGCTTCAGTCTCTCCAGAAATGACATTAAGTTTAATGCCAACTTCTTTTTCGACCATGTCCAAAAACTCTTTTTGATTCTTGGCCTGCCTTACTGCGGCGGTTGCCACGGCCTTAACTACAAGATGATCCAAATTTTCATATTTTTCTTTAAAACTATTCAAAGCCTTAACAGTCCGTTTCATCGGGTCTGGTTTAAGCGTCTTTTCCTTACCCATATTTTCCGAAAGACGGACGTATTCTCGATAATAACCTTTGACGGTGTAACTGCCGTAATCATCAATTTCTGAAATTTGCATCCGAACAGAATTTGAACCCAGGTCAATGACAACTAAATTAATCATCTCTTCATCCCCTTTGTTTCATCCTTTTTGTTTATCTTGCCACAAAATGGCTGATTAGCAAACAATTTTGAAGTTTTTACTATTCATCTTTTTGATCGCCTAAGGTTAATTCATTGTATTCCTTGCGCATTACCTTGAAGATTTCTGGCTTTCTTGCCATTTCCTTGCGCTTTTCTTTTAAAACTCGATTTTTCTCCACTGCTTCATTAATAAAGTACTCTTGTGAGTTGACAGCTTCTTTTCCGCGAAGATCAATCATTGAATAGCTCTGATCATGCAAGACTCTGGCCTTGACATTGTCTTGCCACATCTTGTCATAAATTGCGATGGCTCTTGCTTTCAAATCTGGCTGCAAAATTGGGAATAAAGTCTCGACTCTTCTATTCAAATTGCGTTTCATCATATCCGCGCTTGAAAGGAAAATTTCGTCATTACCATCATTATAGAAATAGTAAATTCGACTGTGTTCAAGAAAACGGCCAACGATTGAGTGCACTTCGATATTGTCACTGATTCCTGGAAGATCAGTTCTTAAACAGCAAATGCCTCTAACAATCAAATGAATAATCACGCCAGCATGGGAAGCTTCATACAATTTGGCAATTATTTAAGGATCAGACAGTGAATTCATTTTCATATGAATCTCTGCATGTCGACCTGCCTTTGCAATTTCTATCTCACGATCGATCTTTTGGTTAATAAACTCGCGAATGTGTTCCGGTGAAATCCGCAACTGTCTAAAGTAAGGCGGACGTGAATACCCAGAAAGCATATTGAACAAATTGGTGGCATCGATGCCTAATTCACGCTGACAGGTAAACAGACCCATATCAGTGTAAAAATGCGCCATAACATCATTATAATTACCAGTTCCCAAGTGCAAGTAACGCCGAATGCCATCCTCATCCCTGCGAATAACCAAAGTGATTTTGGTATGAGTCTTTAAGCCTTTTAGACCATAAATAACGTGGCAGCCCATCTGCTCCAAGGTTATTGCCCAGTGCACATTGTTCTGCTCATCAAAACGCGCTTTAACTTCAACCAAAACCGTGACCTGTTTACCAGCTTGTGCAGCCTCGCCTAAATATTTAATAATTGGCGAATTGCCAGACACCCGATACAAGGTCATTTTAATCGCTAAAACTTTGTCATCATGTGCTGCTTTTTTGATAAAGTTTAGAACCGCATCAAAAGAATCATATGGATGCTGCACCAAATAATCCTGCTTGCGAATGTTGGCAAAAATATCGCTGCTTAAATCCAAGGCTGGGTCAACATAGGCTTTAAATGGCTTATAGCGTAATTCATCATGGTCCTTGACAGCACCATACAGCTTTTTCAAAAAGGTCAAATCAATTGGACCTGAAATCTCATAAACTTCTTCTTTGTCAACATCTAATTTCTTAAACAAGCGGCGACGCAGTTTTTCACTCATGCCCTTTTCGATTTCCAAGCGAACAACCTTGCCATGTTCACGATCTTTCAGTTGCTTCTGTACGCTGAACAAAAAATCGGAGGTATCTCGTTCGGCAACATCCAAATCCATATCTCTTGTGGCTCTAAAGCAAGCTGACTCCTTAACCTCATAGCCGTCAAAAAGCTTGCCAATAAATTCCTTAATAATATTTTCCAGCAAAATAAAGCTATTATCCGAATCTGGCAGTTTTACCAAACGTTTAAAAATATTTGGCACCCTTACCGTAGCATAATCATGTTCGTTTTTTTCTTCATCCTTAAGATGTACCGCGATGTTCAATGAATCGTTGGCAATAAATGGAAATGGCCGGTTAGCGTCATCTGCCATGGGAGTCAATACAGGATACAATTCATCATCAAAATAGCACCGAATAAATTCATACTGCTGCTCATTCAAATCAGCAACGTCTTTAATATAGATATTGTTTTTTTCTAGAAGTGGCAAAAGCGAGCGCAAGTATGTCGAATAGCGTTTTTTAACGGTGAGCTGTTCCTTTTTGTTAATTGCTTTGAGCTGCTTTAAAGGCGTCATCCCTGAAGCATCAGTCGTTTTAATACCAGCAGCAATTAATTTGTGTAAGGAAGCAACCCGCACCATGAAAAATTCATCTACGTTGCTTTGAGTGATAACTAAAAAATTAATTCGTTCAAGCAAGGGATTATCTTTTGACCGGGCTTCTTCAAGGACTCGATCATTAAAGTCCATCCAGCTTAATTCACGATTGGTAAAATATTCAGCCTTACGATATGGTTTTGTTTTTTCTTCTTCATTAGCTAAAAATTCTTTGCTCATCGTCTATTCATACCTTCTTGCTTTAAACTAACCTTAATGCCAAACACGTCCTGAAATAATTGAGCTCGTTTGTTAAAAGACCAGCACTCAAGAGTTATGTCAGCATTGGTTTTAGCCCGAACTATCAGCTGCTTATCCTTTTTAAGAGAAATCACGATTTTCTTGATTTTTTGCTTATGTGAAGCATCTAGTGCCGTAGCAAGGCGCAAGATTGCCGATAATTTGGCTACCTCCAGCTGAATCTGCGGATCAAGATGACGGTAGTGATGGCCTCCGATAAATGGTGAAGCTTGATCCTCTTTGACTGTTTGGTAGCAACAAATCTCACTGACTATTTCATTGTCCTGGTCGGAAAGACCAATAATATTATTAGCCTCAATGATCTCCGCGGACTGCTCATATCGTCTTACCTGGTTGACAAAACTGCCAATATCATCGATTTGAGCTGCAATTGCCAACAATTTACGGTCTTTTCCCGGCAACAAATGAACATGACGCAGCCGATCATAAAGATGCAGTGCAAATTTTTTAACGGCTTCAGAATGCTTTTGATCGACTAAATAGCGTTCAGCCATGTGCTGTGCGTAAGTCATGATAATATCATTGCCGTTTTCATCCTTGAGATACTGCTTTTGGTATTTTTCCTTCATCAACAATCCTGTAATCACAGACATATCCGTAATATAAAGTTCTGTAGGATTTAGTAGTTTTACGAATTTTTTAACAGAAACCAAGTTAGGCAGCGTATGTTCCGCAACTGCAGGCTCAAGATGATAACTTTGAATCAAAATATCCTGCGGCATCGTAATTGTTTTTTCATAAAAACTGTTGAAATCATCCCGGCTGATTCTCATTGCAGAATCGTTTTCATGCAAATAGTTATTGTTTAAGGCGTCAGCATGCTGAATAACCAAAGCGGCATTGGAATTAGCCTTGATTTGACGAGCAAGGTGATCAATTTTGGCACCTAAGTAATCGCTCATCACATCGATGGGATTATTCGGCGTTTCATTCGTAATTTCATTGATTTGATGAATTTCTCTTGGACCCAACGGCAAGCTCCAAGTAGAAATAAACTTATTGTTTTCAAATAAGGAAAGACTGATCATTGCGCTTCCCAAACTGAGTAAATAGGTTGGCGTTTGTTTGAGCTGCATGTCTTGCATATCCTGCAAGCTTTTAATACCGCTTAAGACCTTGTCATAGACAATTTGACTACTGCTCAGCCATTCGATTTCGAAACCGGTCCGGGCTTTGATCTGATCAGCAATAAAGCTGGCTGAAGAATCATTGATTAGTTGTTTGTTGCCATAAAATTTGAAATCATCGATTTTATATTCGGCCAATTTTTGTTTGAAACCATCAAGGGCAGTACAGATTTTGGTCATATCTTGTTCGAAAACCTGAGCTTTGCTGCTGGCTTGAATAAACGACGGTGAATCTAGTTTTTCGACAACTGAAAAATCTTTTAAATCAACAATATTTAACTGGATTTTGTATGAAGACATATAAATGATGCCAAATAAGCTTTTTTTCATTTTCCTCACCTGCTTGATAGTGCTCTTCCTACCCATATTGTACCCTCATTTGTTGCTTATGATTCTAAAAGAGAAGGGTTTTAATAAAAATATACTCATAGCTGAAATCTGTTCATTATTTTTGAATAAAACAAAAACAGGCGATCACATGATCTCCTGTCTCCATCAGATAAAATTTATTAATTCCAGCTTGGATTATATGAATGATCTCCCCAAGCACCATAACCCGCAGCACCTACTTGACCATCAGCCCAGCCTTTCTTGCCATCCAAAGTAATGGATACCCATTGATGACGAAACTGATTACGGTGTACATGTTTGCCATTCATGCCCATGTAATGAAGAACCATTTGAGTTGCATCAGTAGTACCAGCACATGAACAATAACCATTAATAAAGACACCATAAGCTTTGTTGTAGTATGGATGTTTCATCGAATAGCGATCAAGACCTGCAAAACAAGCAACATAGTAGGCGGCGATACCTGCTCGTTTACGATCAGTATCTCCTGCTTTTCGTCCAACAACTTTCGCTATAAGTTTAGCAATTCTTCTAGCCGAAGCTGTATGGTTGCCCCGTTTTGAACGAGAGTAGTGATAGATTTGACCATCACGACCAAAAATATATTTACGTATAACTTCTAATGTTGTTAAAGAACCATCTTTTTCAAAGTGATCGTAATGGTTTTAGCCTTTTTATTTAATTTAAAAGTAGCGGCACCCTTGTTATTGATCTTGTAATGACTATCAGTATCAAACAAAGTTTCTTTACCAAACTGCATAACGTCTTCATCAGTTTAATCTATGTTTAATATTTTGCCAACATATTTTTTAAATTAATTTTAACTTGAAACAAAATCAGTGCAATTTCACTTATTATAAGTTAGAATATAATCATAAAGTAATTATCAAAAAACAAGAGAGGAGAACATCTATGAAAAAATTAGATTCAACCAAATTAAGCAAGGAACAACAAGAATTTTTTGCAACTCACTTAGCTTACTTAGCTACTGTCAGCAAGGACGGTATTCCTCAAGTAGGTCCTAAGCAATCAATGAAGGTGAAGGATGAAACTCACCTTGAATATTTAGAGAAGACTCAACAACACGCTTTTGAAAACATTAAGAATGGTTCAAAAGTTGCCGTTGTAGTAGCTGATAAGCCAAGTCACACCAATGTTAGAATCATCGGTACACCTAAAGTCGGAGAAAAAGATGACAACGGTTGGTACCCAGTTGTTATTTCAATTGAAGAAATTGACGAATAATTAAAATATAAGTTGACAGTTTTAATTATTTCCTGTAATCTTCTAAAAAAAGAAATAAACACTATAGCAACGTATCTGATTTCTTTCATGTACGCGAATGGCGCCCTTTAAGCAATCTGCTTAGGGCACTTTTTTTATAGTGAACTCTAACAGAAGGGTGAATTTATGTTAAATTCTAAATTATCTTTGCAAAAAACTTTACTGATCGCATCCATGATTTTTGGCGTCATTTTTGGTGCAGGGAACTTAATCTTCCCCATTCACTTAGGGCAATTAGCTGGAAGCAACTGGCTTTCTGCGAGTAGTGGCTTCTTAGTTTCAAGTGCGCTTTTGCCATTAATGGCCTTTTTGGCAATCAGTATTACTAAAACCAGTGGCGTTTATGAGCTGGCTAAGCCAATTGGTGCCGGCTATGCCCTGCTCTTTCTGATATTAGTGCACGCCACGCTAGGGCCATTTTTCGCTACACCTAGAACGGCAACCGTGCCTTTTTCCATTGGCATTGCTCCTAATTTGCCTAAAAGCATGCACGGTATCGGACTACTGATTTATTCCGCTATCTTCTTTGCTATCGTCTTTTTCTTATCAATAAAAGAAGGAAAAATCACAAACCTCATTGGCAAGTTCTTAAATCCCATCTTTCTTCTTCTTCTCTTTGGCATTTTCCTGCTTGCTTTTATGAAACCGTTAGGTTCTGCACAATCTGCTGCAGCAACCACCGCATATCAAGGAAATTCTTTTGCAAATGGCTTCTTGCAAGGCTACAACACGATGGATGGACTAGGTGCCATTACTTTGGGCATCACGATTATCACCTCTGTCCGCAGCCTTGGAATCAAACGTGAAAAGGACGTTTCTATTGCTGCAGCCAAAAGTGGTGCAATCGGTGTGTTGGGAATTGCAATGATTTATATCTGCTTAATTTGGTTAGGAGCAAGTAGCCTGCATCATTTTAAACTGGCAGACAATGGCGGCACCACGCTAGCACAGATTGTTCATTATTATTTAGGACCTGCTGGTAATGCCTTGCTGGCTACTTTAACGACAATCACTTGTTTAACCACAGCGATGGGATTGATTGTGGCCTTTGCTCAGGATTTTCATAAGCATTTTCCAAAAATCTCATACAAGACTTTCTTAGCAGTCAATTGTTTAATATCTTTTGGTTTTGCCAATCTAGGATTAAACAACATAATCAATTGGTCAAAACCTGTCCTGATGCTGCTTTATCCTTTGGCTATTTCATTGATTATTATGGGAATTTTATCTCCGCTTTTTAAAAATGATCCGGTAGTCTACCGAATTACAACAGCGTTGACTTTTATTCCCGCAACTTTCGACATGATCAATGCCCTGCCAGATGTTTTACGCAATACTCAGCTGGTACAAGGGATGATTTCTTTTGCTCAGAAATCCTTCCCATTCTTTAATTTAGGCTTCGGCTGGCTTTGCTTTGCAATTGGTGGTTTTATCATTGCACTCTGCATTCACTTCACTAAGCGGAAGTTTTTTTACGCAACAATTGAAGAGTAGAAAATCCCCTCCCTTAAATAGGCTTTTATGGTAAGCTTATACTATTAAGGGAAGTTTTTATGTCTATTTTGATCATTATTGGAGCAATCGCTGTTGGATTAGTTACAGGAACGGTAACCAGTTTAATCGGGGCAAGCGGCGTCAGCATCGTTGTCCCAGCTTTAACGCTCTTTTTCGCAGTTAATTCACATTTTGCAATCGGAACTAGTTTATTAGTCGACGTTATCACAAGTTTAGTAGTAGCAATTTCCTACTTTAGACAAGCAACGTTCGCTTGCAAGCGAGTCTTTGGATTACCATTGGTTCAATTATTTGAGCTCAGATAGGTAGCCAGTGGGCCGGTATTATTTCGGATGAAAAACTAAACATTCTGTTTGCCATTATTTTGATCATTTCAGGAATTGCCACTTTGCGTCGAGGCAACAAGAGTTTTGATTCAAGCAAAGGCATTCATTTTAAGAGTAAAATTGCTCAGGGTACATTATTGCTTTTGATCGGGTTCTTGATCGGAATTATCAGTGGCTTGGTTGGTACTGGCGTGATTGGGGCAAAATTTACTAATGATGTCAGCAAAGAAAAATTAAACAAGATCGTCGCAGTAATCTTCATTTTGCTTGGTATTATGATGATTGCGATGAAATTTGTAAAATAATTTTGAAAAGCAAAAGCATTCTGCAAGAGCAGAATGCCTTTTTATTTATCATTTATAAATATAAGTATTAAAGCTTTTTTGATAATCATAATTAAACAAATGAAGTAGCGTCATTGCACACCAATCTGTCTCCTCATCTGCTTCAAAGAAAGTTTGATCATATTTTGAAAAGATACATTTCAAGACTGACTGATAGAATACAGAACAAGTTTCTTTATCACTTGAAGCGACATACGCAATTTCATTCTTTTCAGTAAAAATCACATTATCAACTCGATCGTTTATATCTAAACTGTAAAAACCACTGTCCGTTGGAACGTTCTCAAGAAAAGTTTCGTAATCGGCTGTGTAAGGTGAAACTGGCCTTGAAATTTCAATATAGTGCTGATACAAAAGCTGACAGCATTTTTGATAAATCGAATCTTCACTTGAAAAATAATGAATTGGATGATCTGATTGCAATTTATCCTTTAAATCAGTTTTAGTAAATTCTGGACAATAGCAATGACGTTTACACTCAAAACCATTGCTAGTTAAATATTTGATCAATTCTGTTTCTGAAGATTCAATCATTACCTGCAAAGGCTTACCTTCAATTTCTTTAATTTTCTCAAAAGGTGAAAAATCAGGATAAGAAATAAGTTTAATTTTCAAATAAACACAAGTATTATGGAATTCATTTTGATATGTAGAAATCGTTCCTATTTGTTCTTGATTATATAAAATCTCATAAGTTTTCGAATCAGTTTTCTTAATGGAAAATGACATCATTTATCTCCAAATTTTTCTAAAACAGCAATGGTCGTCTTCGGACGGCTATTTTTTGTTAATGATATTATTGATGTTCGGAGCAATTAAACTCTCTTTTAATTTCATATCAACTGGTCTATATGTTTCATCGATACATTCATCCCAGTATTCATTATGCTTTTATCAATATAATTTTCTGATTCTTCTACAGGCTGACCATCTTCGCCTTGAATGGAATACCAATAGAAATACATATACCCGTCTTGGGCCTTTTCAGCAAAAACAGTTTCAACAAACATATTCTCTGCAGCCATCGTACCTATAGTATCTTCATGATGACTATTGAGAAAGTCCATCCATTCCTGAGCCTTTTCTAATTAAAATGTTAGCTCAAATTTTTAAGCCTGCACTGTAAGACTCTTCTCCCCAGCTACGTTTATCATAATTACAATGTTGGCCAAGAAGTCGGGTGTAAATAAAAGGCTCTTCATCCATTGTGGTGCCTCTTTTATCATTTCTTACCATTTTTAATCTTTCGATATATGGCATTTATGATAGCTAATAAGTTAAAGCCAATTAAGAAAGGAATGCCTAATAACATCTCACTGTGCCAAAAATCTATTATTGCGTCGGCCTTATGAACACCAAAGATCATTGTCCCGAAACTATAATATGCTGAGTACAACGTGATGAGTAATAATCCAATCAAATTGATGGCAATTAAGCTTGTTAGCCATTTTGCCTTTTCCTTCATAGAGTCACCATTTACCCCTAGCTAAATTTTTAGATTCTTTAATTTTATTTTCATATTATACAGTACCTGTTATAATGACTGCAATATTAAACAGGAATTGATTTGGAAAAGACATAGGTGAGGAAAAGATCGATAATATATAAAAAAGTTGCTTACTTCTTATATTTTTTCTGCATTTTGATGTTAATAAACAATACTAGCACAGTTACTCAAGTTTTTAAAAACTTCTATTTTTTGAAAATTCAGAATTCATTTTTCCTCCAACTTTTAAAAATTCCCACTTTTTTAAAAACTCAAAGTCATTAATTTTAAAAAAAGAAAATGCACCAAGATTTCATTTTTTTCTTAACTAAATGAACCACTTTGTGGCCGTGTCTTATGGCGTTTTACAGTTTCTGCAAAAGGAATATCAAAATAATACGCGTCAATATTTTCGCCATACAAATGCTGAGCTTTTTTGAATAATGGCGTATACCATTAGCGTTAAGGATCCCTTCTAAAATCGTAATTTCACAATTATTATGGCCATATTCCAACAAATTTTCTAAAAGTGGTAAAGCACCAGTATCTTTTCCATCTTTAGCTCTAAGCATATCTCGACGTATCGTATCTTGTGAAATTAACAAATTATTTCTGGCTAATTTTTTTGTGAATTTCACGAGCTAGCGTACTCTTTCCACTTCCAGAATTACCTCTGATAATAATTAATTTTTTCATATTGAGCCAACGTTCCATTTTTCTTTACATACTTGTCGGTCAAATTGAAAGTTATCACACCAATAACCAACCACAAAATTGCATTAAACATTGAACCTACCAAAAATTTTATCAAATCATTTATCTCTCGTTTTCTCGTCATCCCTAAGCATATAGTGAGAGAAAAGTATGCTTAAAATGACAAAAGCAGTCACATAGCCAATAAGATAATCTTTCAATGTCGGCGGCCAGACAATATAATTAATATAATGCAATTGTATAAATTGTTGAATAATTGACAAAAGCACATCAAAAAGCGGCCAGAGTAAAGCAACAAAAAGTGATACCAACATACATAATCCTATAATCTTGATTTTTGCTTTCATCATGTCTCCCTTTCCCATAAGATGCTCTAATATTTTAAGCTTTTTATCAGTATATCAAAGGAATCGGCGACGATTCAATGTATGGTTACAACGAAGGCGATCATACCGATGAATTCAGTGGCAACTTCAGTTTGAGAGCTAGATTAGCGTAATAAATATTTTACATAAACAAATATAAAAGTCTTACTACTGAAAATTGCAGTAAGACTTTTATATTAGGTATTACTAATCCACAAACTCCTTTAAATCAATGACTTGATCGTATTTTTCTAATTCTTCAGGTTCATAATGGTGAATCACTTCAACAAAAGTGAGATCTGAATTCAGTAAGTAACGATGAATATCATCTGAAGTTTTCTTATCCAATGAAGCATTGATTTCATCCAGCAACAGAATCGACCGTTTAGCCAAAATTGCTCTTGCTAATTCAATTCTGGCAAGCTGACCGCCAGATAATTGATCTGCGTTATCACCTAATGAATAAGCGAAGCCTTTTTCTTCAACTAATTCGCTCAAATCGAGGCTTGCGCAGACTTTTCTAACCTCTTCTTCTAAAATTTTTGCTCCCAAGGTTAAGTTGAACCATAAACTATCAGCAAAAATCACTGGAGCTTGGCTAGCGTAAGCAAAGATCTTATCAAAACTGCCTGCTTTTTGACTGACTCCATCAAGCATAATTTCTTTGGCATGGCCGTATTTGCCATACATTAAGAACTGCAATAAAGTTGACTTACCAACGCCAGAAGGCCCAATAATCGCTGTTTTAGTACCTTTTTGAATTTCAAAACTGATACCGTGTGCTAATTTTTGCTTTTTTCTGAACAAATCAAGGTCTTTCACACTCAACTTATTAGTAAAAATACTATTTTCTTGATCTTGCTTTTCAGACAATGATAAGTATTTCTTCGTCTTTTTAACGATTTTTTTAGTCGTTGCCAGTTTGTTACGATCCTCCAAAATAATTAAAATTGGATTTACAAAGGAATTGGCCAATTGAACGATGGCAAACAATGCACCCAAAGTAGTCATTCCTTTAACAGCCATATATATGCCAACTAAAAATGGTACCAAGAAAGTAACAACATTACCTAATAACTGAATCCAGGAATTAGTATCCAAATTGAGCAAATTCATTTTTCTTAAAGCTGCTTCAAGAGAAGTGATTGTTTGCGCATTCTTGGCTGCAGCACTTGCCTGGCCGCCATACAATTTCAGTGTTTCACTTCCTGCCAAAAAATTTTTAGTTTGGTTAATGTATTTACCATTTGCTTCCGTCCATTTCTCTGAAGCTTTTTGAATTGCTTTTTGAGTAAAGCTTGAAGCAATCATTGGCACACAGGAAGAAACTAAAAACATAATGGTGATAACCCAGTTGACGGCTAAGGCATATCCTAAAGCCAGAACCATCCCAAAAAGCTGCATAATAATTTCAATTTGAGCATCGAAGCGATTAGTTTCAAGCAGTTTAAAATCATTCGTTAAAAAACCTAAACTACCACTATTTTGTTCATTGTCCTCTGCTAGCATCCCTTTAAAGATATTCATTCTTAAGTAAGTGTTGGTCTCTTTGATAGTACTTGTTTTTAACCGATTGAAAATTAGACCGGCAAGAAAAGTAATAATAAAACCGCTAATGACAATGATTAAAAATTCTTGCAAGTGAGAAAAGTTTCTTTGGGTGGCAATATTAGTTAAGGTTTGTACCACATATGCAAGTAATATTGCAGAGAAACTTGAAATAAATCCCATAAGAATCATTAAGATAAATTTGAAATGATTTGAGTATTTATAAAGCATAATTTTTCGCCCCTTTTTAGATGTTGGAATGATTATGCCATGATCTTTTCAGCCAAAAGTGATATATTGCATATATGCAAATTAATTTTTGGAGGTACAAATGAAATCATTAGGTCCAAAATTCAAACGATTAAGAAAAGAACAAAATATTACGTTAACTGCTGCTGCAAAAGGTATTTGTTCAACTTCAAATTTATCCCGTTGGGAAAACGGCAAAATTCAAATCACCTTCGATAATGTGATGAAGTTAATTAATCGTATCCATTTTACCCCTACTGAATTCATTGGCAATTCTGAAACCGATAATGATGAAACCTTACCAGCAGAAATACGACAGGTAATCGAAGCCGGAGACACCGTTAAAATGGAAAAACTGATCGCCTATTATCTTGATCTTTACCATCAAAACAGAAAATTTTTTGACCTATTTTTAGCAATTGTTCTATGCAATCAGTACTTACTAATTAAGAACAAAAACTTATTGCCTTTTTCTGATCAAATGCGGCTTTATACTCACTTATCGCAAATTAAAGTTTGGAGTTCCTTCAACCTTTCATTCTTTGGCAACTGCGTTTTTATGATCAAATCTGATCGTGTTTTTGCTATTGCAATGCAAATTATCAATAATCAAGATTTAATTCCAAAGGACCCTACTTTTTATAATCTAATAACTATGATGGGAGTTTTAGCTGATGCAAGTATTTCGCTTATCTTTCGAAAAGATTTGAAACGAGCAAAAAAACTTTTAAACGCTCTTGAGCGAATAAAACTGTCACAAGTATTTAGCTTCTTTAAAATGACTTTGAACTTTTTACAAGAGGTTGTACGATACATGGAAAATGGCGAAGAAGATGATATTTTAGAATTCATCCAAAAAACAGTTGATTTAGGAATGAATGACGCTGCCAATACCTTTATCGATGTATTTAAAAGGGCAAAAGAATTAAGGTAAATAAAAAGAGAAATTTCATATTTGTCTCAGATGCTTTACTGTTAATGCTTGGTACATTTGTCGTCAAGTTGATCAAATTCAAAAATTGGCGAAAAAAATAACTGCTTTAGCTCGGCAAAGCTAGCAGTTATTCAACAAATAATTTAATTATTTAGATTCTTTCGTAACACTAAAAATGTGAGTCTTTTTTAGCAAAAAAACATGATACTGACTTCTATTCTTTTACCAAATGGATCTCGCGATCAAACAACTGCCGCATCCCTTCATTGAAGTTATGAGCAATAAAGACAATCGTTGCTTTACTCTTCACTAAATTCTTCAAAATATTCATGGTTGCGGTTTGATCGATCGCACTTGTTCCTTCATCAATCAGAATAATGTCGCTATTGTGAACCTTGGCTCTAGCAAGCACGATCTTTTGCCGCTGACCACCAGAAATATTTAACTTATCCAAATTTAATTTTTGCTGCAAACCTTTATTAAACTTGTCGATATCCTCATCAAAGTTAACCTCTTTGACAGCAGCTTCAACTTTTCCGTCCAATTTTTCATTAAACATTGTGATATTGTCTTCAATTGAAGCCGGGAAAACAATCGGATCCTGCGGAATATAACCGATCTTGCTTAGATCAGGTTCAATTTCTTTGCCATCATGATCTTCGAAAATCACTTTACCCTTGCTTGGTTTGAGTCCGCCCAAAATTAGTTTAAACAGAGTCGACTTGCCCGAACCCGAATCACCTGTCAACAGAATCTTTTCACCTTGATTAATAGTTAAATCAGGATAAGTCAATTTTTCACCATTCGGAAATTGCAGACACAAATCCTTAGTCTTGATGATGCTTGGAATTTCCAAATCAGTTTGCGCATGTGGTTGCACTTTAGCTGCCGATTCATCGATCTCATCAAGCAGCTTAGTCGTTCCCTTCATTGAACCGCGAGCTGACGTAATCCTATTAATACCAGAATTGAGATAAAACCTAAAGTTACCAACAATAACTAGAGTTCCGATTGTCAGTTGACCGTCTTTGATCAAAAATCCAGCTAGAACAAACAGAATCAAACCAAAAATTGCAGATACAATCCCATTGAGAGCCTCTAATAACTTTTGATATGCCGTTTGTTTCACCGTTGCATCTTCAAGCTTTTTGGAAGCTGCTGATGAAACACTAAACAATTTAGCACCAGCAAAGAACTGTCTAATCTGAGCTAGGCCAGAAAGCCACTCATTTAAAGAATCAAGGTACACTTGGTTGCTATCAGAGATCATCTTGGTTGCCTTTTGCAGCGGCTTTTCAGTTAATTTTGGCAAAAGCAGAGAAACAGCCACCATTAACAAGATTGTAATTAGCAGCAGCCAATTCAAAATAATCAGATAAACGATAACGCCAACAACGAGCGTGGCCCCGTAAATGCCCATTAAAAATGGCTCATAATAGTTGCCCATTACGATTTCCAAATCGTTGGTTAAACGGTTTTGCATTGCAGCAACTTGATGTTCTTTACCATCATGATAATAATGATCGACAATTTCAGCTCTAACTTGATTGCTGATTTCTTGCATTTGTTTATTTGATAAATAATTGAACCAAGCAAAAACTCCATATGAGATGAACATAAGCGTTAATGCAAGAAAGCTGATTAAC
The DNA here is from genome assembly GCF_000178475.1 of Lactobacillus amylolyticus DSM 11664. Taxonomy (GTDB): domain Bacteria; phylum Bacillota; class Bacilli; order Lactobacillales; family Lactobacillaceae; genus Lactobacillus; species Lactobacillus amylolyticus. Next base: position 9,704 of record NZ_ADNY01000042.1, on the reverse strand, counting down.
CAGTAATTGCGCAGATTTTTAGTTAAAACAATATTTGCTTCTTGTTGGGCAACATAAATATTGACGATTGAAACAGCTGGCGTAAAGATCTGCAAAATGACAAGAAGAATAAATCTCTTAGGGTTAATTCGATATAATTCTTTTAAACTCATTCTTTATTCTCCTTTCTCTTAGCAGTTAATTTGATTTCTTGATCAAGTTTTTCCTTTAACTCCGGTGTAAAGTTGTGTGCAATCATTAAAATGGTTTGATTTGTTTGAAGCAAGTTATCAATAATTTTCTCCGTTACTTCTTGATCAATCGCACTCGTAACCTCGTCCATTAAAACAAAGAGCTGCTCATGAATTTCCGTTCTTGCCAAGACAACTTTTTGTCTTTGTCCACCTGACAGATTTTCTGTCTTCAAATCAACTTGCGTATCAAGACCTGCAGGCATCTTAGCCAAATCAGGCTGCAATTGCACTGCCTGTGTTATCCGACCCAACTTGTCTGCGAGTTCTTCCTTAAACATGGTAATGTTGTCTTTGATCGAAACAGGAAAGACGATCGGATCTTGCGGCATGAAATTAAGTTTTGCTTTTTCATTTGGAATAATATTGCCAGATTGATCATAATAGGTGATCGTCCCTGTTTCAGGTTTTAATTCGCCTAAAAGTACTTTAAACAAGGTTGATTTACCCGTACCTGAATCACCGCTGAGCAAGACCTTCTGTCCTTTTTTAATTTCAAAATCCGGATAAGCAATTTCTTCGCCCTGATCATATTTAACTTTTAGATTTTTAACTGAAAGACTAAAGACTGGGACTTTTTCAGCAGCATGATCGGCAAGCTTTTTTCTTAATTCGGCAGTTTGTGCACGCAAGGTCTTGGTTGATTTCACTTTTGTCAGTGAGTCAGTAATATCCCAGATCCCGGAAAAAATAGTAAATGCAAAACCGCTGGCAACGACAAAGTCACCAAAGGAAATTTTGCCGAAAATGAAGAGCAAGCCACCTGTAATTCCTAAACCAAATTGTGCCAAAGTGTTACCGACACCGTTAATTAAATATGACCAACTGGTGATACCTTCGCTTTTAATTCCGGCTTCCGCATAGTCGCCACTCGCTTTTTTTAGTTGCCGTGAAAGACGACCATAAGCACTATAGCGTCGCAATTCCTGCAGTCCGACAAGCCAATGTTCAATCGCAGCCAATAACTTTTGATGTTTTTGATTGACTTGGTCCATTGCAGCGGAAGTTTTCTTTTCTAGCAGCTTAGGCAAGTACAAAGTCAAAACCGCTAAAACCGCAGTTACAACAATTAATAACCAATTCATGCTGACGAGCAGACCAATGGCAATGATAATTTCAAACAAACCACTTAAAATAGTGATCCAAGAATTGGCATATTTGTCCGTGAGTAACTTCAAATTGGCTGTTAATTCATTTTGCATGTTAGCTACTTTTTCATCGCCCTGAACATAGTAGTGTTGCACGATGTCTTGCCGAATTTTATGTAGATAATTCTGCGTCTGTCTAGTAAAAACAACCGTTGCAACTGGCAATAAAAGTGCTGCTAATACTTCCATCACTGCTTCAACAATTTGCCAAAAGAGATAAGTATTCAAGTGGCCAACTGTAATTGCATTTAGAGCATATTTAAATAGATATTCACCCATCGAACCAGCAATAGCATAAATTAAATATAAGAAAATAATTAAACCTGATCGCGGAATGTTTATTTTCAAAAGCTCTTTTAGGTTCATTTTTACTCCTCCTTCTATCCCTTTATTTAAAATTTGTTTTCATCTTCTTATTTGCTTTTAATTTTACCCCCTATGTTTAATTTGCAACTAATATTTTAATTGGCAATAAATAGTCTGGAGAAAACAACTGATCTCTAGATACATACAAAAATTACGTTAAGAGGAAAAGCTCTTAACGTAATTTTTAAACTTTTTTTGCTATTTTACGTAAGCATATTTGTAATTCCATTGCGTACCGGCAGTGTTATGAATAATGCCATGAACCCTTGAATCTTGCAAATAAGCCGTTGTTTGTTGATAAATTGGAGTGATCGCTTGTTCACTATTTACAATTCGAGCTGCTTTAACCAAATCCTGCCAACGGGCATTGACATTATTTGCGTCCTGGTTGGCTCCCCGATTTACTAACTGATCATATTTACTATTTGACCACTTGCCATAATTATATGAAGTGCCTGTCATTGGGATTTGCATAAAGGTCATTGGATCATTAAAGTCGCCACCCCAACCAGACAAATCAATGTCAAAATCGCCACTTTGAGCACGACTATCAAATGATTTTGCAGGAATATTTGTTACATCAACTTTGATGCCTTTTAATACTTTTGTCCATTGTGATTGTAAGTATTGCGTTAACTGGTCACTATCGGTGCTGTCATTTGAAGCTAAAAGATTAAAAGTTAAATTCTTTTCACCAATTTGCTTTAAGCCCTTTTGCCAATATTTCTTAGCCAAAGCAGCATTATAATTAGTAGTATTTTTAACACTTTGCTGTTTAGCAAAATCCGTACCGGACTTTGGATCTGAAGCCAATTGACTGGCAACGAAACCGGTTGGGATTGTAGAACCGTCACCTAAAACCTTTTTTTGTAATTACATTTCGATCAATTGCCAATGATAAAGCAAGACGAATATTGCGGTTATTCAAAGCCTTCCGATTTACTTTGTTTTTATCCTTAAAGTTATACATTAAGAAGCGAACATAAGAATATGGATATGACTTAAAATCTTTGTTGCTTTTCAAGTTTTTAACCTGTTCACTGGAAAGTGGCGTTAAATCTAATTTACCTTGTTGATATAATTGATAGCCCGTGTTGTTTGATTTAACCACCTCATAGTTTATCTTGTTCAGCTTAACTGCTTTTTTATCCCAATAATTTTTATTTTTAACAAATGACCAGGAATCATTAGTGCCATTCCATCCTGTAATTTCAAATGGACCTGAATAAACTTGGTATTGTGATTTAGTAGCATACTTACTACCATATTTTTTGACAACTTTTGCATCCTGTGGCCCAAATAGTGGATAAGCCATTAAAACCTTAAAGTAAGCAATTGGACGTGTTAATTTCACAACTACCGTCCTCTTATTTGGTGCTGAAATTCCTAAACTATTGGAATTCTTTTTGCCTGCAATAATTTGGTTGGCATTTTTCACACCGCTGAATAAGTAGGAATATGGTGAAGCAGTTTTTGGATTCAAACTACGATGCCAGGAATAAACAAAATCTTGAGCAGTAATTGGATCTCCATTTGACCATTTCGCATTTCTTAATTTGAAAGTCCAAGTTTTTCCGTTTTTAGAAACAAACCCGGACTTTGCTAAACCCGCTGTTGGTTTACCATTGCTACCTAGGCGATAGAAACTTTCGAACACATTACCTGTTTGGCCATAACCGGTGGATTTACTAATGTCAATCGTGTCCAAAGGGGCAGTTGTACTCAAATTTAAAGTTTTACTATTTCTTGAACTTTGTGAATTAGAAGTATTGCCACAAGCCACAAGTACTATCGCTGCAGAAATAGTAACTAAACTTGTCGCAAAAATCTTAAATTTATTCATGTCATTCTCTCCTTTTATATTTTTTTAGACACAAAAAACGAGCTGCAGCCTAAAATGACTACAGCTCGTTTGAATAAGAATTTCAATCAATAAAAAATAAATTAACTAAAATAATTATAGATAGAGATGCGTTGCATGTTAGGCACGTCAAATAAGATGCTGTTACAGCAACAACATTCTCTAGATTCATTTGTAAATTTAAGTGCCAACATGTTTTTCATCTCCTTTTATGTCTTACAATTTATAAGTAGAATGATATCCTTAATTCCAGAAAAATACAATAGTTTTTTCTTATTTTTGGTTAGTTGTTTAAGCCTATCAGTTCATTGACTACTCAAAATATGAACTTTAGGTGATTTTTTAATTTCTGATTAAATCTGGATACTTCAAAATTTGACAGGAGGATATCTCTCTTTTTTATTCCTTTCCCACCATGTCGTCTACATAACGTTGTAAACTATCTAATAATTTACGGTCAACACGATTAATAATTTTTCCATTTCTAGATTCAAAATCGAAATTTTGCAATTGCCATAAAACAATATATCCTTTGACGCCTGTATTGCCGTTACCATTAATTAAAATAGGTAAGTATCTAGGATTATTTTCATATTTATTCGAAGTTGTAATTGGCATACCGATAAACATATGAGTAGCCTCATTATATTCATTTGTACTCATAACGACATAATGTCTACGAATATTACCTTTTCGTGGATCATGACCACCCATTTCATGACCTGAATGTGGCTCTGCATCTGCAATAATTACATCACCTTTTTTAGGAAATTGCATTAATCAATAACCTCCCTGCCAACAGGTTTTACTGATTGCAAATCCGTATCATTCTTTACATCATTTTGATAATCATAATTTTTCCATTCTGGATCAGCAAAAATATTTTTTCTTTTTTTAACAGGAGTAAAAATGATTGTAGTACCATCATTTTTTACTGTATATTCGTCACTAACAGCCTTTATTTCTTTAGGAACAGTTAAGGTTCTTGAATTTCCAACTTTTCTTAATTTAACAGTCATATTAATCGCTCCTTTATATACACAAAGTATACACACTCAAGGACATATTATCAATTAAAAAGTAGGGAAAGCTGATTCATTATCCATAAATTAGTATTAAGTGTACTAAATGATTAATAAATTTAATTATGGAATTGATAAAAATGGCACAACGTTTGAAGCTAAATATCCTAACGAATTCAAATTACTTAAATTGAGTAAAGGTATTATCAAAGTAATCAACTTACGGCCTTTAATTGATTTTGCACGTGAATGGTTCGATCAAGAAGATCATCAATTTGGTAATATAATCTCATCGCAACCATATGTTCGTATTTAGTATAATTATTGCATTGGTAGTGAAGCTGATCGAATTTAAAGATCGGCGAAAAAAATAACTGCTTTAGCTCTGCAAAGCTGGCAGTTATTCAAAAACATTAATTAAATTTTGGATAGCACCGCCGAAGCGGCTCTACACTGAGAGGTTGACATTTGTATTGTCGACCTCTTTTTTATCTAGTGATATTATAGCAAGTTATAAATTAATCAACAAATTAATTGACCAGTATTTTTCATTCACTCGCAATTTTTATTTTCCATGCCATAAAGAAACAGATTATTTCTATATCGCACCTTATTTTTCAAAAGATAACAAAATTCTTCCTCGACTATGATGACTACTTAAATAATCTATTGCACTTTTTATATTATCAATAGAAAGGACTTCACCAATCGGAATAAACAATTGTTTTTTAGCAATCAATTGCAGTAAAGTTCGATAGTCATTGGGAAAAGACGGTTTACTAATAAATTGAACGCCTCTTAAATTATTTTGTGCAATACTATAAACTTTATCTCCACTTCTAACATGTTCCATTAGTTCTCTTGTTACACCATTGCCAGCTATATCAACTACTGTACTAGGAATCTTTTCCATATGTTTAGAAATTCTAATACCATATTCAGAAATTTTATCATTAAGATACTTTTGTGAAGCTTTAGTAGTCATCGGCACAATCGATAATTTTGTTAAATTTGTTAAAAGTTGCATGAGAATCAACCCTGTCACAGAATTTGCACCGTAGATTATTATTTGCTTTGGTGAACTCTTTCTTAATAGTTTTAAGAATGTTAACGCAACATCTCCCCCTCCTATTAATGCTACTGCTTCTTCATCCTTAACTCCTTTTGGAATAGGAATAACTAATGGCGGCAAATTCGATAAAATCTTTTCTTGAAATGTTCCTTTAGGATTTAAAACTAGTACTCTCTTACCTAACAGATTATTAGAACGTAAAAATCCAACTTTCGATACTTTTCCTACTGATCCATATCCTATTATTAACTGTATGATTCCAATTGGTTCTTTTTTAGGCGGATTAATTGTCCAACATTTTGGCAGCAGTATGGCTGTTGCTTTGGAAGGAATTGCGGAAGTATTGACAGCTGTCTTTTATCTATTGATTTTTAATAAAAATAAAGAATAAGTCATAGAAGAATAAATAATTGATATTTCCTTACAAAGCAAGGTACTATTTATTTAGAATTTATAAGGAGTGATTTTTATGCAAGTTCAAGCAAAAATTACCAGCAAAAATCAAATTACAATTCCCAAAGCAGTTCGTGACACATTGAAACTTAACAAAAATGATAAAACCATTGTTTTTAATATTAAAGATAATGAATCCGTTACTTTAGAAAAACCTAAAAATAATCTATGGGATATAGTCGACGCTCAAGAAAAAGTCTACGGCAATATTGATACTCCAGAGATAGATTGGGGACAAGATGTAGGAGAAGAAAGGATCGATTGATGTATAAGGAAGGCGAAATTTATTTCATTAATTTGGAGTCTTCTAAAGGTAATGAAGAAAGAAAAACACGACCATGCATTATAGTTAGTAATAATCAATTCAATCGTGTCTTTAATACTGTAATTGTAGTACCTATTTCTTCAGCAAAAAAATATCAAACAGAAGAAAAGTTTAGGAAATCACCACTTTTTGTTTTTCTTAATAAAGATAAAGTTTACGGTACAGCGTTATTACAACATATTCGTACAATCGATCCAAATAAACGAATTAGTGGCTCCTTAAAAGGGAAATTGACAGATGATGAGATGCAAAATATAAAGTCTGTATTACAACAATTTTTCTAATAAAAAAGTCCTTACCTACTTTTATGTAGATAAGGGCTTTTCATTCGATCAATTTATATTTTTCTGCAGCTTGATGTCAATAAACAAGCACAGTTACTCGATTTAAAAAGTACCAAGATTTTAACGCATTTTCTACAAATTTATTTTTTGCAATTCTTCAGAAGTTTTCTCTTCCGGCGTAATTAACTGATAATTTGCCAAAAATGATTTACCAAAATCCTGCGGCAGCTTATATTCTTGGTTAAAAGTATCGATCATTGCATGGAAATTCTGGTAATTACGCAAAGTAAAATCTTGCAAATCACCTTCAATTATCTTCTTTGCCTTTTCATACTTCGGCATCTTCCATCCCAAGCATTCAAACAAACGATAAGAATAATTGTCAACGACAAACTCGCCCTTACGCAAACCATACATCAAAATCACGTCAGCCGTTTCCGAGCCAATCCCTTTAATAGCTAACAATTCTTTACGCAATTTTTCTTTGGGCATTTCCTGCATCAATTCCAAATCAAAACTATACTCTTGAAAATATTTCGCTAAATTCTGAATAGTTTTAACTTTTCGAGTATAGAAGCCTGCTTTTTTAATTGCATTAGTCAATTCTTCATCCGTTAAGGCTAAGATTTTTTGCGGCAAAAATCCACTTACTTTGTACAAATCCTTTAATGCCTTAGCAACATTTTTCCAATTAGTATTTTGAATTAGAACCGTTGACCAAATTACTTCCCAATCTGAGCGACCTGGCCACCAACCAGTGGGATCCATGTTATCATACATAATATCGTAAAGCTGATTTAAAGTGATTTTAATTGCCATTTTTATACCCTAACCTCTAGCTATTAATACATAGACAGAGGTCTTTTTGCTCATATAAATTAATACTCTAAAAACTCATAAAACTAATTCCGTTCCAGCCATCATCTTGATAAGCATCATTAATTGCATGCAAATATTATTCACCAACATGCTTAGAAAGTTCACTGTGCAAAGCCATGGGACGAAGATCATTCATTAAGCCTTGTAAAATTCGTGGATAATATTCATCCTTTTCAATTCGCTTTTTTGCTTTTTCTAAAGCCTGAAGTTCCTTCGGAGCAACTGTATCATCATCAAGCAAATAATTAATCATTGCTAAAAATTGTTTTTCCTCATTAATACTTTTTTTCTTCCAAACATCTTGTCTATCCCTCTTCTTATTTTACGAAAATTATAATTCACTTACTCAGCATTAATGATTCCAAGTTGTTTACGCAAAAACTTCCATATCTTTCATCCTCAAACATAATATTGTTATTTGATAATTAGTAACACTTCATAATTAAAGCGTCTGATTTTTTCGTTGGCGTATTCTTTAATATGTATTTCTAACTAATACTATGTCTTTATTCAAATTTACAATATCTTTTTAATTTGCTTATAATAAAACACAATCCACTATTATGAAGCAAAACTCAATTTTTACTAAGGTTCAGAGGAAGTTTTTTTATGGAAGATGAAAAGTTGAATCGCGGACTCAAAAGCCGCCACGTGACGATGATTGCGATCGGCGGTGCAATTGGTACGGATTATTCTTGGGTTCAGGTTCGGCCATCAAAAGTGCGGCCCATCAATCATTCTTTCCTACTTAATTGTAGGAATCATTACCTTTTTTATAATGCGTGCCTTAGGAGAGTTGATCCTAGCTGATCCATCTAAACATTCCTTTTTAGATGCCGTAAAAGAATATTTAGGCGATCGAACAGAATTCGTCGCCGGCTGGACCTATTGGGCTTGCTGGCTAAGTTTAGCGATGGCCGATTTAACCGCTACGGGTATCTACTTAAAATATTGGTTTCCCTGGCTTCCGCAATGGGTAGGACCCTTGTTAATCGTTATTATTTTAATGTTTGTAAATATGGTCGATGTAGGGCTGTTTGGCGAACTTGAGAGCTGGTTTTCAATGATCAAAGTTATTGCAATCATTGCACTAATTTTGACAGGTTCAGTTCTATTGCTTTTTCATACAAAAGTTGCCGGGCGCACGACCTCGCTTGTAAATTTGGTCAGCAATGGTGGTTTCTTCCCGACAGGAATTAGCTGTTTTCTTACATCATTTCAAATGGTTGTCTTTGCCTTTGTTGGTGTGGAAATTGTAGGACTAACGGCCAGCAAAACAGCTAATCCAGAAAAAGACATCCCTAAAGCTATTAATACTTTGCCTGTAAGAATTGGACTCTTTTATATCGGTTCAATGCTAGCAATCACGGCGGTTTATCCATGGAATCAAATTAAAGCAACCTCTAGTCCCTTCGTTCAAGTCTTTGCTGCTATTGGCGTCATGGGAGCAGCCGAAATATTGAATTTCGTGGTTTTAACTGCAGCAATGTCGGCAACCAATAGTGCAATTTTCTCTACCAGTCGTTCACTTTATGCATTAGCCCGCGGCGGCAATGCTCCTAAAAAACTGGGCGAACTAAGCAACAAAGCTATTCCAAAAAAACGCTCTAACTATTTCATCTTTGATTTTATTCATTGTAGTTATTTTGAACTACTTAATGCCAGCAAGAATTTTTGATATTGTTTCGACGGTCTCAACAATTAATTTCGTAGTTGTTTGGCTGATTATCATGTGGGCACATATTAAATATCGTCAAGCTAACAAGAAAAAATTGGGAGCCTTTAAAATGCCAGGCTTCCCCTATTACGAAAAATGAAGAGCGCTGTTCTTATAAAGGTGTAAAAAATAGCCATCGGCAGAACATCGCTAATTAACGAGCCGTTGCGATTAATCAACAGAATATAGATTGCGTACGGAAAGCAATTCACCATGAAACTGATGATTCCTAACCAGGCAACCGATTTATTTTTTATTTCTTCAAACATTTGAAAACCAACTTTTTTAGTAAGTGTAGCATTAAAAAAGCTGGTCAGGAATTGCCCTGATCAGCTTTTTTGCAGACG